>NZ_JACHDL010000033.1:0-77082 GCF_014201055.1 Paraburkholderia sp. CI2
CTCGCGTGGGATCGCGCGCAGCGACCCAAAGCCTGTAAACTGGTTGAGCACCGGATGTTGGCGCACATCGTGGCAGCCAAGCTACAACTGCAGTGGTCACCGCAGCAGATCGCCGGATGGCTCAGACGCGCGTACCCAGACAACGAGGACTACCACGTGTCCCACGAGACAATCTATCGTTCTCTCTTCATACAGGCCCGTGGGGCCCTGAAGAAGGAGTTGCTGGAGCACCTGCGGCGCACCCGGGCCATGCGCCGTTCGCGCCATCACACGCTAAAGACGGAGGATCACGGCAGGATTCGTGACACCGTATCGATCAGCGAACGCCCGGCTAGCGTTGAAGACCGCGCGGTACCGGGCCACTGGGAAGGTGATCTGCTGTGCGGTAGCGGCAGCAGCCAGATTGCGACGCTCGTCGAGCGCCAGACACGCTATGTCATGCTGGTGAAGATAGCCAGCAAGGACAGCGAAACGGTCATCAATGCGCTCATCAAACATGCCAGCAAGTTACCGCAGGAACTCTACAAGTCGCTCACCTGGGATCGGGGGACGGAGATGGCCGGGCACAAGCGCTTCACCGTCGCCACCGACGTTGCCGTCTACTTCTGCGACCCGCAACATCCCTGGCAGCGTGGGTCGAATGAGAACACGAATGGACTATTGAGGCAGTACTTCCCGAAAGGTACCGATCTGTCAGTGTATTCGCAGGCCAAACTCAACGCTGTGGCAAGACGACTGAACGAGCGTCCAAGAAAGACACTGGACTACGAGACGCCCGCCGAACGATTCCAGCAAACTATTGCATCCACCGGTTGAATCCGCCAGAGCGATCTGCTGTTCGACATTCTCAAGCGGTTGCGTGCAGCGGCCATTACGTTGGCGACCCCGCAGACTGTAATTATTCGAGACCTGCGGGAAGTTGACACCGGTAGCTCTGTCGTCTCTCGGGAGTGGAAACACGCTGGCAGCATCTGACGCGCATACAGATATATTCAAACCGGTCTCGCTAACGGCAACCCTAACCGGATCTTCCCTCACGTGTGCGGTGAGCAATTCCAGGAGGTCCTCATCAGTTGTGAACGGTGTGCTGAATCTAAACTGGGGCCGCCCATCTCACGGGTACACTGAGCAGTAGTTTTAGGAGGTCACGGTCAGAAAACAACCGCGCTCCTCGTGGAACACATCAAGCGCTTGTTGCAAAGGCTGTCAGTCAAGTCAACGGGCACCCCGCCCTTAAACCCAGGGCGGTTTCAAGGTCGAAGCGCAACGGCGGGTTTAATGTTTAGAGCCTTGAGGTTGAGCTGCTGAAGCAAGTGTTGCGGCAAAGACCTCGAATGGCGAAAGGAAGTCTCAACTGTCATTCGGCGAACGAAGTAATCTGGCACGCGCGAAGCACTAAAGTTTTATAGCCGCATTCCCGCTCACCAGGGCAAGTCGCGACTGTTTTGCCAAAAATCAGTGTTTTTCTGTAGGTCGCGACTGTTTTGCCAATTGAGAGCTCCGTCAGAACTTTACCTTCAGCTGAAAACCAATCGTAAAGGGCAGATTGTCCGATGGGATCGGCGGAATGACGATGAAGTTCGCGCCGACGCGCTTGTATTCGAGCATCACGATTGGCGCGACCACCGGGCCGATCGTGTGATTGCTGCCAAGCCCCCAGTTGCCATAGTTATAGCCGGAGATGATCCCGCCGATCGCCGCGATCCGCACGATGCCCCAATGCGCGAACTCCGGCGCCCATACGCCGCCGCCGTAGTAGGACGGCCGACGCAGCGAGTTGCGAAAGCCGCCGGCCGTCAGCGCCCACTGGTTGTTCAGCCAGCATTCGACACCAAGCCCGGGATTGAACTGCTCGAAGTGCGTATCGGGATCGGGGTTGATGTGATACGAGCCGAGCATCGCGTCGACCCATACACCGCCGTCACACCAGTTGCCCGCGTGCGCCGCGGAGAGCGCCGCGAAGCTGGCGAAAAGCGCCACCGCGGCGCGCCGGATATTCTTATTCATCTGCCTGAAGTGCATTTCTTCTCCGTCACCGGTCGAGCGCCGGTGTCATGGTGTTCTGGCGATCCGCGTGCCGCCCGTCGCGCACTGTACCTGAAGCCGTGCGGTCGATGTTGAGGACTCGCTCGGCCGGGCACGCGACGCGCCCCCGCAGCCGGAACCGCCACGATAACGGAGAACCGATGGCGCCGTGATGAACAAGCGGTAAAGAAGTTCGCGGCGCGCATCGGGTGCGCCGCCGGCGATGAATGTGGTGGGAACGTCTACAGACCGAGATCGGACAGGCTGGGGTGATCGTCTGGCCGCCGGCCGAGCGGCCAGCGATACAAGCGGTCGGCTTCGCGGATCGGCAGGTCATTGATGCTTGCGTGACGATGCGCCATCAGACCATGCTCGTTGAACTCCCAGTTCTCGTTGCCATACGAGCGGAACCAGTTGTTCGAATCGTCGTGCCATTCGTACGCGAAGCGCACGGCGATGCGGTTATCGGTGAACGCCCACAGCTCCTTGATCAGCCGATAGTCGAGCTCCTTCGCCCACTTGCGGCGCAGAAAGCCGACGATCTCCGCGCGGCCATGCACGAATTCGGCGCGGTTGCGCCACACGCTATCCGTCGTGTACGCGAGCGTTACGCGCTCGGGTTCGCGCGTGTTCCACGCATCTTCCGCGGCGCGCACTTTCTGGATCGAGGTATCGCGAGTGAATGGCGGCAGCGGCGGGCGAGCTTCGATCGTATCGGCCATGATGGTTCCTCAGTCAGGTTATGGTGCGCCGCGATGGCGGCCGTTTGGTTGCGGCGGGTTTCGCTGCCGCATCGAGCAAGGTCTTGCCAACCGCCTGCGCGTCGAGCGCCGCATCGGCTTCGCCGCTCACGAGCGCCACCGCGATCGCGCCGTCGAGCAGCACGAGCCATTGCCGCGCGAGCGGCGCCGCGCGACGCGCATCGATTTGCGCTTCCGCTACGAACGCGACGCATTCGGCACGCACGAAACCGAGCAGCCGTGCCTTGTGTCTGCGCGCGACGACGCGGATCGGATCGTCGGCGGATTCGATCTCGCCGGCCGCGTTCAGAAACGCGCAGCCATGAAAATCCGCCGATGCGAACCACTCGCGCAGCACGTCGAACATGCCGAGCAGGCGTCTGCGCGCGCCCTTGCCGCGCCGTTGCGTGCCGGCGATAAACCAGTTCATCCAGCGCTCGTCGCGCCGTTCGAGCGCGGCCGCGATTAGCGCATCTTTCGACTCGAAATGCGTGTAAAAGCTTTTGCGCGCGGTGCCGGACTGCCGCACGATCGCATCGACGCCGGTTGCATGGATGCCGCCGGCGTAGATGAGCGCCTCGGCGGCATCGAGCAGCCGCTCGCGCGCCGTGCCGGGCTGGGCCGCGTCGTTTGGATCGGTCGGAATCGTTTCGTGTGTCATGGACGAAAAGGTAGAACGATCATTCTCCCTCGTCAAGTTTTTCTTCGAGCTTCGGCGCTGTGGGTGCGCTTGCTGCTATCGTGATGGAGTCGCTTGATCACCGCTCAACCAGAATCGCTTCGATGAAACCATCCTCCGTTCGCACCGCGTGGGTACGCGCGCTGCTCGGCGCAACGCTGCTGGGCGCGGTGGCCTGCACGCCGATCCAGGTGCTCACGCATTCGGTCAGTCAGAACGAGGCGCGCGTGCCGCCCGGACGCTACGAAATCGATCAGGACCATACGAGCATCACGTTCGATATCGATCACTTCAAATACACGCGCTTTACGATGCGTTTCGATCGCAAGCAGGGGGAGCTCGACTGGAACGACGGCGGCCTCGACCGCAGCACGGCGTCGGTCGCGATCGACGCCGCAAGCATCGACACGAACGTGCCGCTGCTCGACAAGATGGTGAAAAGCGACAGCATGCTCGACGTCGCGCGCTATCCGCAGATCCGCTTCGCGAGCACGCGTTTCGAGCGCACCAGCGAAGCGCGCGGCACGCTGAGCGGCGATCTGACGATCTGCGGCGTCACGCAGCCGGTCACGCTCGACGTCACGTTCAACGGCTTCGCGCCCGATCCGCTGACGAAAAAGGACACGCTCGGCTTTTCCGCGGACGGTCATTTCAGCCGCGCGAAGTTCGGTCTGTCTACCTGGTATCCGGCCGTCGGCGACGATATTCACGTGCGCATCCAGGCCGAGTTCGTGAAAACGCCCGCAGGCGCGTAAGCGCGCTGCGGGCGTCAGCGTTCAGACGATGAGGTGCCGACTCAGGCAGTCGTCCAGTCGAGAATCACCTTGCCGCTTTCGCCGGAGAGCATCGTCGCGAAGGCTTCCTGATAGTCGTCGACCTTGAAATGGTGGGTGAGGATCGGCGACAGATCGAGGCCGCTTTGCAGCATCGCGACCATCTTGTACCAGGTCTCGAACATCTCGCGCCCATAAATGCCCTTGATTTCAAGGCCTTTGAAGATCACCTGGGTCCAGTCGATCGCGGTTTGCGCGGGTGGAATGCCGAGCAGCGCGATCTTGCCGCCGTGGTTCATCGCTTCGAGCATGCCCGTAAAAGCGCTCGGCACGCCCGACATTTCGAGTCCGACGTCGAAGCCCTCGGTCATGTGCAGATCGTGCATCACGTCGCGCAACGATTCGCGCGACACGTTCACCGCGCGCGTCGCGCCCATCTTGCGCGCGAGTTCGAGGCGATAGTCGTTGACGTCGGTGATCACGACGTTGCGCGCGCCGACGTGCCTGGCGATCGCGACCGCCATGATGCCGATCGGCCCAGCGCCGGTAATCAGCACGTCTTCGCCGACGAGGTTGAACGACAGCGCCGTATGCGTCGCGTTGCCGAACGGATCGAAGATCGCGGCGAGATCGTCGGAGATTTCAGGCGGGATCTTGAACGCGTTGAAGGCCGGAATCACCAGGTATTCGGCGAACGCGCCCTCGCGATTCACGCCGACGCCGACCGTGTTGCGGCACAGATGCCGGCGGCCCGCGCGACAGTTGCGGCAGAAGCCGCAGGTGATGTGTCCTTCGCCCGACACCCGATCGCCGATCGCAAAGCCGCGCACTTCCTGCCCCATCTCGACGATTTCGCCGACGTATTCATGGCCGACGTGCATCGGCACCGGAATCGTCTTCTGCGCCCAGTCGTCCCACTTCCAGATATGAATGTCGGTGCCGCAAATCGCGGTGCGCGTGATGCGGATCATCACGTCGTTATGACCGACTTCGGGCTTCTTCACGTCGGTCAGCGTGAGGCCCGGTCCGCGTTCGAGTTTTGCCAATGCTTTCATCTGCTTCTCCATTCGAATCACGCGGCGATCACGTGGTGATGACGCCGAGTTCGCGGCCGACGCGCGCGAACGCCTCGACGGCACGGTCGATCTGCTCCGGCGTGTGCGCGGCGCTCATCTGCGTGCGGATGCGCGCGCGGCCACGCGGCACCACCGGGAACGAAAAACCGATCACGTAGACGCCTTGCTTCAGCAGCGCATCGGCCATCTTTCCCGCGAGTTGCGCGTCGCCGAGCATCACCGGAATGATCGGATGTTCGCCCGGCACGAGCGCGAAGCCGAGCGCGCTCATCGCGCGGCGGAAATGCGCGCCGTTTTCGCGCACGCGTGCGCGCAGCAGCGCCCCTTCATCGCTGGCGAGCAATTCGAGTACCTTCAGCGACGCCGCCGCGATGCTCGGCGTCAGCGTGTTCGAGAACAGATACGGGCGGGAGCGCTGCCGCAACAGTTCGACGACTTCCTTGCGCGCCGCGACGTAGCCGCCCGATGCGCCGCCGAGCGCCTTGCCGAGCGTGCCGGAAATGATGTCGACGCGCGCCATCACTCCGCAATGTTCGGGCGTGCCGCGACCGTGTTCACCGATGAAGCCGACCGCGTGCGAGTCGTCGACCATCACCAATGCGCCGTACCGGTCGGCCAGATCGCAGATGCCGGCGAGGTTCGCGATGATGCCGTCCATCGAGAACACGCCGTCGGTCGCGATCAGTTTGAAGCGCGCGCCCGCCGCATCGGCTTCCTGCAGGCGCGCTTCGAGATCGCCGAGGTCGTTGTTCCTGTAGCGAAAACGCTTCGCCTTGGACAGCCGCACACCGTCGATGATGCTCGCGTGATTCAGCTCGTCGCTGATGATCGCGTCGTTTTCGTCGAGCAGCGTTTCGAACAGGCCGCCGTTCGCGTCGAAGCAGCTCGAGTAGAGAATGCAGTCGTCGGTTTGCAGGAACGCGGCGAGCGCCGCTTCGAGTTGCTTGTGCACGGTTTGCGTGCCGCAGATGAAGCGCACCGAAGCCATCCCGAAGCCGTCGCTGTCGAGGCCTTGCTTGGCGGCTTCGATCAGCCGCGCGTCGTCGGCGAGACCGAGATAGTTGTTTGCGCAGAAGTTCAGCACGTCGCTGCCGTCGGCAAGACGCACGTCGGCCGACTGCGGACTCGCGATCACGCGCTCGCTCTTGTAGAAGCCGTCGGCGCGGATCTGGTCGAGGGTGCCGCGCAAATGGGCAAGGTATTGGTCACGCATGAACGGGACTCCTGAGAGTGATGGCGCCCGCATTCGCATGCGCGCGGGAAGGGCGGCCTGTTATAGTCGGTTGTCAGCTTTATCGGATATTTTCGTTTTTCCGAACTAAAATCCGGTATATCGAACAACTCTAAACGATGGGTCAGGAAATGGCAAGTTCGGGTACACGCCGCACCGCGTCCAATGCGGCGCCCACCTCCGCCAGCGCGGCATTACCGCCGAGTGCGGCGATTGCGGCGCCGCCGCGCGTCGGCGAACAGATTCAACGGCTACGCGCCGAGCGGCGCATGACGCTCGACGATCTGTCGCGCGCGGCCGGCGTGTCGAAATCGATGCTGTCGGAAATCGAGCGCGACAAGGCCAATCCGACGATCGCGGTTGCATGGCGGCTGACCAATGCACTCGGCGTAAGTCTCGATTCGCTGTTTGCGCCGCCGAAGTCGCCTGAGGCAATCGCCGTTTCCGGACCGCGCGATATTCCTACGCTAAGCGGTCACGAAGCGAAATACCAGTTGCGTGTGTGGGGACCGATCGAGCTGGCCGGCAAGTTCGAGTGGTACGAGTTGACGCTGCAGCCAGGCGGGGCCCTCGTGTCGAACGCGCACGAGCCAGGCACGCGCGAGCATCTGACCGTGCTGCACGGCTCGCTCGAAATCGAGGCGGCCGGCGCGACGAAGCGGCTCAAGGTCGCGGACACCGCGCGCTACGTCGCGGATGTTCCGCATGCGATCCGCAACGTCGGCAAGAGCGAGGCGAAAGCGCTGCTGGTCGTGATTCACGGTTAGGCCGTTCGGCCAGGTTGCGCCCGGTACTGTATGTTTGTACAGTATCAGGTGTCGATTGGAGCCGAGAATGAACAACCTGAAAACCGACCCTACCGATCAAACTCTCGCCGCGCTGCGCTTCCAGACCGCCGCGCGCGATCTCGAACATATCGTGCGCAGCATTGCCGCGCGCTACATCGTCAGGCAGGTGCCGCTCACGTGGCGTCTGCTCCATGCCATCGAAGCCGAGGCGCTGGCCGATCTCGGTTTTGCCAGCCGGCACGACGCGCTGATGCTCGGACTGTTCCAGCGCCCGTCCGATCTGCCTTATCCAGAAACCGATGACGGCGTGGATTTCGGCACCTCCAACGCATTGCCGGCCGTTTTTGCGTTTGCCGTCAATGCGTACGAGGAAGCGGCGCGCCGGGCGGCGCTGCCACGGCCGGCCGATGCGCCCTTAAAGCGCGCCCGGGCGTGGGGCGGCTAATGGCGGCACCACGTCGGGATGGCTCGGATCCTCTTTTATTCCTCGCGGTCGGCCTTGCAGCGGTCAGCGCCTACAATACGCGGACCAAACGGTGCAACTAACGGAAGGATTGCCCATGTCACCTCCTCATCTGTCCGACCCCGTTCCCCGTCCCGCGCCCTCTACCGATCTGTTCGATCAGCAACGCGAAGACTGGCGTCGCGACCCGCAGGTCGCGTTCGATGCGTGGCTCGCGAAGCAGCACTTCCGTCGCTCTTCGGCGTTGGTCTATCAGGCGCAGTGGGGTCAGTTTCTCGATTGGCTCGACGCGCGGCAACAAAGCCTCGCGACGGTCGACACACCCGCGATCGCCGAATTCGTCGCCAGCCTCGAGATTCGCAGAACGCAGCGGATCCGCTATTTGCGGCTTATCGAGCGCGTGCTCGATCACGTGCGCGAGATCGAATCGGCGTCGACCAACCCGGCTCGTTTCATCGCTCAGGACGGGGAAGCCGCGTGGCGCAATGCGCGCGACAATGAGCCGACCGGGTTTCTCACGCATGCGGAACGCACTGCGTTGATCGCGCGGCTGTTCGCCCCGTTGCCGGCGTTGTCGACCGCGCAGCGCTGGAGAGAGCGACGCGATCGCGCGTTGATCGCGGTGTTTCTGGGCGCAGGACTGAAGACGGGCGAAGCGGGAGCGCTTACGGTTAGTTGCGTGAGAGAGGGCTCGCCGTGGGTCACGATCGAGTCCGCGAATCCAGTGCTGACGCGGCGCACGCGACTCGCGCCGTTCGCAACGGCGATTCTCGACGCCTGGCTAGCCGAGCGCCGGCTGACGCAGCTGGCCGGCAAGCTTGTGTTTCCCGCATCGCCGTCGGGCAGGCCGATGCATAAGGCCACGATGCTGCGCGCGGTGGATGCGCTCGTCGATGCAGCGGGGATTGCCACGTCGCGCCAATCGCGCGCGAGTCCGCAGACCTTGCGCAACACGTTTGCGGCGGACCTTTTCGAAAGCGGGGTAGAGGCCGAACAGGTCGGTCAATGGCTCGGCTTCGTGCAGGCGGTGTCCGCGAACCGGCTATATCGGGCGTGGCAAACCTGGATTGATCAGCAGGATTCGCCCGCGACAGAGGAGCCGGATCCAGCTGCGGCGCCGTTGGCCGAGCCCCGCCGTGACGGGCGTTTGACGAGGAAAACGGGAGCCGGCGAACCCTGAGGAACCTCACCGTTGCGGTCCCGAATTTCCTCACCTTTGACGTTTTTCCCGTTGGATTGGCCGCCTCCGGTTAACGCATCGCGTGGACGGAGCGGGACGACGGCGCGGTGGCGCCATCGTTCGACAGAAACTGGTTCACCGCCGCGAGCCTCGATTCGCCGAGGCCGGAAGAGTGCTCGCATTCCGGGCACAACAGTTCGAAACGGTGATCGACCTGCGACAGCTCCGGCTCACCTTCCTCGCATTTCGGGCATCTCGCGGGCAGCGTCACGTGGCCGTCAGCCGCGGTGCCGATCATGCTCAACTCTTTGCTCGTGAGCCGCCCCTCAGTAACCAGCGAGCACAGCAGTACGGCGATGGCTGGATCGATGCCCTGCTGGCCACGCAGGGTGGCGACTTCTTTCGTCAGCGCGTCGACTTCGTCCGACTGCTCGCGCAGCTGCGCGTCGAGCCGATCGGCGCGCGCTTTGGCGGCGGCAATCTGCTGAATGAACTCGAATTCCTTGCGGCTCGCATCACGCACGCCGGACTGATACGTCGCGGCCATGCTACGCAGCGAGTCGAGTTCGACCAGCATCGGCTTGACGCGCCGCTCGGCTTCGGCGACCGCATCCTTGATCTGCTGTGCATAGTGCTCCGTGCTTTGCCGCAATTCGACGTGCAACGCGTCGATCCGGTCGCGCAACGCAGCATTGGCAGTCTGTTCGTTTTCGAGCCGTTGCCGCAGCGCCTCGTTCTCCTGGTCGAGCCGGCGCGTGGTTGCCTGCATGCCTTCGAGGTGAACGCTGCCGTGCGTAGTCGCGCTTGATAACTGGGTTTCAAGTGCGCGAACCCGCTCCCACGCGGCTTCGGCGCGCGCTTCGCTGCGCCTGATGGCGTCGTCGGCCGCATCCCGACGAATTTCCGCCTCGCGTACGCGTAGATCGGCGGCGCTGATCTGCGAGCGGATCTCTTCACGTTCGCCATCGAGCGACGCTTTGGCCTGCACGACCGCTTCTTCGAATAGCGCGCCCAGCAGTTCGCCGGCGCGATCTTCGAGTGCCTTTGGTATCGCGCCTGCTCCGACCTTGACCCGCGACACACTGCGGATGCGCTCCCAGAAATGATCGATGTCCTTCGGGATGTCGCTCGCGCTGCCGGTTTGCGTGAGATCGCGCACGGCCGCCATCGATGGCCGGATGCCGAGATCGAAAAAGAGCCGTTTGCATGCATGCAGCGACAGATCCTGGCGGCGCACGCCCTGCGCACGCATTGATTCAAGCTCGTCGCGAATGGCTTGCCGCTCCTGATCCAGATTCATGTCTACCTCGATGTGGCTCGAATTGGATGGATCATAACAATTTACGTAGTGTTTGCTACCGATTTATCGATGGCGAACGGATTGGCGTATACCGACGGGCTTTTGCGTGCAAATGGTGATAGTAAACCCGCGCCTACCGTTTTTCTCCGTGAAACAAAACGAAGAATAGCTAATAAGCCATTGTATTAGAAGCATTTTGTTTGATTTTCGCATGATCGCGCACTGTTTCACGATTGATCGGCAATGGTTGCGGGGGGTGGTCGTCTGTTTCACGGGACTCGCGGGGTGTAAGGCTTGAGAGTAATAAAAATAAACACCTTTGAACCTTGTTAAAGACGTTAACGACTCGGCAAACCCTTATCTGGCGGGGTTTTCAGGCCAGCAAGGTGAAGCTTTGCGGGAGACTTGGTGAGGGTCTGCGGGAAACTCGAGTGATGGGGTTCGGGAAGCTCGGTGAGCGGCTGCGGGACGGAACGTGAGCGGGTTCAGGAAGCGCCGTATACGTGGGGTTTGGGCAAAGGTGAGGTTTTGCGGGACTTCGCAGCCGCGAAGCGCCCGACACCCCTCAAAGTGTCTGTTCGGTTTGGTCTGCAGCAAGGTGAGGGCTTTCGGGAGGCTCGCGAGCGTGGTTTTTTGCCGGTTTTTTGGGGTGGTTAACCGCTTTGGTGAGCCGTGGCGGGAGAAAACGGAAAACGAAGGTGAGATTTTTCGGGGCGCGGGGTCCAGTTTTGCTCTCTTTTTGAGCATCCATAGTGCTGAGGTGAGGTTTTACGGGAGTCAAGATGGATTTCGACGCATCGATTGCCCGAAAGACTGGTCGGCGGGAACCGCTGGCGATTGGAAAGGTGAGGGGATTCGGGGAACTGGCTGATCAGCTAGATCCGCGAGCTGATTTGGCCGGCGATTCCGTCAAAGGTGAGGCTTTTCGGGAAGGTCTGGATAGGGTTCTGCGCATTAAGGTGAGGAGATTCGGGACTGAAACGCCGGCTATCGGCCGGAGATGCCCGGCGGATGGCGATTTGCAAGTGTAGGTATACCTGGTCTCTGATTGCAAAGGTGAGTCTTTTCGGGAGGTCCGCGGGGACGCAATGAAAAGTGCTGCGGTGCGAAAAACTCGCTTAAGGTGAGATTTTACGGGAACACCGATGGTTCGAGCGCTAGATGGGATTATCACAAGTCACTGAAATAATTGATTTTTTTCCTGTCCTCCAGCAAAGGTGAGAGTTTTCAGGAGTTCTTTGGAAGGGGGCGCCGGGGCCTCCGTAAACGTCAAAGGTGAGGCTTTTCCGGAGGTTGCATTGGGGAAATGCGGTACCGGCGCGGCATGAGCGCGTATCGTGTTGTGCCGTTCCGCGGTGCTACGGTGAGGTTTTTCGGGAGCATCGGAGCGGTGAGGATTTTCCTGTGCTTGGATCTGCCCTTTTTCGGCAGCTTCGGACGAAGCTCGAAGTCGAAACAGGTGATTAACGCCGGTAGGTTCTCGGTAGTGAGGGCTGAATCGTCAGCGGAGTCACCAAGCAGGTCGAATGGCGCGCCCGACGACAGGAAGCTTGATGCACCGACAACAGGGCTGACGGGGCGCCCGTCGCTGGCCCGCGCCGCGTTGCGGTCCCAATACCGTGCGGGCATTCCATCTATCGATCCGGGACTGTGCGTCGGCCGGCAGCACGCGACGATCGACGAAACGATCGCGAGGCCGCACGACGAAGTCATCACCCGCCCCGGACACCATCCGTTTGCAGGAGGGTCTCGAAAAAATCCGCGAAAATTTTTGAGGTGAGAAGATTCGGGATCAAATGCTCCCCGTTGCCGCACGCGGCGAAACGAGCCCGATTCGCAAACGCCGCGACCGGCAAGGAGAGCCCGATCCTGGCGGTACGCACACGAGGTGAGGGTTTTCGGGAGTTGGTCGAGGTGAGTTGCGCTTCGTAAACTCGCTTCACCGGCAATGGTGAGATGGACGCTATAGACGCGTATCACCACAGCCGGTATGCTCTCGCGAAATCCCCTCCTCACCTCGACGCATGGCCACGAAGCGCGCGAAAAAGACCGATGTTGTCAGCCCGAGCTCAGCTGAGCTGCGCAAAGCCGTCGAGGCGATCGCGATCCAGCCTAAGAGCGGCAAGATCACGCTGCTCACGCGCAAGCTATTTAACGTGTTACTCGCGGTGGCCCAGCAAGCGGATGAATCGGGCGACACCTATCGGGCGCTGCTGTCCGACATCGTCGCCAATTCCGCGTTCGATTCCAATGACACCGCGCTCGTCAAGGAGCATCTGCGCCGCATGGTGTCGGTGCAGGTCGAGTGGAGCACCGGCACGTCGAGTCAGAAGCCTGGCCGCAAATGGGGTATTTCGACGCTGATCGCGGACGCGGAAATTCTCGAAGATCCGACCACGCGTCGCGTCTGGGTCGAGTTTTCGTTTGCGCCGAAGATCAAGAAGAAACTGCTCGATCCGGTTCAGTATGCGCGGCTGAGTCTGCAGTTCCAGAGCCAGCTGCGCAGTAGCGCGGGCCTCGCACTCTACGAGATCTGCGTGCGCTACCTGACCAACCCCAGCCACCTGACGATGCGCGAGACCTGGGAATGGTGGCGGCCGATTCTGTCGGGCACGCCGGACACTGAAGCCGGCGACGAGGCGAAGCGCGAGTACAAGTATTTCAAGCGCGACTACCTGCGCCCGGCCATCGCGGAGGTCAACGCGGTCACGAACATTTTTGTCGAGCTGATCGAGCATCGCGAGGGTCGGCGCGTCGCTGAAATCCAGTTCCGCGTGACCGAGCGCAAGCAGCCGATGCTCGCGCTCGACGAACATCCGAACGTGTTCGACAGCACGTTGGTCGACCGGATGGTGAAGATCGGCATTCCGCTCAAGGAGGCGCAGACGCTTTATGCGGACAGCGAGGAGAACCGGATCCGCGCGGCGCTGCAGATGACCGAGCAGCGTATGCGCAGCACGTCACTGCCACCGGTGCGCAGTGCGCCGGCGCTGTTCAAGGATGCGTTGAAGAAAGGCTATGCGCCGCCGGTCGAGGCGCTGCCCGCGGGTGGCGGCACCAGCAAGGCCGCGGCGTCGCCGGCCGACGATCTGAAGGCGCGTCTGCTCGGTGAATACTCGGCTTACCGTCGCAAGCAGGCCTACGAGTTGTACAACGAACAGGGCGAGTCGGAGCGCGATATCGCGCGACAGTCGTTCGAGGAAGATGAATTGCCGGGGCTCGGCACGCACATGCGCGACGACTGGCGGCGTCGCGGGCTCGACTCGAAGATCGTCGAAACGGCGTTCTTCGACTGGCTCGCGCGCAGGACCTGGGGCGAACCGACCGACGGCGACCTGCTCGCCTTTACGCTGAGCCAGTCGCGCGCGGCGTGATGGGTCGATAACTGCCTTTGAAATCCAGGCGGCGGTGCATGCGCACCGCCCTCACGTTTTACTTCAGCATCTTCTCGATCTGCCGCAGGATGTCGTCGCGCTTTTCACGCGTGAGGCCTTTCAGGCGCAACTCGAGCCGGTCGTCCCCATACGACTTCAGATCGCCGACCGACACACCACCAAGCTTGATTTCCAGACGTTGCGCGTAGCGCTGCCGGCCCGCCGGTTTGACGCTTTCCTGCGAGGTCGCTCGGCCTTTGACGATGTCGGCGACCTGGCGTGTGCTCAGATCGTCGGAAAGGATCCGGTTGATCAGTCGCAGTGTCGCCTCCGCGCCGCGAGCCGTGTGGTAGCGGCCCACCTGATACGCCATGTTCGAGCCGAAGCGGTCAGGGCGCGCGACCATCTCCTGCATCACGGTTTCCGGGAGTTTGGCGATGGACAGCGCGACTGCGACCGTCGATTCGTCGAGGCCGAGATGTTCGGCCAGTTCCTTCTGGCTCTGGAAATGTCGCTCGTCGAGAAAGCGTCGCCACACGACCGCGTTGTCGAACACCGTCTGCGAGTCGCGCTGCACGTTGAGGTCGTAACCGAGCTTGTAGCTCTGGATGCCGATCGGCAGATCGATGACGAGCGCTTTCACCGACTCCTTGTTCGCTTCTTTCAGCGCACGCACCCGTCTGCCGCCGTCGCTGACGAAGTAGGTGCCAGGGTTGTCATAGTCGGGAATGACGTGAATCGCCTGCTGCTGCCCCTGCTTCGCCAGATTGACGGCAAGCTCCGCAATCGACGACTTCACATAGAAGTACCGTGGATTGAACGGGCTCGGCTTGATTGTCTTGAGCGCCAGTTCGATGATCTGGCCGGGACGATAGCCGTGTTCGAGCCTCCAGGCGCGGTAGGCCGCCGATTCGTTGTCCGGATCAGGAATCTCCGCGTCCTGCAGACGCGACGGCAAGACGGCCGGAATCGGCCGCCCGGCGATCACGGGAGTTTTCGCCTCGTTTCCGACCAGGCCGTCGATCGCATTCAGCCGGTCGAGCGCGGTGCGCTTTTCGCTGCTGGTCGTGTCAGGACGTGCTTGAAAGCCTTTGGCGAACTGGGACGGTTTCATTCAGGGTCCTTTATGCGCATAAATTCATGGGAGCAAGGCGGCGATCTCGTTGGCGCACGCCCGTACTTCGAGCGCGGCGAGCTTCGCGCCGCGGTCGTTCATCTGAAGCACCGTTTGCCCTAACGCCATTGCCTGCTTGTAGGCTTCGCGCGTGGGAATCTGGGTCTTGAGGAGAGGGAAGCCGAGTTCTTCGAGCGCGCGCTTCAGTTCGCGCGTCAGCATCCGTTTCTCTTCAGTCTTGTTGAGCAGGAACACGGCTCGCAGGTCTTCGTTCATGACCTGCGCTTGCTGGACCAGCTTGACGAGGCCGATGCTCGACCAGTAATCGGCAGGGGACGAGGAAGTTGGGATTACCGCGACGCTCGCCGCGAGCAGAACGACGCCCGAGACTTTTTCGGTGATGGAGGGCGGGCAGTCGACGACGATGATGTCGTAATCAGCCACGAACTTCTTGATCTCGCGATGGATCTGGCTGCCTGCTTCGGACAGGTTGACGACGGCGAATGGAATACCGATGTCGCCGTCGGAGGCAGCACTGGCCCAGTGAATCAGAGTGTTTTGGCCATCCGCGTCGACGACGAGAACGCGTTTGCCTTTCTCGTGAAATGCAGCGCCGAGATGCATCGCGATGGTGCTCTTCCCGACCCCGCCTTTCTGCTGTGTTACCGCGATGATTTCTGCCGCCAAATTTCACCTCCTCTTTTTAGACGCAAATGGATTTTACCTGGTTGAATTGCGATTTCAAATGATTTGCGTAAGCGCAGTTCGGAAATTGGCCATTCGGCAAAGGGTTTATGCGCATAAAGGGGCATCGGACGTGTGCCTGGGGTTTTGCGGGATATCAGAGCAAGCGTGGACTGGGGCTTAAGCGTTGCTGATCGCTGTCCGGCGGCGGCAAAGGGGAAGTAACGAGTGCTCGCGCACTGCGTGCACAGTCGTCGGTGACTGTTCGCGATTCTCGGGCTGATGTGCAGAGAAAAGGAGCGCACGCATCTGAGCGACCAAAGAGGTGAGAGGTGCCAGACTTTATGCGCATAAAGTTCGCGTGCCAATTGGCCCGGAGGGACCATTCGTCATGAATTCGTCCGACGCCGATTCTCCCCAGACATGGCGGCAAGGGGCAAACGTGCATCCGGCGCCTCATCAGCGGGGGATATAGGTTGTCGTTTGAATCGCGCCTGCGCGAGCAAATCTCAGGTGCGACTAGAACTGAGGGTGCCAGCGTTACTGTTCCCACTCGCCTCGAAGGCAGCGTCGGTTTATGCGCATAAACCGACCCACCTCGCCGATGGTTCAAACAACGCGGATGCCGCGCAGTTGTCCCGCGTCACGTCATCAGGTCACCCGTTAAAATTCCCGAACCCTTCTAACCGTCACAGCCTTCAAAGGCTTAAGCCCCGAATCCAGCCCATGATCACCATCTACCACAACCCGCGCTGCTCCAAATCTCGCACCACCTGCGAACTCGTCGCGAACACCTACAACTCCGCAAACGAAGCGACGGAAATCGTCGAATATCTGAAGAAACCACTCACCGTCGCAGAGCTTGAGAAGCTCAATGCTCAACTCGGCTGTCCCGTCCGCGAAATGATCCGCGACACCGAGGTCGAATATAAAGAGCTCAATCTTGCCGACACGTCGCTGACGGACGCCCAGCTCTATGACGCATTGGCGAAGCATCCGATTCTGTTGCAACGACCGATCGTCGTCAGAAACGGACGGGCTGTCATCGGCCGCCCGCCGGAAAATGTCGCCGCGCTTTTCGCCTGATCGCGCGACCGTCGAAGTAAAACGATGTGGGCAATGCGGACTCAAACTGCTGCGCTAGGCTTTGCCGGACAGCGCGGCATCCTTGGTCACGATCTTCGTCGGAATCAGATGCAGTTCGGTGAACGTATCCGCGATGCGCTGTTGTTCTGCAAGCACGTTCGCGTCGACGGGCTTGTAGATATGCGCGTAATGCCGCAAGCCTGATTCGATCACGCTCGCGTCGAGCCCTTGAATCGGCGCGAGTTGGGCGGCGGCCTCGCTGTAATGGCCGCGCACCCACTCCCCTTCCTTGCCGACTTCATCGAGCACGATCGCAAGGACGTCGCCGTTCTGTTGCGCGAAGGGCCGCGCGCTGAGAAAGAACTGGTGGTGACTCACGAAACCCTCGGCATCGGCGAGCAGCCGCGCGTTCGTTTGCCGCCTGGCGGCTTCGAGGAACGGATCCCAGATCGCCCACGCATCGACCGCACCGCGCTCGAAGGCCGCACGTGCATCGGCGGGCGGCAGATACACGGGTTGGATCTCGCTGAACTTCACGCCGTTCTTCTGCAACGCGGCGACGAGAAACCAGTGCACATCCGAGCCCTTGTTCAGCGCAATCTTCTTTCCCTTCAGATCGGCCAAGGTTTTGATTGGCGCGTCCGGATGCACGAGGATGCCTTCGGCGTGCGGCGTTGGAATTTCATACGCCGTGTAGACGAAATTGGCACCCGCGGCCTGCGCGAACACGGGCGGCGCTTCGCCCACATAGCCGAAATCGATCGCGCCGACGTTCAGCCCTTCCAGCAATTGCGGCCCGGCCGGAAACTCGGTCCATTTGACCGTGATGCCAAGTGGCGCGAGCCGCTTTTCGAGCGTGCCGTGCGCCTTCAGCAATACCAGGGTGCTTGCGGCTTTCTGATATCCGATGCGAAGTTCTTTTGCATGTACGTCGGCGGCAAATGCGGCGGCGGAGAAGACCGGCAACGCGGCGGCGGCCAGCGTTGCGCCTACGCCGGCCAGTAACGTACGGCGCGTCAGCAGCGGATCACGGGACATGAGAATACTCGTCGAAAAAGAATTTAACGGACGCCAAAAGATGGTCCGATTGGCTCCGACGATAATTCGTCTGCGGGCCTGGACGAACCGATAAATTCGCATAAGCAAATCATGCGGCAGTAGCGAAGCATTGCCCAAAGCCCAACCTATCCCCTCCCGCTAGAATCGACCGGCAAAACAAGCGCCCGCGACCACCAGCTCGCGGCTGCATCGATCGACTGCAAACGAAGAGAGGAAAAAAGCCGCCGTGCCTGTAACGACAACACTGACACCGTGGGCCGCCCACGACACCCAACTGATCCTGTCGTGCGCGCTTGGACTAGCACTGATCATCATCTTCATCAGCGTGCTGAAGCTCGCGCCGTTCCTGTCGATCCTGGTCGGCACCTTCGCGGCGGGCTTCACGGCCGGCCTGCCGCTCGAAGCAGTCGCGAGCGCGTTCAGCAAAGGCGCCGGCGCGTTGCTCGGCGACGTCGGCATCATCATTGCGCTGGGCGCGATGCTCGGTGCGTTGATGGCCGAATCGGGCGCCGCCGACCGGCTCGTGTCGACGATCCTCGCGCACTCGACCCCGCGCACGCTGCCGTGGATGATGGCCGTCGTCGCGCTGCTCATCGGCCTGCCGCTGTTCTTCGAAGTCGGCCTCGTGATGATGGTGCCGATCATCTTCGTCATGGCGCGTCGCGCGCAGCAGCCGATTCTGCGCATCGCGATTCCCGCGCTCGCCGGTATGGCGACGCTGCATGCGCTGCTGCCGCCGCATCCGGGTCCGCTGATCGCGCTGGGCCTCACCGTGCTGTTCGCGGTGTCGCGCTCGGCTGGTCGCGCGGCATGGCGCGCGAGCGCGTCGGCGGCATTCTGCGCAAAAGCCTGCCGCCGATCGCCGCGCTGTTGCTGACGATCGGCGCGGGCGGCGGCCTGAAACAGGCGCTCGTCGTCGCTGGCATCAGCACGACGATCGGCAAGATCGCGGTCGGGGCGCATATGCCGCTGATCTTGCTCGCCTGGTTGATCGCCGTCGCGCTGCGTCAGGCCACCGGCTCGGGGCGACGCACAATTCGCTGATGGCGCTCGCGATCGGCGCCGGCTCGGTGTTCTTCTGCCATGTGAACGACGCCGGCTTCTGGATGGTCCGCGAATATTTCGGACTCCAGCTTAAGCAGACTGTGCTGGTGTGGTCGGTCTTGCAGACGATCGTATCGGTCGTCGGTCTCGCGTTGACGCTCGTGCTGTGGAGCGTGTTGACGTGAGCACGGCGCGCGCAACAGCCTCACCCATTTGGGCAGCGGGTTGACGCGCGCACAGCGGAACACGCGCGCAGAACCTCACGCGACGCCAGGCAGCAAGCCGCGCCTCGCGTCATCAACAACAGGAGCCACCGCCATGCTCGAATTGCGACCAACCTGCGAAGGCTGCGGCAAGTCACTTCCGCCGAACGCGCCCGACGCAATGATCTGCACCTACGAATGCACGTTCTGCGAGGTCTGCACGCTGACGAGGCTGCGCAACGTGTGTCCGAATTGCGGCGGCAATTTCGCGCATCGGCCGATTCGCACCCGCGCGCAACTCGCCAAACATCCGGCGCGTGCCGATGCGCATCCTGTCGGCATCGATGAAGCATCGCATGCTCGCTTTTTCGAACGCTATCGCGACGTGCCGATCGGCGAGCGCTGAACTACGGTGTGGCAAAGCGGCAAATCACTCGTCGCCGCTCACCTTTCCATCCACGTTCGCCACTCCGCTCGCCACATGCGCGGCGACCCGCAGCAGGCGGATCTGTTTGCGATAGTTCCGGCACCCGCTGCAGGTCGGCAGATGCAGGCGGATCGCGAGCCATTCGCCAGTCGACAGGGAGCGGTCGAGCGCATCGGATAGCAGCCGCGTGATGTCCTTACATTTCCCCATTCGCATCCTCGCTGGATAGGCCTTTTTCGCTCAGGCACGTGCGCAGCCGCAGCCGCGCGCGATAGATCAGCACGCTGCAATGATTCGCGTTGATCTGCAGTTCCGCGCAGATCGCCGCGATGTCGAGGTCGAGAAACTCCCGCATCATGAACACGCGTCCAATGTGCTCGGGCAAATGTTCGAGGCACATCTCGAACAGCGTCCAGAATTGCTGCCGGCGCAATGCAGTTTCGGGTGTCGGCCACGGACGCGGTTTGGTCTCGCGCGACCAGTGGCCGTTGTCCTTGAAGAGCTCGCGATCAAGCAGCGCCTCGCCGTCGAGTTCGGCTTCGAGCGCCGACAGATTGACCGTGCGCTGGCGCGCGCGCAGCGTGTCGACGAGCTTATGGCGCAGGATGCCGAACACCCAGGTCTTGTGCTCCGACTGCGCGGCGAAACGCGTGGCCTGAGTCCACGCGGCGGTCAGCGCTTCCTGCACGGCGTCCTCGGCGGCCGCGGCGTCGCGCAATTGCAGACGGGCGAAGCGCACGAGGTCACGCCGCAATTGCGCGAGATAAATGGGATCGTCCAGCGAGGGAGCGCCTGGCTGCGTCACGGCATGCTCCGTCGCTGCGCTGTCGGCCGCGCGCTGCGCTGCGCGTGTCGTCCTGAAACGTCGTGATTCATGAGCAGATGGTCGTCCTCGCACGGTTTGCGGATGCGTGCGCCATTCTCCCTCACGTTCCTGCCCTAGCGAATCGGTATTGAACATATGCCCCTCGGCAATCGATGCCCGAGGAGCTTCGTCGCGCGGCGCGGCCGCTTATGACAACGGAAATTAATTGTTGCAAGAAATGATATTTCGAGTCTGCGCGCGACAAGGCTGTTGGATCGCCACACTGGCCGATCAACGCGTCGCGGTCGACCGCCAATTCAACGCAATCGCAGAATAGCGATTATTTCAATTTATAAAATAATCTCTTCTCATCTTCGCTGTTTGTGGACGCGGGCCCGCTCGCTATTCTTCACGCCATCGATCGCATTAGATCGCGCAACCCACACACAAACGAGGACGCACACCATGAAACGCATTTTCTCCGCCCTGATCGCTTCGGCCGCGCTGTTCGCAGCGGCTTCGGGTGTCGCTCACGCCGACGCTCCGGCTTCGACCTGCAACGGCCCGGCGTCGTACTGCAACGTATTTTTTGGCAACTGATCGGCACGTCGAAATACGCAGCAAGGAAGCATGAGAAAAGGGCGCCGGCAACGGCGCCCTTTCGTATTCCAGTATTCAGCATTCGGCCTGCATGGGGATACGGCGGCGTCAAGTGGCCCCTTCTAGCCACGGCCGACGGACAACCCGCGAGTCCTAGCGGCTCGGCGCCTTCCCTCCGCCATCGAGTCCGGCGCCCGTGCGCCACACCTGTTTGCCTCGTTCCGACAACTCGCCGCAGCTATGCGTGGCATCGGCTTCGACGCCGTCGACGGCCATCTCGCCGCCCGCCGGCTCCTGCGCGCGCTGCCGCGCTTTCTTGCGCGCGGCGACCGCTTCGTCGTGGGATTTTCCTGCGTAGTCGAGACTCATGATCCGGTCCTCCAGAATGTCGATAGTGTCCATTTGCCTCAGATCGCCCTGGCCCGAAGGCATGCTTGATTGGCAAGGCAAAAGTTCCACTTATCCACAAGGTTATTCAGCGAATCTGTGGATAACTTTTCGAGCCGCGAGGTTATCCACCGACAGGTGTCGCAAGAATCCTTCCCGATCCGCTATGACCTGGCCAAATCCGCCAGGGCCTGGGCGTTTCGCGCGGCTTTTGCCTATGATGGACAGTTCGTACTCTCTGCGCGTCGAGCGCCTTACCTGAGGAAGCGAACATGGCCTATCACATTGCAGTGGTCGTCGGCAGCCTGCGGCGGGATTCGTTCAATCGTCAGCTGGCTCAGGCGGTGATTTCCCTCGCTCCAGCCGATTTCACCTTCGAATACATCGATATCGGCTCGTTGCCGCTGTACTCCCAGGACTACGACGCCGACTATCCCGAAGCCGGCAAGAAGCTCAAGGAGCGCGTGCAAGCCGCGGACGGTCTGCTGTTCGTGACGCCCGAATACAACCGCTCGATACCGGGCGTGCTGAAAAACGCGCTCGACTGGGGCTCGCGGCCGTGGGGCACCAACTCGTGGGCCAACAAGCCCGGCGCGGTGATCGGCACCTCGGTCGGTGCGACCGGTAGCGCGCTCGCTCAGCAGCATCTGCGCAACGTGCTCGCCTATCTCGATGTCGCGGCGATGGGGCAGCCCGAGGTGTTCATCAAGCACGATCCAGCGGTGATCAACGAAAAAGGCGAGATCGTCAACGACGGCACGCGCAAGTTCCTGCAGACGTTCATGGACCGCTACGTCACGTGGATCAAGCGGCACGGGGCGGTGTAGCCGAGCCTCAGCGCCGCTGACCGCGTCCTGACCATCCGCCGAAGCAACGCGAACACAGCGCGCGCCGCGTAAGGCGGCCGCGCTCGTGTCGCCAGGCGCATCGCCTACGCGTGGTGATGGCCGGTCACCCGCTCCCAGCCGTGACGCACCGCGAGCTTGAAGCGCTCCCACGTGCTGTCCGGCGACGTGGTTTCCCAATGGCGGCGTGCTTCGGGCTCGATCTCATCCCACGGACGATTGCGGAATCGCGCGTCGCGAGCGATCTCCGCGCCGTAGCGATAGGCCGGCACATAGTCTTCATAGCGCGCGTTCGCGGCGGCGTACTGCTCGTCGTAGTGCGCGCGGAAATCTTCTTCGTACTCCAGATATTCGTTCGGCATCTGCGCGCCGGGACCGGTACCCGGCTGCCCGCCTTCGGGGACGATGTCGGACGGCTGCATCACCGCGCCCGAACCTGCTACCGAGCCGGCCGCGATCGCGCTGCGTCCCGCATCGCCGGCGAGCGGATCGACGATGGGTTCGTTGACCGGATCGCTCATCGGCCGTTCGCTGATCGGCGGCGGCGCGAACGGCTTGGCGGCGGCGCCGATGTCCGCCGGCGGCATGGCGGTCAGCGGATCAGGGCGCGGGGTGGCGGGAGGGGGCATGGTGTCGGGTGCGGTCGTACCGGTCGCCGAAGTGGCGCCCGTCGCGCCGGCGATTCCGGTCGATTCGGTCATGGCCGCCGCACCCGCTGCGCCGCTGCTCGAACTCACGCCCGCCGCCCCCGGTGTCGCAGTGGTGTCGCGCATCCCGGGCGTCGCAACCGCCTCGGTCGTTACGCTCGACGTGCGCGGCGTTCCCGGCATCACCGCGCCGATGCCCAGCTCATCGAGTATCGAGTGGTCGCGGTCGGTGGCGGCCGGCGTGTCCGCCTCGGGCGGGCGGTCGCCGATATCCGTCGCGCCTAGCCGCACGAGCGTATTGCGCGCCAGCTCCGCATGCGACTCGCTTGCCGCGTGGACGCACACGAGCACCGCGCCGCGCCGCATCGCCTCGGCATAACGCGCGGTGTCCGATGAGCGCGGCCCGGTCGAGAACAGGCTGGCGAGAAAGCGCTCGATATTCGCGAGCACGCCCGCGTTGGCGACTTCGCTGGTGGCCGAGCCCACCGAAGGTTCGGCGTTCGCCTGCAACTCGATCTTCTCGCGCGCAAAGCCGGTTTGCACGAGCGTGTCGCGGGCGGTTTCGGCCTGCATGTAAGTGTCGAATAAACCAATCACGGTATGTTGCATGGTTGTCTCCCGACATGTTCTGCTGGAACGGGCGACGCTCGCGGCGTCGTCCCCTTGCCGTCTGAAGGCAAGCAACCTTCATGCCCCGCACCGCCGCGCTGCCCGGCGTGCTACGTATGACGCGGGCTCGCGATGCAAAAAAGCGCGGCGTGTAAACGCCGCGCTTTTTACAAGGCCCGGTAAATGACGCCGGCACGGCGTGGACATCAGGTATCGGCCGGATGCGTGGCGGCATCGTTGCTCGTTTGCACGGCGTCGTGCTGGATCGTTTCGAGCAGTTGCTCCAGCAGTCCGATATCGAACGGCTTGGACAGCACGCGCACGTTCGCGTGCCGCGCGCGGTCGAGCTCTTCCGCGTAGCCGGTGACGAGGATGACCGGCAGCTGTGGGTCGAACCTGAGCACCGCTTCGGCCAGATCGATGCCGTTCATCTTGCCGGGCATGTGGATGTCCGACAGCACCAGGTCGAACGGCAGCGGCTCGCCGGTGCTCGCGCGCTTCGCGCGTGCGTCGTCGAGTACACGCAGCCCCGTGTCGGCGTTGAACACGCAGGTGACCTGATGACCCATCATCTGCAGCAGCGCCTCGGTGCCGGCGGCGACTTCTTCGTCGTCCTCGACGAGCAGCACGCGCAGACCCTGTGGCACGCCGCTTTCGGTCGCTAGCGCTTCTGCAGGCCCGGCCGTGTGCGGCTCGGTCGACGCGCGCGGCAGATAGAGCCGCACCGAGGTGCCCGCGCCGATCGCGCTGTCGATTGCCGCGAGCCCGCCCGAGCCCTCGCAGAACGCGAAGACGTGCGGCAACCCGAGTCCCGTGCCCATGCCTTTGGGCTTGGTCGTGAAAAGCGGCTCGAACGCGCGCGCGAGCACGTCGGGCGCCATACCGGCGCCGGTGTCCTCGAGCGACAGTTGCACGAACTCGCCGGTCAGCGGAAAGCCGTCCTCGTGACGGAACACGACATTGCTCGCGCGCACCGTGAAGCGCCCGCCGTTGGTCATCGCATCGCGCGCATTGACGGCGATGTTGATCAGCGCGAGCTCGAGCTCGGCGACGTCGACGCGCACCGGCCAGGTATCGACGCCGCTATCGATCACGAGCGACACCTTCGCGCCGAGCGACGCGCGCAGCAGTTCGCGGCACGACGGCAGCCAGCGTTCGAGCGACAGCGTCTCGGTGCGCAGCGGCTGCTTGCGCGCGACGCCGAGCAGCTGCCGCGTCAGCGACTGGCCGCTCTTCAGCGCGCGCTCCATCGCCGACAGTTCGCGCTCCAGTCCGCCGACGCCGCGCCGTCGCACGATCTGCACGTTGGCCGACAGGATCATCAGCAGGTTGTTGAAGTCGTGCGCGACGCTGCCGACCAGCGTGCCGAGTGCTTCCATCTTGCGCGACTGGCGGTACGCGGATTCGATCGAGCGGCGCATCGATGCCTCGGCCTGCCAACGCTGCCACGCTTCCTCTTCGGCGCCGAGGCGGCGCAGCGACAGCCAGATCACGCACCACAGCGCGATCGACGGCGTGAACATCGACAGGACCAGCACGCTCAGGTGCTTGTACCAGGCGGCCCAGATCGCCGACGTGCGATAGCCGCACAGCACGTAGACCGGATACGAGCCGACGTGCCGGAAGGCGACGATCAGGTTGCCGCCGGCGAAGCTCGAGCGCATCCGCACGACGCCGGAGCGCTGCCCCTGCCTGACCGCTTCGGCGAACGGCGAATCGGACGCGAGCGCGGTCGGCTCGCGTGGGCCGCGCGGGTAATGCGCGAGCACCGCGCCGTCGGTGCGCACGAGGCTCATGATGATCGGCGTAGCGTCGCTGCTGCCGAGCAACTCGCGATAGAACGCGTCGAAATAGCTGGGCCGCAGCGCGATCGACACGACGCCCGCGAACGAGCCATTGGGCGCCTGGCGCTCGACGCCCATGTTGAACACCTGCTCGCCGCTCACATGTCCCGTCATCACTTTCGACACGCGTTCGAGCGCGTTGCCGTCGCGGATGCCGACGAAATCGTCGCGCTGGCCGATCGAATTTTCCGGCGACGGATACAGGCGACTGCTCACGAGCAGCGCGCCCTGCTGGCCGAAGATCGACATCGAGGCTACCTGCGGATAGCCGCCGCCCATCGTGCGCAACTTGTCGTGAATCGTGTGTTCGCGCGCGCGAATGCCGTCGTCGTCGAGGCCGTCGGTCAGATCGACGATGCGCGAGTTCAGCGTCTCGTTCATGTCGAACACCTTCAACGCGTGTTCTTCGGCGACCCGCACCGTGCGCAGCGCCAGATCGGTCGCGTCGGCCTCGCGCGAGCGCAGATCGGCGAATGCCATCGCCGCGACGTAGACGAACGGCAGCACGATCGCCGCGACCAGCAGCGCGATCAGCGTGATGCGACGCACCTGGAAATTCTGTTCCGGCACGGTGGGAAACGACGCGTCGTCCTGCTCGCGGGCAGGACGACGCGAAAGACGGCCCGCGCGCGCGGAGTCGACCCGGTCTGATGTCATTGTCGTTGACGCGAAAAGTCGTTCGGATGTGGCAGCCCCGTATCGGGCCGTTGCCGGCACCATGCCGCCTTCAGAACAAGCATAGACGCAGCACGGAAAAATTTGCCGCAAAGCGCGGGGGATGGGCGTCCGCCGTGCCGGCCGTTCTTTAAGAGCGGCTTTAAAACAGCGACGAATCGGGAAGCGCAAACGTACACAAAAGGATAAAGATAAAAAAATGTCCGCCCCGACGATAGATCCATTTCTAAAATTCGCCTAGCAGAGAAACAGATCGTTACCGTCAGCGATTCTGGCGAGTTGCTTTTGCGCGACTTTACTTCGACAATCCTCGCCACGATAAAAGGGCCGTTGCCCCCTCTGTGCGCCGGATCGTCAAGGTTCGCCAAACGCGTCCTGCTGCATTCGCACCCCCTCTCGCCAAAGGCAATTGCAATTCGACAGGCGCCACTGTACCTGGTCGCGCATCGGTCGGCATCACGCGAAGGTGTGCCACCCTCCGCTGTCGTGACGAACGAAATACGCACACAACCAGGCGCGGAAAGCGCGCAGATGAACCAGCCGATTCCTTTATCCGACCCGCCCAAACCGCCCGACCCGCCGTTGCCATGCTCCCCATTGTGATCGCCGACGATTCGCTGCTCGCCCGCAAGTTGCTCACGAAGGCACTGCCGCCCGACTGGGCAGTCGACGTGTCCTACGCGACGAACGGGCACGAGGCGCTCACGCTGTATCGCGAGGGCAAGGCATCGGTGATGTTCCTCGACCTGACGATGCCGGACATGACCGGCTACCAGGTCCTCGAAGCGTTGCAGCACGAGGACCTCAACACCTTCGTGATCGTCGTTTCCGCCGACGTGCAGCCGCTCGCCCAGCAGCGCGTGCGCGAGCTCGGCGCGATCGCGTTCATCGCCAAGCCGGTGACGCCGGAGGCGGTCCTGCCCATCCTCAAGGAGTACGGCTTGTATGTCTGAGCCCGCCTTCACCGAAGACCAGCGCGACGCGCTACAGGAAATCGCCAATCTCGCGATGGGCCGGGCCGCGACGCGGCTCGCGGGCCTGCTCGATTCGTTCATCGAACTGTCGGTGCCGCGCGTGCGGATGGTCGCGGTGAGCGACGCGGCGCGCACGCTGCGCGAGATGACCCATATCGACGACACGGTCAGCGCGGTGCGCCAGGGCTTTCGCTCGGACATCAAGGGCGAGGTGCTGGTGATCTGTCGCAGCGACAGCATCGCGCAGCTGTGTTCGCTCGTCCGCGACCCGTACGCGCGTTCGAGCTACGAGGAGGTCGGCGAGCGCGAACTGATGCTCGACGTCGCGAACCTGCTGTCCGGCGCGTGCGTGTCGTCGATACTCGACCAGCTCGGCCGCACGCCGGTGTTTTCCGCGCCGGGCATGCTCGGCGACACGCTGACGCTCGACGAAGTGTTCCAGCCCGGCGTGCTGCAATGGCAGGTGGCGCTGCTCGTCGAAGTGAATTTCGCGCTCGAACATCAGAGTTTTCGCGCGCATCTGGTGATGCTGATGGCCGAAGAATCAATCCGTCACATGAACGAAGCGCTCGATGCGCTGCTGTCCAGTATATGAACGTCTCCGTGGAATCGTTGAGCGACCTCGTGGTCGAGCGGGTCGGTTTTGGCATCTTCGTGCTCGACCGTGAACTGAACGTGCTGATGTGGAATCGCTTCATGCAGGACCATAGCGGCCTGTCGGCGGAGCAGGTGGTCGGCCGCTCGATCTATCAGAACTTTCCGGAGCTGCCGCGCGTGTGGCTGTCGCGCAAGATCGAGAGCGTGTTTCAGCTCGGCAGCTTTGCGTTCAGCTCGTGGGAGCAGCGCCCGTATCTGTTCAAGTTCGATCACGACCGGCCGATCACCGGTGGGGTCGACTTCATGCAGCAGGACTGCACGTTCATGCCGCTGATGCGCGGTCGTGAAGTGGTGGCCGTGTGCGTGACGATCTCCGACGTGACGCATGTGAGCATCGTGCAGCGCGAACGCGAGGAGGCAGTTGCGAAGCTGCAGGAGTACGCGAATCGCGACGGACTGACCGGCATCGCGAACCGGCGCTTTTTCGAAACGCGGCTGCGCGACGAGTTCACGCGCTGGCAGCGCTACGGCGGCGAGATGTCGATGTTGCTGTTCGACCTCGATCACTTCAAGAAGATCAACGACCAGTTCGGTCATGGCGTCGGCGATACGGTGCTGCGTGTGATGGCGCAGCGCGTCGCCGGCGTGGTGCGCGCGCAGGACACGTTCGGGCGCTTCGGCGGCGAAGAGTTCGCGCTGCTGCTGCCGTGCACGCCGCTCGACGACGCGATGCTGGTGGCGGAGAAGATCCGTCGCGTGATCGAGGAAACGCCGGTGGAGCTGATCGGCACCAGCGTGCCGGTCACGGCGAGCCTCGGCGGCGCGACGGCGCGCGCCGGGGTGCCCGCCTACGACGTGCTGATCAACGAGGCCGACGCGGCGCTCTATAGCGCAAAGCGTCAGGGCCGCAACTGCGCGGTCGCGTTCCGGCTCGCGGGAGCCTGATTCGCTAGCGGGCGCGGCGCGGTCGAGGCCGCCGCGCCGCCCCCGGCGGCCCTCCTTCCCGTCCCCCTATTGACCGGCGAAACTGCGGTCACCGGCAAAGATTGCTATACTTTTCGCCGTTTCCGGCCGCCCAGCCGGATGTTTCGCGCGTGTCCGCGCGCGCGGGCCCACTGCCCTGCGGGTCGGCATAAAAACCTCTTTGAACGCCTTTCAGCGGGCGCCTCCAGCGGAGATCGTCTTGGCTGTTTCCAATCTTGTCGTGGACGATACTGAAATCGACGCCGCTGCCGCCACGTCCGGCAGCTCGTTTTATCTTGCGATGCGCATCTTGCCGGCGGCGCAGCGCGATGCGATGTACCAGGTCTACGCCTTCTGCCGCGCCGTCGACGACATCGCCGACAGCGACCTGCCGCGCGCCGAGCGCGCGGCAGGGCTGGAGCAATGGCGCGCCGACCTCGACGCTTGCTACGCCGGCCAGCCGCGCGCGTCGCTGCGCGCGCTGACGCGGCACATTCACACGTTTCATCTGCAACGCGAGGATTTTCACGCAATGATCGACGGCATGGCGATGGATGCCGCCGCCGACATCTGCGCGCCCGACGACGCCACGCTCGACCTCTATTGCGACCGCGTCGCGAGCGCGGCCGGCCGTCTGTCGGTGAGGATATTCGGGATGCGTGACGAGCCGGGCCGGCTGCTCGCGCACCATCTCGGCCGCGCGCTGCAGCTCACCAACATCCTGCGCGATATCGACGAAGACGCCGTCATCAACCGCTGCTATCTACCGCGCGAGCTGCTCGCGCGCGAAGGCATCGCGGCCACGGACCCGCGGCAGATCGCTGACGATCCGACGCTGCCGCGCGTCTGCGCGACGCTCGCCGAGCGCGCGAAGCAGCACTTCGCCGAGTCCGACGCGATCATGGATCGCGAGCCGCGCGCTCAGGTGCGCGCGCCGCGCATCATGTCGGGCGTCTATCGCGTGCTGCTCGAGCGCGCGCTGGAGCGCGGCTTCGACGTTCCGCGCACGAAGGTCCGCAAGCCGAAGCTGCGCCTGCTGTGGATCGTCGCGCGTTACGCGCTTTTCTGAGCTGATGTCGAAGCTCGTCCACGTGGTCGGCGCGGGCGTGGCCGGGCTCGCCGCCGCCGTGCAACTGCAGCGGCGCGGCGCGCGGGTCGTGCTGCACGAAGCGCAGGATCACGCGGGCGGCCGCTGCCGTTCGTACTACGACGCGAAGCTTGGTGCGACGCTCGACAGCGGCAATCACATCGTGTTGTCGGCCAATGCCGCGACGCTCAACTACGTGCGCGCGATCGGCGCCGCCGACGAACTGGTCGGCCCCGCGCAGCCCGAGTATCCGTTCGTCGATCTGGCCACGCGTTCGCGCTGGAGCGTGCGTCTGTCGCCGGGGAGTTTGCCGTGGTGGATTTTCGATGCGCACGCGCGCGTGCCGAACACGGGCCCGACCGATTACCTGTCGCTCGTGCCGCTGCTGTTTGCGAAACCGGGCCGCAGCGTCGCGCAGACGATGCGCTGTCACGGTCCGCTGTGGGAACGGTTGCTGCGGCCGCTGCTGCATGTGCTGCTGAATCTGGAGCCGCGCGACGCCTCGGCCGAACTGACCGGCGCGCTCGTGCGCGAAACGCTGTTCGCGGGCGGGCTCGCGTGCCGGCCGCTGGTCGCGCGTAATGGTCTTGGCAGCGCGTTCGTCGATCCGGCGCTGCGTCTGCTGCAACATGGCGGCGCGACCATCCGGCTCGGTTCGCGTCTGCGCGACATCACGTTCGCGGCCGACCCGGCCCGTGTGCAGGCGCTGCATTTCGACGATGAGAGCATCGCGCTCGGCGCGAACGAGGCGGTGATTCTCGCGCTGCCGCCCGAAGCCGCGGTGGCTCTCGTGCCGGGCCTGCGCGCGCCGACGCGTTTCGCGGCCGTGCTCAACGTGCATTTCGCGGTCGAGCCGCCGTTCGGCCTGCCGCAGATCACCGCGCTGCTGAACGGAACGGCCGAATGGCTGTTTGCGTTCGACGAGCGCCTGTCGGTGACGCTCAACGGCGCCGAGCGGCTCGTCGACACGCCGCATGACGTGCTGGCAGCGACCGTCTGGGCCGAGGTCGCGCAGGCGGTCAATCTGCCGGTCGCGCCGCTGCCGCGCTGGCAGGTGGTGATGGAATCGCGCGCGACGTTTGCCGCGCTGCCCGCGCAGGAGACATTGCGGGCGGGCACGCGCACTCGCTGGAACAATTTGCTGCTCGCGGGCGACTGGACGGCCACCGGCCTGCCCGCGATGCTCGAAGGCGCGATCCGCTCCGGCCGGAAGGCCGCGGATACGCTGCTGAATCAACCGATGGAACGCAGATGAACGACTTATCTCACACCCAGCCGCTCGACGCGGCGCTGCCCGAAGCCGCCGATGCGGCGCCGGACCTGGCCGAAGCTGCCGTGGTTGCCAACGCGCCCGCCGTGGCGGACGCATTGGCAACCGCAACGCCGGCGCCCGTGCAGGGCGGGAACGCGCTCGACGCATCGATCACGCGCGCGACCGATGCGATCCTGGCCGCGCAGCAGCCGGACGGCCATTGGGTCTACGAACTCGAAGCCGACGCGACGATTCCGGCCGAATACGTGTTGCTGGTCCACTATCTCGGCGAAACGCCGAACCTCGAACTCGAACAGAAGATCGCCCGTTATCTGCGCCGCATCCAGTTGCCGAACGGCGGCTGGCCGCTCTTCACCGACGGCGCGCTCGACATCAGCGCGAGCGTGAAGGCGTACTTCGCGCTGAAGATGATCGGCGACCCGGTCGATGCCGAGCACATGGTGCGCGCGCGCGACGCGATCCTCGCGCACGGCGGCGCGGAACACGTGAACGTGTTCACGCGAATCCTGCTCGCCCTCTTTGGCGTGGTGTCGTGGCGCGCGGTGCCGATGATGCCGGTCGAGATCATGCTGCTGCCGGTGTGGTTCCCGTTCCATCTGTCGAAGGTGTCGTACTGGGCGCGCACGGTGATCGTGCCGCTGCTGGTGCTCAACGCGAAGCGGCCGCTAGCGCGTAATCCGCGCAAGGTGCGCATCGACGAGCTGTTCCGCGGCGCGCCGGTGAACACCGGCATGAACGAGCGCGCACCGCATCAGCACGCGGGCTGGTTCGGCCTGTTCCGTTGTGTCGATTCGGTGCTGCGCGCGGTCGATGGCCTGTTGCCGAAGGCGACCCGCGAGCGCGCGATCCGCGCGGCGGTCGCGTTCGTGGACGAACGGCTGAACGGCGAGGACGGCCTCGGCGCGATTTTCCCGGCGATGGCCAACTCGGTGATGATGTACGACGGTCTCGGCTATCCGGCCGATCATCCGCATCGCGCGATCGCTCGCAATTCTCTCGACAAGCTGCTCGTCATCAAGGACGACGAAGCCTATTGCCAGCCGTGTCTGTCGCCGGTGTGGGATACGTCGCTCGCCGCGCACGCTTTGCTCGAAACCGGCGAAGCGCGCGCCGAACAGGCGGCCGAACGCGGGCTCGCGTGGCTGCGTCCGCTGCAGATTCTCGACGTGCGCGGCGACTGGATTTCGCGCCGCCCCAAGGTGCGGCCGGGCGGCTGGGCGTTCCAGTACAACAACGCGCATTTCCCGGATGTCGACGATACCGCGGTGGTCGCGATGGCGATGCACCGCTCGGCGGCGCTCACGCAATCCGATGTCGATCGCGAAGCAATTGCCCGCGCGCGCGAATGGGTGGTCGGCATGCAAAGCAGCGACGGCGGCTGGGGCGCGTTCGAACCGGAAAACACGCAGTACTACCTGAACAACATTCCGTTCTCGGACCACGGCGCGCTGCTCGATCCGCCGACCGCGGACGTGTCGGGCCGCTGTCTGTCGATGTTCGCGCAGATCGGCGAGCTGCCGCAAAGCAGCGAGCCGGCGCGGCGCGCGTTCGACTACATGCTCCAGGAGCAGGAGTCGGACGGCAGCTGGTACGGCCGCTGGGGCCTGAACTACATCTACGGCACATGGACCGCGCTGTGCTCGCTGAACGCGGCCGGCATGCCACACGACGACCCGCGCATGCGGCGCGCGGTGCAATGGCTCGTGTCGATCCAGAACGACGACGGCGGTTGGGGCGAGGGCGGCGAGAGCTACAAGCTCGACTATCGCGGCTACGAGCGTGCGCCGAGCACCGCGTCGCAGACAGCCTGGGCGCTGCTCGGGCTGATGGCGGCGGGGGAGGTCGATCACGAGGCGGTGGCGCGCGGTATCGACTATCTGCAGCGTGAGCAGCGCGAGCATGGGCTGTGGGACGAAACCCGGTTTACCGCGACCGGCTTTCCGCGCGTGTTTTATCTACGCTACCACGGCTATCGCAAGTTCTTCCCGCTGTGGGCGCTCGCGCGCTTCCGTCATCTGAAGCGCAATGGGCTCACGCGCGTCACGGTCGGGATGTGACGGATGTCCGTGTCGATGACGCCGTCCGTGGGGACGGGCGATAGCAGCTTGCCGGTGATCGTCGTGACGGGCATGGCGTTCGAGGCGCGCATCGCACGCGGCGACGGCAGCGTGCGCGTCGAAGTCGTGTACGCGGCGCGCGCCGATCTGCTCGAGCGCGCGCTGAACGCGGCGGTCGCTCGCGGCGCGGCGGGGATCGTCAGTTTCGGCACGGCGGGTGGGCTCGCGCCGGATCTGCAGCCGGGGGCGCTGATCGTCGCGGATGCCGTGCATGGGCCGTTCGGGCGTATCGACACGGATCGGCAATGGGCGGAGCGGATTGCCGCCGCCGTGACCAACGTCAGGACGGCCGAAGGGCTCGCGGGACGTCTGCGCCGTGGCGCGATGGCGGCAGTCGCCGCGCCGCTGATCACCGCCGAAGAGAAACGCGCGCTGCACGAATCGACCGGCGCGCTCGCGGTGGATATGGAATCGCACATCGCTGGCGCGACCGCTGCCGCTCACGGTCTGCCGTTCGCCGTGTGTCGCGCGATCGTCGATCCGGCCTGGCGCACGCTGCCGCCGGCCGCGACCGCTGGTTTGCGCGACGACGGCAGCACCACCCTCGGGCCGATTCTGCGCGAATTGCTGCGGCAGCCGTCGCAACTCGGCGCGCTGCTGCGACTCGCCGGTGATGCGCGCGCCGCGCGGACTACGCTGGTCGAGGCGCGGGAGGCTTTGGGGAAGGGCGGCGCGCTGCGGATCGCGGGCGTCAGCAGTTGAGCGACGGGGATGGCGGTTAGCCATCCCGACTGCGTCTGGGGCCGGCAGCAAGTCGCTAGCGTGTGCGTGACTCACCCCTGGAGCGGCGACTCGAGTCTTCGCCCAGGTCCCTTAGGCGGTTGCGCAGCCGCTGGTTATCTGCGTAAAGCCCCGCAAACGCCAGTATGAACAGTAGCAGCGGAAACCACTGGCCGCTGTAGCGAATCAGCGCCCATGCGATCGCCGCACAGGCGATAGCGGCGAGCAGAAGCGCCACTTTATCGACGATCCAATTCATACCAATTCCGCTCGATGGAGCGCCAGACAGGCGTAGTGCCGGCGCGCTGGCCTGTTTGTCAGCACTTCCGGATGGCGATGGATGAATGCCAGCATCGACTCTGGAACGACCAATCCGAGGCGGCCCGCTGCAATTCGCGCAGTGACCGCCGCGCTGCTGGTGCCGCACGTTATCGCAGCCTTGGTCGCGACGATCAGCGAACCGATGCATGCACCGACGTAGAACGCCGCACTTAGCGCGCCGGCGACGGATAGCGCCTCGAGTGTCGTTGTTGCTCCAATCAACTCGGCAACCGTTGCACTAGGACCAGGTTTGCTGCAAATGCACTTCCAAAGTTGCCACAAGTAACCGAATTCATAAATTGTCTGCTACGCCGTAGTCGGGGGATGCCAACTTTAGGTACCGACAGAGCTTGAACCAATCAGCGACTTCTTAAAAATTGCCGGGACAGTGATGGACGTGCTGCCCCTAGCCATCGCCCGAAGCGGTTGACCACTAGCGGTGGTCCATCGTGGGCCCCCAAGACTATCAGCACGGTTAATTATGCAATTTTGAAATACTAGGGAAAACCCCTACTTTTGGTACAATGCTAGTGTTAACCCTTAGGTTCCGGCGCATGACGCGCCCGCCCGGGAGCCTCAGACACGGAGTACCAAATGAATTTCCACACGAGAAAATGGGTCAAGCCCGAAGACCTGAATCCCAACGGGACATTGTTCGGCGGCAGCCTGCTACGCTGGATCGACGAAGAAGCCGCGATCTACGCGATCTCTCAGCTGGACAATCAGCGCGTCGTGACGAAGTTCATGTCAGAGATTAACTTCGTCAGTTCGGCACGCCAGGGCGACATCATCGAACTGGGCATGACCGCCACGCATTTCGGACGCACGTCGATCACGCTGCGCTGCGAAGTGCGCAACAAGATCACACGCAAGAGCATTCTGACGGTCGAGAAAATGGTATTCGTCAATCTCGACGAAAACGGCGATCCGGTGCCACATGGCCGCACGCGTATCCGTTATGCGGACGAGCAGTTCGCTCACTATCGCGCGAACTCCAAGCCAGTGCCGCAAACGGCACCAGTCGCGGCGGTCGAGGAAGATCGGGGCGCGGCGCGCAGCGAGGTCGAGAGCCTGCACTGAGCGGGTTGCAGCGATGCCCGCGGGCTTGGTCGGGCGACGTTTGGCTGTACTTCCACGCGGGGCACCCATCGAGGGCGCCCGCTGTGCCTTGGAGCGCTGGATCGACTTGCCCAGATCCCCTGGAGCGCTATTGCGGGGCCGACGCCGGTTCAGCAGGCACGGCTGGCGTAGCGCCCGCGCCACTGTCACCCGGATCGGTGTAGTTCGGCAGATCCCCGCTGGGCGCGTTGGTCGCTCCACCGGAAGCCCCATTGGGCGCCGGCGAGGACTCACCCGGATCGGAGTAATTCGGCAGGCCGCCCGCCGGCGCGCCTGCCGCTGGGGCAGCAGCCGGGCCCGTATCGCCGTGATCGTCGTAGTTCGGCAGCGGCAGAGGGTTATTGCTCGTGCCGCGCAGCCGCGCGAGGCGCTGCTGCAAAAAGGCATCACGAACGAACGAGTACTTGTCGAGCGCAGCCTGCTCCAGAAGGCTGGTCGCGCCGAGCAGATCCGAACGTGTGCTCACGAACTGCAGCACGTACAGCGGATTGCGGGTCGCGGGTTCGATATAGTTCAGCGGATTGAACTTCACATCGACGACGAGCCCCATGCTGTCGCGCACCGTGCTCGGCCCGAACAGCGGCAGCACCAGATACGGACCCGACGGAATGCCCCAATGCCCGAGCGTCAGACCGAAGTCCTGATGATGCTTGGGCAGGCCGGCCGGCGTCGCCCAGTCGAGCAGGCCGCCAATACCAAACACCGAGTTGAACGCGAAGCGCATGATGTCTTCGGTCGCATCGGTGATCTTCAGTTGCAGCAGCGCGTTTGCGGCGTTGGTGAGGTCGCCGAGGTTCGAGAAGAAATTGCTGACGGCGGTGCGCAGCGGCTGCGGCGTCACTTTCTGGTAGCCCTTCGCGACCGGCACCGCGATATAGCGATCGACTCCGTCATTGAAATTGAAGATCACCCGGTTCACCGGCTCGAACGGATCGCCCGGCTTGCGATCCGGAGCGGTCGCGCAGCCAGAAATGAGACCCGCGGCGGTGAGCGCCAGCGCGGTGTTACGCAGCTTCATGCTTATATTCCTTTTTGCTTCCCGCGACGTTGACGCGGCTTGCCCATCAGCACCGGCTGGAAAACCACCGCTCCGATCAGCGTGCAGAACAGCGAAAGCACGAGCAGCCTCCCCATGCTGGACGTGCCCGGATGGTGCGACAGCCACAGGCTACCAAACGCGGTGGCTGTTGTGGCGGCGCTGAACAGCACCGCATGCGTGAGGCTCGACTGCAACAGGCCGGTCTGGCCGTGGCGCCACGCCATCACGAAGTAGATCTTGAACGCGACGCCGACGCCGAGCATCAGCGGCAGCGCGATGATGTTCGCGAAGTTCAGCGGCATGCCGAATACCACGCACAGTTCGAGCGTGACGATCGCGGACACCAGCAGCGGCACCAGCGTGCGCAGCACGTCGCCGACACGGCGCAGCGCGATCCACAGCAGCACGGCGATCGACAGCAGCGCATAGACGGCCGCCTGCAGGAACGCCTTGATGATCGTGTCGGCCGAATGCAGGATCGAGATCGGTCCGCCGATCGCGCCCGGCTCCGCCCTCTTCACCGCGTGCGCGAAGCGCGCGAGCATCTGGTCGTCGTTTGGATCGACGCCGGGCGGCACCTTCGGCGCGATATCGACGAGCGCATGACCGCCCTTGCCGATCCACATCGCGGTGATGCCTGGCGGCAGGGTCTGCTGGGTTATTTCGGTCGGCTGCAGAAGGTTCTCAAGCTGCTTCAAGGCGATGCGCAGCGTGTCGGACATCGCGACTTCGGCTCGGTCGCGCGTGGCGGCGTCGGCGGCGGCGAGCTTTTGCAAGGTCGCGGACAGGTGCTGCGCGTCCGCCGCGCCCGGGCCCGGATGGTCCTCGGCCGCGAGCGACAACTGATTCGCCGCGCGCTTCAATGCGGCGACGCGCAACTCGTCGGTGGCTTGCGGCGCGGGCTGCTGTTGCAGCGCCGGCAGCAGCTGTTGCGCGGCGCTCGCGATCAGCATCATCTTCTGCTGCTGGTCGGCCGGCACGAAGGTGCTCAACGTGTTCACGCGGCCCACTTCCGGCAGCTTGCGCAGTCGCTCGGCCATCGCGTTGGCGTCGGCAAGCGACGGCGCCAGCGCCTGCACGTTGTTCACCGCGGCTTCGGGCGAATCCTTCAGCGACAGCAACGTTGCCATCGACTCGGTGTGCGGGTCCTTCAGATGCAGGGGATTGAAGTCGAAACGCAGGTGCGTGAGCAGCGGTGTCGCGCCGATCACGACGAGCAGCGTGCCGATCAACACCGGCTTGCGATGGCGGTCGAGGAAGTCGTCGACGGGCTCGAGCTGCTTGAAACCGGGCGAGGCGACTTCGCCCGGCGGATTGAAGAGCTTCAGCAGCGCTGGCAGCAAGGTCATGTTGGTGAAGTACGCGACGAACATGCCGACGCCCGCGATCTGGCCAAGCTCCGACACGCCGCGATAAGCGGTCGGCAGGAACGAGAAGAAGCTCAGCGCGACTGCCACGGCCGCGAGCGTGAGCGGCACGCCGATGCTGTGCGCAGTGTGCATCAGCGCGGCCGACAGCCGGTCGTCGCGGTTGCGCTCCTCGCGATACTTGACGCCGAACTGCACGCCGAAATCGACGCCGAGCCCGACGAACAGCACCATGAACGCGACCGAAATCATGTTGAGCGCGCCGACCATCAACAGGCCGAGCGCGGCCGTAATCGCGAGGCCGACGAACAGCGTGATGAACACGGCCGCGATCATGCGGCCCGAGCGCAGCGCGAGCCACAGAATGATCAGGACGACGATGAAAGTGCCGATGCCGTTCAGCACCGCACCGTCCTGCACTGACGCGAACTCCTCGTCGGCGAGTGGCTGCTCGCCGGTCAGGCGGATCGTCGCACCGTAGCGCTCCTGGAGATGCAGCGAGACCGCGGTTGCGCGAATCGCCCTCGACGCGCTCGCGCCCGGCTCCAGCGCGTCGTAGTTGACGACCGGATGCACGACGACAAACGAACGCGCCGGATCGGTGGCGGTGCTTTTATCGACGAGAGCGCGCCACGAGAACGCGGCGGGCTGGCCGGCCAGCACGCGATCGAGCGTGTTCGCGCTTTGCGCAAGCAGCCGGCTCATGTCAGGGAGTTTGACCTGGCCGAGTTGCAGCGGCAGCAGCAGGGTCGTAGTCAGCGTGCCGGCGAGACCGGTCAGGCTCGGATCATGCGCAAGTTGATTGACGAGCGGGCGCGACTGCACGAGTTGCGAGGTGGTGGACATCACCTCGTCGGTGGACAGAAACAGCAGGCCGTTGTGTTCGAAGAAGGGGCCGCCGGCGGGCTGCGAGACCGACGTGAACTCCTTCGGATCGGCTCTGAGCGCGGCGGTCAGCGCGTTGGCGGCGGCGTCGGCGAATTCGGGCGCGCGCGCCTCGACCACCACCAGCACGGTGTCGCCACGGTCGGGGAAGGCGGCGTCGAGCGCGTTCTGGACTGCCGCCCATTGCTTGTCGGTCTCGATGAGACGGCTGATGTCCGTGTTGATCTTGAAGTTATGCGCGACGTATATGCCGCTCAGGACAGCGAGCACGATCGACAGCGCGATGATCCTCAGCGGATGACGCACCGAATACGCGACGAGACGGACGATAGATGACTTCAGCATGTAGGCGGACGTGGCCTTATCACGGGTGTTGTTTTTGACGAAGGTGCATAAGTATACAGAGCCCGGGCAAGCAAGCCCGACTTCGGTAGCAAGTACGGCTCCTGACGGCTTCGTCCGGATGGGAACGTAATCCCCGCTATACTGGTGTACCTCTCTTTAGCCGCGGGGCTGCGGCCCGTCGGCGCTACTTCTTTCGAGTCATGACAAGCGTATGAAACGATATCTGACTGCTTTTGTGGCTGCGGCCGTGGTATCCACGGCGGCGTTTGCGCAGAGCGCACCCGACGCGGTGGTAAAAAGTGCAGTCCAGGGCACGGTGACTGCAATGAAGGCTGACCCGCAGGCGCGCGGCGGCGACATGGCGAAGATCACCGAGGTCGTCCAGACGCACTTCCTGCCCGCCACCGACTTTCAGCGCACCACACGTATCGCGGTAGGCAAGCCGTGGGCGACCGCGACGCCGGAGCAGCAGAAGCAACTGTACGAGCAGTTTACGCTGCTGCTCACGCGTACCTATGCCGCATCGCTGTCGCAACTGCGCGACCAGGACGTGAAGTTCCAGTTTGCGCCGGTCAGCGTGCAAGGCGGCGCGACCGACATCGTCGTGCAATCGCACGTGATCAGCAACGGCGGCGATGACTCGATCGACTACCGGCTCACCAAGGGGCCGTCGGGCTGGAAGATCTACGACATCAACATGATGGGCGCGTGGCTGATCCAGGTGTATCAGACGCAGTTCGCCGACCAGATCGCCAAAGGCGGCATCGACGGGCTGATCAAATTCCTGACCGCGCATAATGCGCGCGGCGCGTAAGCGGGTCGGTCGACAGAAGTTTCAATCGGTAAAAGAAAAGCGCGGTGGCCTTGATTGGCCACCGCGCTTTTTTTCGAGCTGCTTGCGCTAACGATCAGGCGCAATAGAGGGCGGCGCGCGGCCGCTCTCCTGTCGAACGCCTCAGTGCGCGGCCGTCGCGGTCTCCACCTTCTTGCCCTTGCCGGCGCGCGTGATTTCTTCGAGCTTGATCTCGACGTGACGCGAGAACACGTACTCGGCGGGACGCTGCTTGTCGAGCGGAATGTCCTGCGCGAACGCGCCCGTGGTTTTCGGGCCGCGCATGCTGACCTTCAGCGCCTTCAGCGGATGCGCAACCGTGTCCATCACGGCCGTCGCTTCGAAACCGCAGTGGACCATGCAGTCCGCGCACTTCTCGTAGTTGCCGGTGCCGTACTTGTCCCAGTCCGTGGTTTCCATCAGTTCCTTGAAGGTCTTCACGTAGCCTTCGCCGACCAGATAGCACGGTTTTTGCCAGCCGAACACGGTACGCGCCGGGTTGCCCCACGGCGTGCATTCGTAGGTCCGGTTGCCCGCGAGGAAGTCGAGGAACATCGCCGACTGGCTGAACGACCAGTTCTTGCCGTTGTTGCCGCGCTTGAAGATTTCGCGGAACAGCTGCTTGGTCTTGTCGCGGTTCAGGAAGTGCTGCTGATCCGGCGCGCGCTCATACGCATAACCCGGCGATACCGTGATGCCGTCGACGCCCATCGGGCCCAACGTGTCGAAGAACTTCGCCACGCGTTCCGGCTGCGCGTCGTTGAACAGCGTGCAGTTGATGTTGACGCGGAAGCCGCGGCGCTTCGCTTCGCGGATCGCGGCCACGGCCTTCTCGTACACGCCTTCCTGCGACACCGAGTGATCGTGCGCTTCCTTGTCGCCGTCAAGGTGAACCGACCACACGAAGTACGGATTCGGCTCGTAGTCGTCCATCTTCTTTTCCATCAGCAGCGCGTTCGTGCACAGGTACACGAACTTCTTGCGCGCCATGATGCCCTTGACGATCTGCGGCATTTCCTTGTGCAGCAGCGGCTCGCCACCCGCGATCGACACGACCGGCGCACCGCATTCGTCGACGGCCTGCAGGCATTCTTCCAGCGACAGACGCTGGTTCAGAATCGGATCCGGATAGTCGATCTTGCCGCAGCCATTGCAGGCGAGATTGCAGCGAAACAGCGGCTCCAGCATCAGGGCGAGCGGATAGCGTTTGTTGCCGGAGAGATGCTGGCGCATGATGTATGCGCCGACGCGGACTTTCTGTAGCAGCGGAATAGACAAGGCGTCCTCCTTAAACTTCGCGTGCAGCGAGTGGTTGCATCAGTTTCGATGGCAACTTGAATTCGACTTTTTCTTCACGGCCCGCCATCGTCGTGACATCGACGGGCCCCAATGCGCGTAGCGCATCGATTACGTTTTCGACCATTTCTTCGGGCGCCGACGCGCCGGCCGTGATGCCGACCGTGTGCACGTTGGCGAACCATTCCGGCTTCACTTCGGAGCCGTCGGCGACTAGGTAGCTCGCCACGCCGCTCTCGCTGCCGATTTCGCGCAGCCGGTTCGAGTTCGAGCTGTTGGTCGCGCCGACCACCAGCAGTACATCGACCTCTTTGCTCAATTCGCGCACCGCCGCCTGGCGGTTCTGCGTTGCATAGCAGATGTCGCGCGTGTCGGGACCGACCATGTCGGTAAAGCGGCGCAGCAGCGCGTCGATGATGCCGCGCGTGTCGTCGACCGACAACGTGGTTTGCGTCACGTAGGCGAGCGGCGCATCGACCGGCAACTCGAGTTTCGCGACTTCTGCCTCGCTCTGCACGAGCAGCACCGTGCCGGGGATCTGGCCGATCGTGCCTTCCACTTCGGGATGGCCGGCGTGGCCGATCAGGATCAGCGTGCGGCCGGCGGCCACGTACTGACGACCCTGTACGTGCACCTTGGTCACGAGCGGGCAGGTTGCGTCGAGCACGTCGAGGCCGCGCGCTTCGGCATCACGTTCGACGGTCTGCGCAACACCATGCGCGCTGAATATCGCGACGGCACCTTGCGGCACTTCATCGAGTTCCTCGACGAAACGCGCGCCCTTCTGGCGCAGATTGTCGACCACGTGACGGTTATGGACAATCTCGTGGCGGACATACACGGGCGCGCCGTGTTGCTGTAACGCACGATCGACGATTTCGATTGCGCGGACAACGCCCGCACAAAAGCCGCGGGGCTGAGCAAGGATGACTCGCATAAGTTGGCGAACTCCGACTAACGCGGGTTTCGAAGAAGTCGTGAAACTGACTTTATCGCCGCGCTCATCTTGATTAGTTGACGTCTTGAGCCCCGGCGACCGGCCGGTACAGCAAAACCAAACGCGCATTCTAACGCTATCGGGGCCACTTTGCTTTTTGCTGTGGCCCGTGTGTTGGCCGCTTGCCGCAGCCGCCGGGCCGTGCGGACGACCGGGGCGGCGAGCGTTACAACGATGTAAGGAGTCAGCGCGGGATTGCCTCGTAACGCGCCCGACCATGACCGCACACTGCACCGTCACGGCGGAACCCTTAAACTACCGATCCTTGCCGCGCGGACATCGCGCTGTATTACAGAATGGTTTCGAGGCTCGCTGGATGGACGTCGATCAGCACGAAAACTTTCCGATCGCGAGCGTGTTGCTGCCTAAGGCCCTACGCGCGCCTGTCGGTATTATCTATCAGGTCGTGCGCACTGCGGCCGATATCTCCGCCGAAGGCCAGTGGAGCGCCGCCGAGCGGCATGCCCGGCTGGCCGATTTCCGCGCCGGCCTCGACGCGATCGCGCAACGGCGCGCCGCGCCCGTGCATGCGCTGTTGTTCGGCAAGCTCGCTGGCGTGATCGCGCAATACGAGCTGCCGCTCGAACCGTTCTACGATCTGCTCGACGGCTGCGCGCAGGACATCGATACGAATCGCTATGCGGATCGCGCCGCGCTCGTCGACTATTGCCGCCGCTCGGCGCATCCGGTCGGGCATCTGCTGCTGCATCTGGTTGGGGCGGCGACGCCGCACAATCTTGCCGACGCCGACGCGATCTGCACGGCGTCGCAGCTGATCAGCTTCTGGCTCGACGTCACCGCCGACTGGCAACGACAGCACGTGTACCTGCCGCAAGCCGATTTGCGCCGCTTCGGCGTGACCGAGGCGCAGATTGCCGATGGTGTCGTCGACGATGCGTGGCGCGCGCTGATGGCGTATGAAATCGCGTTCGTGCGCGCCACGCTGGTCCGCGGCGCACCGCTCGCGCTGCGCATGCCGGGGCGGCTCGGCATCGAGCTGTGCGCCGCGGTGCATGCAGGCTTTCGGTTTCTCGAGCGCATCGAGCGCGCGGATCACGATGTGTTCCGCGCGCGCCCAGTCCTCAATCTGTTCGACTGGTGCGTGGTGGCGGGGCGCACCCTGAAAATGCGACTATCCAGACGCGTCGGCATGGCGGCGCGCTCAATCGAGGGTAATGCTTAATGGCGGCGGTCCTGTTCGTTCTTTCGTGTGTTTCCCTGCTGATCTGGTGCGTGCTGCTGTTCGCGCGTGGCGGCTTCTGGCGCGCGCGCCCCGCCGCGCCGCTGGCCATCACGGCGCGCGACGCATGGCCGGCCGTCGCGGCCGTCGTACCGGCGCGCAATGAAGTCGACGTAATCGCCGAGGCGGTCACGTCGCTGCTCGAGCAGGACTATGCAGGCGCGTTCCACGTGATCGTCGTCGACGATCACAGCACCGACGGCACCGCCGACGCCGCGCGTGCCGCAGCGCTGCGGCTGCAATGTCCGGAGCGCCTCACCGTGCTGAGCGCGAAGCCGTTGCCCCCAGGCTGGTCCGGCAAGGTGTGGGCGCAGTCGCAGGGCATCGAAGCGGTGCGCACGCTCGATCTGCCGGCCGAATTCCTGTTGCTGACCGATGCCGACATCGGCCACCCCGCCGAGGCGTTGACGCAGCTCGTCGCGCGCGCGGATGCCGAAAAGCGCGACCTCGTCTCGCTGATGGTCCGGCTGCGCTGCGATTCGTTCTGGGAAAAGGCGCTGATTCCGGCCTTCGTGTTCTTCTTCGCGAAGCTGTATCCGTTCGCGTGGGTCAACAATCCACGCAACCGCACCGCGGCCGCGGCGGGCGGCTGCATGCTGGTGCGCCGCGCGGCGCTCGAGGAAGCGGGCGGCATCGAGTCGATCCGCGCCGAGCTGATCGACGATTGCAGTCTTGCCGCGCGCATCAAGCATCGTGGCACCGGCCGTCATCCGATCCGGCTTGATGTGGCGGCGAAGAGCGTGTCGCTGCGTCCCTACGATAGCTGGCGCGACATCTGGAACATGATCGCGCGCACCGCGTTCACGCAGCTGCGCTACTCGCCGCTGCTGCTCGCGGGCACGCTCGTCGGCATGGCGATCATCTATCTGTTGCCGCCGGTCGCGGCGTTGATCCTCGGGCCGCTCGGCTGGCCGGCCTGGATCGCGTGGGCGGCAATGTGCTGCGCCTATGCGCCGATGCTCGTCTACTACCGGCGCTCGCCGCTGTGGGCGCCGTTTCTGCCGCTCGTGGCGCTGTTCTATGTCGGCGCAACGTTCGCATCGGCGGTGCGCTACTGGCGTGGCAAGGGTGGGCAGTGGAAGGCGCGCGTGCAGGCGCCGGTGCAGGAGCGCTGAAGTCTGTCGATGGCCGATGCGCTCGTCGGTTGCAGAAGGCAGACGTAAAAAAAGCGGCTCCAGGCCGCTTTTGTTATGTACGCGCGTTTCATCACGCGTTCGTCAGCATCATGTACATCTGGATCACGATGTCCGGCGAGAATGTGAACGGCACCCAGCCGTGGCCGGTGTGGCGCATCACCAGCAAGCGGTCGCCGTTCGACTGCTTCTGCACGGCCATCATCGGATTCTTCGTCGAGACGAATTGCCAGCCCGGCGGGATGCCTTGCGGCTGCTCCGGCGTCATCGACGCCCGTGCGTTCGACAGTTCCTCGATCAGCCGGCTGATCTGGTCCGGGCGTAGCGCGACGGTCTGGTCGCCGATCGTCATCGTGATTTCGTCGCGCGCGGGGCGGTTGATTTCGAGCGTCGGCTGGAATTGCGGGGCGGCCGGCGTATCGATCGCTTCGGCGTGCGTTTCTGCGTTTGCTTCGGTGCTCGCGGGCTGTTCCGCTGCCGCTTGCGCCGCTGCTTCGTGCGCGGCATGCTCCACCGCCGCGGGCGATGCCGCAGCGTCAGCGCTTGTCTCGGGAGTGTTCTCGGCCTGCGTGGCCACGACAGCCTGAATGAGCTGATCGACGCCCATTTCCAGCGCGCCGAGCTGTTCGTGAAGATTCATGCGAGGTTTCTCAGGTAGGACCCGCGATTTTACCTGCTGCGCGCGGGCTTGGACCCGTCGCCGGCGCGGGACTTGTAACAAAATGCTGACGGCCGCTGTTCAGCCCTTCACTTATCCCTTGATCACCGCTTCAGATACCCCGCCTGCCGGAACCATTCGAGCGCATCGGCGAGCCCCTCGCGATAAGGCCGCGCCCGATACCCCAGCTCGCGTTCCGCCTTCGCCGACGTGAAATACATCTTGTTCTTCGACATCTTCAGCCCGTCGACGGTGACGAAAGGTTCGCGCTTCGTGAACTTGGCGACCGCTTCCGCGCCCATCGCGAGCGGATACAACGGCCAGCGCGGCAGGCTCAGTGTCGGTGCCTTGCGGTCGGTCAACGCCGCGATATCGGCGAGCATCTGCTGCAACGGCAGATTTTCGCCGCCCAGAATATAGCGCTCGCCGATCTTGCCGCGTTCGAGCGCAAGGAAATGACCGGCGGCGACGTCGTCGACGTGCACGAGGTTCAGCCCCGTATCGACGAATGCGGGAATCTTGCCGAGCGCCGCCTCCAGAATGATGCGCCCCGTGGGCGTCGGTTTCACGTCGCGCGGGCCGATCGGCGTCGATGGATTGACGATCACCGCGGGCAGACCGTCCTCGGCGACCATGCGCTCGACCGCGCGCTCGGCGAGCACCTTGCTGCGCTTGTAGACGCCGATCGCCTGGTCGGCGCGAAGCGGCGAGGTTTCGTCGGCGGACTGGCCGGAGCTCGTCACCTTCAGCGTGGCGACGCTGCTCGTATATACGATGCGTTCCACACCTTCCTTCAACGCCGCGCGCATCGTCGCCTCGGTGCCTTCGAGATTCGCGCGCTCGATTTCGCCGGGGTCCGGCGCCCACAGTCGATAATCGGCGGCCACATGTAGCAGATAGCGCACGCCGCGCAGCGCGTTGCGCATGGATGCTTCGTCGCGCATGTCGCCGACGACGATTTCCGCGTCGAGCGATTCGACGTTCTTGCGCGGACTCGTCGCGCGCACCAGCACGCGTACGCGAAAGCCCTTGCTCTGCGCGATGCGCGCCACCGACGAGCCGACGAAGCCGGACGCGCCGGTCACGAGCACGAGATCGCGATGCTGTTCGGTCATTCTGTTTCCATTTCCTGCGTGACGGTCGACGGATTGTACGTGGCGCGCGCAAAGGATGGGCGTTGCCGAGCGCGCTCGCCGCGACGCGACTAGAATGCCGGCTTGAAAGACTGTCAGGCATTAAAAGGAGGTAGCGGCATGGCCCCGGATCTGGATGAGCGGATCGAAACGTATTACGCGCGGGTGCGCGGCACCGTGCAGGGCGTTGGCTTTCGCCTTGCGACGGTGCGCCAGGCGCACGCGCTCGGCATCAAGGGATGGGTCGCGAATCTCGACGACGGTTCGGTCGAGGCGATGTTGCAGGGACCGGCCAATCAGATCGACCGGATGTTGTCGTGGCTGCGTCACGGACCGCCGGCGGCGCGCGTGACCGAAGTGAGCGGCGAGGAGCGCGTGACGGACAGGCGTTACGAGCGCTTCGAGCAGCATTGAGCTCGAGCTGCGCGAGTTAAAAAAGCGGCGCGCCGACCAGAGGAGGGCGCGCCGCTTTTTCGTTTATGACTTTATCGGCCGTTATTTGCCGCGTGGTCAGCGCTTACCGGGCCACCAACAAACTCTCCGCGAATCCCCACTCGTCCTCGATCCATTGATGGCTGCACACGAAGCCGGCGCCATCGGCGATCGCGGGCAATTCTTCCGCGCGATACTTGTGGCTGCTTTCGGTCCAGATCGTCTCGCCTTCCTTCAGCGACACCGTCAGCTTTGCGGCGCGCACGTGAGCGGTGATATCGCGCTTCGCGCGCAGATGCATCTCGATGCTGCGCGCGTCCGGATTGAAGCGCGCGACGTGCTCGAACTCATCGAGCGGAAAGTCGCCGTCGAGTTCGCGGTTGACGCGCGCGAGCAGGTTCAGATTGAACGACGCGGTCACGCCGATCGCGTCGTCGTAGGCTGCGACCAGCACCGGCGTCGGTTTGATCAGATCGGTGCCGAGCAGCAACGCGTCGCCGGGCGCGAGCATGTTGCGGATCTCGCGCAGAAAACGCGTCGCCGCGAGCCTGCCGAAGTTGCCGATCGTGCTGCCGAGGAACAGCACGAGCAAGCGGTCGCCGGGCGCGCGCTGCCGGCTCACTTCGGCGAGACCGGCCAGATAGTCGCGCTCATAACCGACGATCGAAATCCGCTCGATGTCACCGAGTTCGCGCCGGCACAACTGCAACGCACTGCGCGAAATTTCAATCGGGCAGTAGGAAGTAGGGCGTTTTTTACACAGCGCCTCGAGAATGCGCCGCGTTTTACGGCCGCTGCCGCTGCCGAGTTCGGCGACCGTGACGTCATGCGGCAAATGCTCGACGATGTCGGCCGCGTGCTTCGCGAGCAGACGTTCTTCGGCGCGCGTGACGCCATATTCCGGTAATACGGTAATCACTTCAAAAAGTGCGGAACCGACCTCGTCGTACAGATACTTCGACGGCAGCTCTTTTTGCGGCGTATGGGTGAGGCCGGCGTACACGTCGGCGGCGAAGGCGCGACGCAGTTCGGAAGGCGAGTTGCTGAGCGATAGGGCTGGCTGGGTCATGCTGGCTCCAGTAGTCACATTCGATGAGCGGGATTGCTGCCGGGCGGTGGCATGCGCGATGAAACGCAGTTGAGGCATGCCGTGGGCGAGATGCGCGGGCGGTGATTCGTGGCGGCCTGACAGACTGCGCTCGAGGCTGCATTCGCCGATCCGGCTCGTGGGTGCTGCACGTTGCGTGCCGCTGTGGACGTCGTTGTCGCGAGTGGTGCGGCCACAGCGTGCAATACTTGGGTAGCAAGATTCGCGCGCGGCGAGGACGAGCCGGAAATGGCTTCGCCGGCCGCGGCGCACAGAGTTATGTTCTAGTGCATCGACGCGCGACGCGCACGACTAATTGCGGCCGACTGACGAAAAAGCGCAAGCCCGTTGGCGAATAACCCGTCTAGAATGCCCGTTTTCCTACGGTTTTGCACCGCCGCTTCAGAACAACAACGCAGCGTCTGCCGCTTTGCCTGCGTGGCCGCCTGCTCACGAGACATCATATTCATGACGACAACGAACGCCGCGAGCCTGCGTCGCGCGCCGCAAGCCCACGCGTCACACCGATCCCCGACCGCGCAATGAATCACAACGACTTCAGGCGCGGGATCGCATTGTCGGTCGGCGCGTCGGCGATGTTCGCATTATTGTCCGCTTACGCGACGCTGCTTAAACCGCTGTCGGGCCTCGACATCTTCGCGTGGCGCATCGTGTGGACCGTGCCTGGCGCGCTCCTGCTCGTCGCGCTGCGCAAGCGCCTGCCGATTCTGCGCGCGCTCGTTGTCCAAATGATGACGCGGCCGAAGCTCGGTGCCGCGATGGCCGTGGCTGCGGGCCTGCTCGGCGTACAGCTGTGGCTGTTTCTGTGGGCGCCGCTGCATGGGCGCATGCTCGAAGTATCGCTCGGCTATTTCCTGCTGCCGCTCGCGATGGTGCTGGTCGGGCGCTTCCACTATCGCGAGCGGCTCGACGCGTTGCAGTGGCTCGCGGTCGCGTGCGCGGCGGTTGGCGTTGCTCACGAACTGTGGGTGACGGGTGCGTTCTCGTGGCCGACGCTCGTCGTCGCGCTCGGTTATCCGCCTTATTTCGTGGTGCGTCGTCAGATCAATCAGGATTCGCTCGCGATGTTCACCGTCGAAATGGCGTTACTGCTGCCGGTGGCCGCCGTGTGCATTCTCAGCGGCGGCTCGCTGCAGGCGATCGCCGGCCGCGCCGAAATGTGGTGTCTGCTATTGCCGGGCCTCGGTGCGTTGAGCACGCTCGCGCTCGCTTCGTATCTGAAGGCGAGCCGACTGTTGCCGGTCGCGTTGTTCGGCATCCTCGGCTACGTCGAGCCGGTGCTGCTCGTGTTCGTGTCGATCACGCTGCTGCGCGAAACGCTGAGCGTCGCGCAACTCGCGACCTATGTGCCGATCTGGATTGCCGTCGCGCTAACCGCGCTGCACAGCGTGCGCTTCGTTCGGTTCGCGTCGAACTGAACTACGGCGCTCGCTCAGCGATGCGCGTCGGGCCTACCTCAGCCTCGATCGCATCGCGCAGCTCGGGGCGCCAGCCGACACCGAACAGCGCTTCGGCGAGCACGAATAGCGGGCCGATCAACAGGCCGATCACGTCGTCGACGAATGCCGGCTTGCGATGTTCGTAGGCCACGTGGCCGACGAACTGGAACACCCAGCCGACCACGAACAGCCCAATGCCGGTCGCGAGCCACACGAGCGTCGTTTGCGCGGCGATCCACTCGCCGAACCCGACACAGAGCGCCGAGACGCAGGCCATCAGCACGCCGAGCGGCACGTCGAGCGCGAGATAGTAGACGGTCGCCGCCACGAACAGCAGCCACGCCGGCGACAACGTGACCGGGAACATCCCGGCGCCAAACGACGGGCGGCTCAGCAACACCGCGAGCGCGAGCACGATCATCGGAATGCCGACGAAGTGCGTGGCGATATTGCGCCGGTCGCGATGGTAGGCCGCGTATTGCGTCAGTTGCTGCGTCAGCGTTCTCATCAGTGCCGCTCCTGTGTCAAAGTCAGCATAATCGCGGGCAGCGGATTTTCAAACCATCGGGTAGCCGACAATCAGCAACGACCGTCCACGGATACCGACCATGACAGCGCGTTCTTCATCGAAGGAGCTTGCCGGGCTGCTCGAACGCAGCGGGTGGTTTCGCGCCGCGCCAGCCGGGCTGCGGGTGCAATTGCTCGACGCGGGGCGCGTCGAATCTCTCGCGGCAGGTCAGCGGCTTTTCACGCGCGGCGCTGCCGACGACGGCCTGTACTGTGTGCTCGACGGCCTCGTCAGAATCGGCGCGGCGAGTTCGACCGGCAAGGAAGCGTTGCTCGCGGTGATCGAGCCGGTGAACTGGTTTGGCGAGATCGCGCTGTTCGACGATCGATCGCGCACCCACGACGCCTATGCCGAACGCGATACCGCGCTGTTTCATGTGCCGCGCGCGGCGCTCGCCGCGTTGCTCGAGCGCACGCCGGCTTACTGGCATGCGTTCGGTCTGCTGCTCGCGCACAAGTTGCGTCTGGCGTTCGAGGCGATCGAGGAAGCCGCGCTATTGCCGGCCGCACCGCGTGTCGCGCGGCGCCTGTTGCTGATGGCGGGCGGCTATGGCGAACCCGGCGCATTGCGCAACGCGCTGAAGGTCCCGCAGGAAGACCTGGCGATGATGCTCGCGTTGTCGCGGCAGACGATCAATCAGGTGCTCAAGCACTTCGAGACGCAGGGCGCGTTGAAGCTGCGCTATGCGGAGATCGAAATCGTCGATGCCGACAAGCTGCGTAAACAGGCTTTCGTCGAGCGCATTTAACGCGCGCTCGGGCGGCTGACGCGACGTTTCAATGGACCGATCGTCGCGGCGGGCAACGTGGTGAGCAGCATGTGCAACGTGAAGTGGAGATCTTCGCACGCGATGTCGAGTTGCACGCGGTCTTCTTCGCGCACGGTTTCCGTGTTGATTACGTAGACGCCGAGCGGCGAATGAAGCAGTGCGCGCAAGTGAGCGTGCGGCAGCGTCACGAGTAGAGCCGCGCGCGCCGACGGAAACGGAATGACGTTGCTGTGTTGAACCTGCTTGCTGGCAGGTTGCGGCGAGAGCTTGTCGAGCGATTGGGTAAGAGCCATGTGATGCGGCGTTCGTGCGACGCGATGGTGAATTGGAACAATTCGAGAGTAGTCGTCCGCGAGTAAAGACGGTGCAAAAATTCGCGCGTTTGTCGGCAAAAAGATACGACGGGGAATGACACGCGGCATAAAAAAAGGCGAGTCATAAGACTCGCCCTCCCTGAACGGCACAGTCCGGCTTCGATCAACTTCTATTTGAACAGCACCTGCATGGCCGGTCAGCGCCGAAACCGATCACGTGTTATTGCGTTTTGGTCGTGTCGGCTTGTGCGCCGTCGGCTTTCGCCGGGGCAGTGCTGGCCTCTTTCGCACTCTCCGTTTTAGTCTTCGCTGCGCTCGTTTCGACGGCATTTTTGGCCGTGGACTTGTGGGCCTTCTTCGTATGGGCGGAAGTCTTTTTCACGTGCTTTTGCGTAGCGGCTTCGGCAGGCGCTTTCGTTGCGGTCGCGCCGGCTTGTACCGCGGTGCCTGCCTTCAGATTCGCCTGGCCGGTGGCTGGCAACTGCGTGGTTTGCGCGGGTTGTGCGGCAGACGGTGCGGCCGTTTGAGCAAAGGCGGTCGACACGAGCAGTGCGGAAGCAACAGCGGCGAACAGCGTCTTCATGATGTGACTCCAGGTTGAATCGATGGATTCGTTTGTCGCGGCTGAATCATTTCAGCGCTGCCGGTTTAACGTAGGGCGGAATACAGGAGTTGACGCCGCGCTGGTGACAAAACGTAAGTAGTGCGTCAACGCGGATACATGTTGCGACTCACAAAGCGAATCCCCGGAAAGACGCCACGCTCAATGAAGACGCGACCGCGGTCTTGCCGAGCAATTGCGCTAAAGCCTCCGGCGAGACCGCTGGGCTAAACAGGAAACCCTGGGCCACCGTGCATCCGTGACGGACCAGAAACTCGCGCTGGACGTCGAGCTCGACCCCTTCAGCGACGACGTCGAAGCTCAGCGTTTCAGCAATCGCGATGATGGCAAGCGACAGAGCTTCAAGTTCCTTGTCTCTGCCGATTTCGCAAACGAAGGCGCGATCGATCTTGATGCGGTCGACGCTAAAGCGTTTCAGATAGCTGAGGCTCGAATAACCCGTGCCGAAGTCGTCGATAGCGATGGACACACCGAGTTCGCGCAGTTCGCGAAAAGCCCGTTGCGCTTCTTCAGCGTTGCGCATCAATGTGCCCTCGGTGACTTCGAGCTCCAGCAGTTCGGCGGGCCAATGGGCATCGTCGAGTGCCGAGCGCACTACGCCTGGAAGGTCCGCCCGTTCGAGTTGAAGTGGCGAAACATTGACCGATATGCGCACGGGCGGAAGCCCCGAGCGTACCCATGCGCTCGCCTGCAGACACGCCTGCCGCAATACCCACGTGCCGATGCTCTGGATCAGACCGGTTTCTTCGGCAAGCGGGATGAAGACGGCCGGCGAGACTTCACCGAGTTCGTCGTCGTGCCACCGCAAAAGTGCCTCGGCACCGACGATGCATCCGGTTTTCATGTCGATTTGCGGCTGATACGCCAGATACAACTCATTGGCTTTCGCCGCGCGCCGCAGTCGCGTCGTGAGCCGCAACTTCTCGGCGGCCGCCCGGCTCAGCTCCGGTTCGTAGAATTGATAGCCGTTTCTCCCGCGCGATTTCGCCACGTACAACGCGGCATCGGCATTTCGCGTGAGCAGTTCCGGCTGGGCGCCGTCTTGTGGAAAAGTACTGACGCCGATGCTTGCTTCGAGATAAAGCTCGTGCTCGCCGATGCGATACGGCTCGCTCATCTCGTGAATGAGCGTGTCCAGCATTTCGGTGAGTTGCTTCGCGTCGGCCCGTTCCGCGACGATGACGAATTCATCGCCCCCGTAACGCGCGACGAAATCCGTCGCGCGCAGCAGACGCTGAAGCCTTCGCGCCACGGCCTGTAGCAGCAAATCGCCAATGCGGTGTCCGAGCGAATCGTTGACGTCCTTGAAACGATCGAGATCGAGGAACAGGACGGAAACGTTCTGACCTGTCGCTGCCGCGCGGACGAGCGACTCTGAAAGATGTTCGCCGAGCAGCACCCGGTTCGGCAGATCGGTCAGGGCGTCGTATCTGGCTTGATGCTCGAGTCTTGTGAGCGAACGACGAAGATGCGCTCCAATGCGCCCGTTCCCGTGAATCAGCGAAAGCAGCAATAAGGCCGAAGCGACGCCGCAGCTCAACAGCATGCGCGTAAACCACTTCCCATCCAACGAGGATTTGCTGACGACTAAAGCGACCTTGGCGTCGGCCGCGAGTCGTACGTCGACGACCCGCTCGAGAACGCTATAGAAATAGGCGTCGATTTCTTCGAGTCTGGGGTCGCCCACTGCCACACTGCCGGGATTTTCCGCGATCTTGCGCGCAAGACCAAAGCTCAGCTCGCTAAGTCTGCCGATCATGTCGTCCAGATCCGACAGCCTCGATATGCATTCCTGATTCTCGCTGCAGCTCTCGCGCGCGTCGCGCGTCAACGCGAGCAGTTCCAGCATCGGAAAGCTATAAGCGGCGCGGTTGTAAAGCGGCACCGTTGCGATCGAGGTGTAGAGCGTCGCATGCTCATCGAGCATGACTTGCTGAACCTGGTCGAGATCATGGCGCAGCCGCCCGGAAGCCTGGATCGTCCGAAGCGAACTGTCCTGCTCGCTGCTCTGGCGGATTGCGAGGAAGGTACTCGTCGCAATGACAGCGAGAATGGCAAGCACGGCTATGACAGTACCGGCTTTGCGCGTTGCTTCCTGTCCCAAGGCCCTTCCCTTTCCGTCAACCCGGCGCGGGCGAACACCGACCCGCCCGGATAGTGAATGTTTAGGTGGCTGCATGACTTGCCTTAGGGCGCTCCGGATCTGCCTGTAACGGCGCGCGATGGGTCTGCTTATCCGCCTTATCGATCGGCAAATTCCACGCGGTTGCGCCCGCTTCGCTTGGCGCGGTACAGAGCCGCATCGGCGAGGCCATATGCGGTGTCGAAACAGGTTCCGACCTCGTTGATGCTGACGCCAAAGCTGGCCGTGATGCGGCGCTCGACGGGTGGAACGACCAGCGAGTCACCGATGGCTTCTCGCATGCGCTCGGCAAGAATGGCACCGCTGGCCGGTTCATGACCGGGCAGCAGGACGGTGAACTCCTCACCGCCCACTCGCCCGATGAAGCCTTGTTCCCCGACGATTCTGCGCAGACAATCGACGACCCCCGAAATGACCGCGTCTCCGGTGGGGTGGCCGTAGTCGTCGTTGATCCGCTTGAATTCGTCGATGTCGAGGATGATCATCACCGCGCTGCTGATGCGCAAGACCTTGGTGGTCCGTTCGATCACGGCACTGCGGTTCAGTACGCCCGTCAACGCGTCGTGCGATGCGCGATACGCCAACTGCTGGGCCAGCGCCTGCATCTCGCGTTCGGCCCGGTCGCTGCGGCCGATCAGGCGCCGTGTCTCGCGCATCAGGCGCTGGAAGTGCTCGATCAGTTCGCCCAACGACTGGCGATACTCCGCGGGGTCCGCATCGATGATCGAATGCATGGCCCGAGCCTTTGCCAGCGCGGTGCTCTCGTTCTGGAACAGATCGGGTGCGCCACCCGAGGACACGTCAAGGGAAGAGGTCGAACGCACTTTACTTCCCCTGCTGCGCAATGGGACGATCGGTGAACTCGATCGCGCGGAAATCGGCTTTCAGTTCTTCGCCGAATTCGGCAATGGTCTCGTCTTCCTCGTCGCGATACCAGTTCATCGACACCCGGCTTCCCGATTCCGCCGCTTGATCGAGCGCGTCGAAGATGCTGAACAGCATTTTGGTACTCGAGCTATTGAAGTACGTCAGCGCGACGTCGATGGTGATCTCGGCCCCGGCGTTCGCGGCGAGGTATTTGCGCATCTGCTCGATGATCGGCGCGTAAAAGGCGGCTGCGTTTTCGGGGTAAGACTCTCCCCTGATCGACAACGCGTGCTGGTCGAAGCGAAAATCGACTTCGGGCGACGTCGTCGTCGCGGGGATGTGTAGGTTTTCCATTGTTCGTGTGCCTTCCTGCTCAGATGATGGCCGTGAGGCAAAACAGCGTGGTGCCCGGTTCGTCGGCACGCGGATGAAAAGCGAATTCAAGCGGCGCGCTCGCATCGCGCGCCATCGTCAGGAAGCCGAGCCCGGCGCCCTTGCTGTCTTTCGGAGCGTCGGTGCGCAATGAAACCTTGTACGCTTGCTTGATTTCTTCGAGTGACATGTTGCGCAGAGGCTCCAACCTGCTTCGCAGGTCCTCGACTTCGGCGGTCGCGATGGGATTGACGCACAACATTACGTGATGTTCGCCGTGCCTGGAGATGCACACCGCGCCCTCGCGTATCTCGCCTGCCCGTTCGCCACCGGGCTCCAGCGCGTTCGACGAGTAATGAACGATGTTCTGTGCCAGCTCGATAAAGGACGAGAAGAGTTTGCGGCGAGTAGGACCGCTGACGCCGGCGACTTCGAGCTGCAGTTTCACGACTTCGCCCATCGACGCGACGATGTTATGGGAGAAGTAGCCCTTGTGATAGAAGAGCACGTTGCGCCGCTGCGCGAGTTCGAAAAAGGCGCTGTCTTGTTCTAGTAGTTGGGACATTCTGGGAATTCACTAAATGCGGGCACAGAAAAGCGTGACGTCGTCACGGCGCGGTTGCTTGCCTTGCCACTCCGCGAGCGCGAGCCGGACGCGCTCGCAAATCGTCGCTGGAGTTTCGGCGCGGTTTTCGAGTATCAGGTCGAGCGCACGGCGCCGGCCGAAAGAAATGTTGCGCGGGCCGCCGATCTGATCGGTGAGGCCGTCGGTATAGATGAACAGCAGGCTGCCCGCCGTGACCGGAATCGAACGCAAGCTCCACGCATAGTCGGCGCGACTATCCACATAACCGACACCCATGCGGTCGGCGTCGATCGTTTCAAACTCCGCGGCATCGGGCGACAGGATGTGCAGAGCGATCCTCGCGCCGGCAAAATGCAGCACGCTCTGCGTGGCGTCGAACCAGAAGAGTGCGGTATCCAGACCGTCGTTGGATTGGGTTCCTTCGTCGGCACTGTTCACTTGCCCAAGCAAGCCCTTGACGTTTTGATTGACGGCCGCCAGTAGCGCGGCGGGGTCGCGCGGACCGATGTGTTCGAGCGCCTTCGACAGTGACGCCGAAGCAAGCAAGGTCATGAAGGCGCCCGGTACGCCATGTCCGGTGCAATCGGCAACAGCGCCAAACCAGCCGGTCGGAAAGGCCGCGAAATGATAGAAGTCGCCGCCGACGACGTCGCGAGGTTCCCAGACCATCGCCGCGTCGCGCAGCTTCATCGACAGGGTCTCGCTGGAAGCACGCAACATGGCGCGCTGTATCACGCTGGCGTACTCGATACTCTGCATGATCTGGCGGTTCTTCTCCGCCTGCATTTCCGCGACCGCACTGATAAGCTGCAGACCACTGCCGAGACCCGAGAAGAGTCCGTCACGTGTCACGATGAAACCATCGACCAGCGCTTTTTCTCCGGCCTCGACGGTCCTGAACGTCAGCGCTTCGATGCTCACGTCGGCGTCGACGATGAGCGGTTCCTTGTCCATGAACGCGATGCAACTCTTCTTGTCGTAAAGCTCTCGATGGAACGGCTTGCTCATTTGCGACATGAAGATATCGCGGTTGATCAGGCCGATGGGACGGTGGTCGTCGATGACAGCGAGACTCTGCATGTCGCGGCGCGCCGAGAAGATCTCCATGACCACGGAGTTGGGATCTTCAACGTCTACGGATGGAACTTCCTGGCACAAGTCTCCGGCAGTGCGCGGATTACCCTGTGCGGAAGAACGGCGAAATCTCGAGAACGCAGCATGCATGGAGACGCCAGTCGATGTGTGAAGAAACCTCGCACGCTAAGGTTTCTCTATGTACATTATGTGACAGAGGGGAGGCGATCCGCTCTATTGGCGCGAGATTAGAAAACTAGCGGTCACGCAAAGGTTTGCGTGACCGACATCAGTAAAAATTGCGATCTGCGAGGTTGCGCAAATGCAACGCCGCCGAATCCGTTATTGAAACGGGTTCTGTACGATACCCGGTTTAGCATCCGGCTCGTCCTGCACCTTTGCCGGTAAATCCTTCTGCGCCTGCAGGCTCGCGACGATCGCATCGAGCGCTTCCTTCAACGCGAGCGCCGCCTTCAGTCCGCGTTGATCGCGCGTCAATTCGAGCGTGCCGTTCAGCACGACACGCGTCGTGCCATTGCTGAGCGTGAGCGCATCGCCTTGAATGTTGAGCACGTCGTCATCGTTCGAATAGGGCTTAAACACCTTTCAGTCCTCCTGGCCGCTGGTCCTTGAGGTTGTCCGGAATGCCCGGAAAGCGGATGCCCGACATCGCTTCGAGTTCGTGAATCGTGTGGATGTCGTAGCGGTTGGTCGCTACATTATCAACCACGACTGCGAAGGCCAGTTGACGCGACGGCACGTAGACGACCTTGTACAACTGGCTGGGCACGAACACGCGCGTCGGTCCGATCGTCTGCAATTGCTGGCCGGTGAACAGCGGTCCGGTGACGACGTACGTGTCGTCGTAGGCGAGTGCGATCTTGCGCACGGCGGTTTCGATGCGTGCCCACAATCGTTGGTTGTTCTGACGATTTTGCGGCACGATGTTCGCGAGCGAGAACGATTGCGCCATCGCCTCGTCGTTCCACCGATTACCCGCCGGACTCATATGACCGCGATCGAAGCCGCTGCGTTTGTAGTCGGCGAGTGTCGCGCCTTCGCCTTCGGGCAGACGCGCGTCTTCGAAGAACTTGTTGGTGCGCACCATGTCCTTCGCTTCTTCGATGTGCTCACGCGTCAGATGCTCGGCAGACCACAGCGGACCGTGCGTGATACCCGAATGCAGCACCGCGAAATCGCTATAACAAAGCAGGCGCGTTTTCGGCGCCATCTTCTGATTGGTGAGGACGGGCCATTGCGCATTCGGCGTGAATCCGGTGCAGGAAGGCGCCGCGCTCGCATGAGCGGCGACGGCGAGTAATAGACAGGCAAGCCACTTCTTCATGTGTCGGTGGTTCGATGAACGGGGACGCAAGTATAGCGTCGTGGCCCGCAGCGAGCGACTGCACAATGCGAATCGAAGGAAGGGAATCGGAAACGGCAGAGGCGGCGTGCGCCGGACAAAAAAGTGGGCCGCTTTGCAGCGACCCGAATGCGTGGACTTCCGAATCTACGCACGCAATCTTAAGAATGTCTTAAGGCTTTGCGATATCGCGGCACGTTATGTTCGATTGCGCACGAACAGATTTACGCGTACGAACAGTGCTCGTGCAATGAGCCGGAAGTTTCGACCGGAAAAGAGAAGCGCGACGAATCGCGCCAGAACTTAATTACCGAACACGCTGTTTTCAGCGTGCACTTTTTGACGATCCACCGCCTGCAAACGCCAGTAGCCGCTAGCCGCCTTGCGTGTTGGCAGCGCGGTCCATGCAGCGGCGCCTTGCGCGGCGCTCACTCGCTCCTTGCGATCGACGTGCAGACCGCGCAACGTACAAAGCGGCGCGTCGGCGCTCGGTGCGCACAGCGTGGTCACGCCGTTTTCGTCGCGCAGTTCGCCCCATGGGGGCAGGTCGATCCCTTGATGCGCTTCTCTCGACCACCGATGTTCATCGGTATCGAGCCAGAGCACAGCGTAATCATGGCTTACGGTGGGATCGGAACCGTTAATCAGGATGGTCAGCCGCATATCAGTTCCGTTCATAAATTGCGAAGCGCTTTATCAGTCTAGGCGGCGCGGCGCTTTATGCAAGACAAAGGCATGACGTGCGAATGGAAAATCAGGTCGCCAAAAGGTGTGGCGAGGTACGGTGAATCCTTACTGCGCCGCGGCGTAAGCGATATGCATGCAGTAACGACCACATGCAGACCGCGAGCCGCGACAAATCAACGCAGCCGAGAGGCGCTCAAGCGAGATCGAGCGAAGCGGTCAGATCGCCGAGCGGCGCGAGTCCGTTGCTTGCGAATGCCTTGTCGCGCGCGACCACGCCATCGAGTGGCGCGAGTCCATGCACACGGTTAATGAAACGCAGAATCGAGTTCGTGTCGTACACCGTGTGATCGACATAAGCCTTCTTCGCCAGCGGCGAGATCACGAGCGCGGGAACGCGCGAACCCGGACCCCAGCGATCGCCGATCGGCGGCGCGACGTGGTCCCACCAACCGCCGTTCTCGTCGACGGTGACGATCACGACCGTGTTCTGCCATTGCGGGCCGCGCTGGATGTGCTCGATCAGCGTCGCGATGTGACGGTCGCCCGAGGCGACGTCCGCATAGCCCGCGTGCATGTTCAGGTCGCCCTGCGGTTTATAGAACGTCACGGTCGGCAAACGTCCCGCGTCGATGTCGGCAATCAGGCGATTGGTCGACGCGTCGTTACCCATGCCGCCGTCGCGCAGATAGCGGCGGCGCGCGGCGGTGCCCGGCGCGTAATTGGCGAAGTAGTTAAACGGCTGATGGTGGTACTGGAAGTCGGGCATCGACCCCGTATCGCGATGATCGAGCGCGAATTGCCACGCGCCGCTGTACCACGCCCAGTCGATGCCCTTGCCGGTCAGCCGGTCGCCGATCGTCGCGTAATTCTGCGGCGGCATCACCCGCGGGTTCGACGGATCTGCGAAAGCCGGGTCGCCGCCTTCGGCCGGACGCACGCTGCTCGGCTGATACGGCGGCGCCATCGTGTTGACTGCGTAGCCGTCGGCGGTGAAAGCGCCGTCATTGACGAACTTCGGCGGACCGTCGAGCGCCGACGCAGGCGAATTGGGCGCGAGCTTCAAACGGGTGCCGGTCGGATCCTCGCCTTCCACGACCGACACCATCTTCTTCGCCGGACTATTGTGGATGTCCGGATAGTAGGGCGCCTGCGCCGAGATCAGGAAGATATGGTTCAGCCATGAGCCGCCGAAGGCGGCCATGAAGAAGTTGTCGCACAGCGTGTACCGCTGCGCGAGATTCCACAGACGCAGCGTGTCGGCGGAATTGCGGTAGTGCCCCATCACAAGGCCGCCGGAATCGCCCCACGCGGCGAACTGGTTGTTGCGCCCCGCGTTGATCTGCATCTGGTTCTGATAGAAGCGATGGATGAGGTCGCGCGTGATCACGCCGGTCGGCAGCGGCGCGCCGTGCGCATCGACGATGCGGAACGGCCGGTTGTGCAGATGATCGAGATCCTTTTCGCCGATCATGTAGCGCTTGCCGTCCACTTCCTGCGCCTGCGGCACGAGCCCGCCCCAGATGGCCGGCAGCCGCGGCAGCGGCGTCTTGCCATCGCGGTCGAGCTGGACGTATTGCTCGGCGGTGACCGCGTCGAGCGGATGCTGGACGCCCGGGTAGTTGCTGTACAGGTTCGCGAAGCTGCGATTCTCCGCGTAGATCACCACGATGTTCTTCACCTGATCGTGCAGCGCGGCGTCGAGCCGCAAGTCGGCGGCGCTGCGCGGCGGCCCGTTGCCCGCGAGTCCCTCGCCTGTTTTGCAGCCGGTCAGCGCAAGGCCGAGGCCGACCGCCGCGAGACCGGTCAGTACGCGCCGGCGTTCGGGATCGTCGGGGGCGTCGTTGGTGTTATCGATTGAATCGGGGTTGTCCAGTTTCGGCGGCAGGTGAGGATCGTGGTCGGTCATCGGTGAGTTCCGAAGGAGACGTGACGGTCGCATCGGCGCCGCTCGAAGCGGCGCGCGCGACACCGGTTACGGGTCCGCCGAGGGCGGCAGGCCTCGCAGCTTTACGGCAGCCGACGCTTGACGCGCCAACTGTGATGCGTGGCATCGACGGCCAATAGTAGCCAGTGCCGTGCGTCGATCGGATGACGTTTTTGCGTCGCATAACGGTCGACGGTCAATTCGAGTTCGTCATGTGCGCGCCGATGGCAGGTGGCGTGCGCACCGGAACCGTCCGCGAATTCGACGCGCGCCTCGGCGACGTTTGACGCGCAGGCCGGCTCGGGAAGATTCGCGATGCGCACCGCGCAGCCCGGATAAAGATGCGAGTCGGCAACCTGAATCTGGACCGCGTTGGACATGACGTGGCCTCCTACGCTTGGGCGGCGCGAGCGAGCGGCTGGAATACACCGCGCCGCCGGACCGGATCAAAGCATAGCACCCCGCATGGCCGATTCGCCGCATGCTTCGCGCTATCAACCTGAATTGAACCCGATGAACCGCATAGAGACGGCAGCCAAGATGGCAAAAGAAGAGCAGACAGGAGTGGGACGCAGGCAGGCCAAACCGCGTGCGGCAGTGTATGAACGGTGCGCGCGAGAGCGCGGCGCTTGGCTATGCGGTCAGCGAGGCGTCGTTCGAGCGGGGGATTTCGGTGGTGAGCGCGCCGGTGCGTGACCAGAGCGGTAAGATCGCCGCCGCGTTGACGGTGACGATCCCGCGTTCGGATATCGGCGAGACCGCCGAGCGCGAGCCGCTGATCATCGCCGTATGCCAGGCGGCGCTGGAGCTGTCCGAGCGCCTGAGCTATCGCCCGAGGCAGGACGATCCGACCGCGATGCAGGCGCGCCGCAGATCGATTGCCGCGCATTGAGTGCGCGCTGACTTCACGGCGCAACTACTTCAAATACTTATTTCATATCTGTCGGCGAGTCCTGCTGCATTGCACAGCCGGACTCGCCGTGTCACGTCGTCAAAATCATCAGAACGGCGATCTTCGCGCCGGCGATCGTGTCGAAGACGATGATCGGCGGCAACCTGGAAGTGGCGTTCTATATCCTCGCCGCCGTGCCGTTCCTCGCGGCGGTCGCGGTGCACTTCCTCGGTATCGAAACCAAGGGCAAGGTGCTGGAGCAGCTCGAGGCTTGACCGGGACTGCGTGATAACCGTTTGAGCAGTAAAACGAAAGGCGCACCGGGTGGTGCGCCTTTCGTCTTTGATGAGCCTTGATGAAGCGCTGAGCGCTAAAGCGCTTTGCGATAAACCACGAAGCCGGACTTATCCGCGACCTTGTCATAGAGCTGCATCGCGGTGTGATTCGTCTCGTGCGTCTGCCAGTAGACGCATTGCGCGCCGTCGGCTTTTGCTCGCGCATAGACGGCCTCGATCAGCGCACGGCCGACACCCTTGCCGCGCTCGCTATCGAGCGTGTACAGGTCCTGCAGATAGCAGATCGGCCCCGCCATGGTCGTATGACGGTGATAGAGAAAATGCACGATGCCCTGCAATTGCCCGGCGCGTTCCGCGACGAATGCATGCATCGGCTCGTAGCCATCGAAAAAGCGATTCCACGTGATTTGCGTGATCTCGCGCGGCAACGCGGTCTCGCCCGAGCGGCCATAAAACGCGTTGTAGGCGTCCCATAGCGGCAACCATGCATCGAAATCGTCACGGGTGACGGCGCGAATCTGCAGCGGGGCGGACATGTGGACGGTTCCTTTGGAAAGCTGTGGAACCGCCAGCATAAAAAATTTGCGACGCGATTGTTAGCTCCACCATGCTCGCAACATCTGGAGCCACGACGCGTGCGACAGCGCGATGAGCCGACGCATTACCGCATGCCGCGAGTCAGTGCTCGCGATGTTGCTTGTGACGCAGCTCGTTGCGGACCTTCTTCGCGGCGAACAGCGGCACGTAGTCGAACACGCGCGCCTCGTTCCGGAATTCGGCGAGCGTATCGGCGTACATGCGCGACACCGTTTCTGCCGGCGTGTCGGTTTCCTCGGCGATGCTTCGGACCACTTCGTCTACATTCGGCTCAGGCTGGGACATGGTCTCTCTCCGGGTAGGACGGCAGGCTGGATGGACGGTAGGAGTCCATTACAGGATGCGAATCGCGAGCGCGCCAATTGAATCGACCTATCGTTCGACTGATTTCACAAAGATTTTTTTCTTGCGCTGCGGCAAGCGCCCATGCGGTGAGGCCGTGTGGAAAATCAACTGGCTGCGCGGTGGTGAATACCCGGGAAACGCACAGGGCTAAGCGACCGTCGTCTCTACCTCTGCACTTTCTGCGCTACATGCGCGATCCGGTCGCGCACGACGCCGATCGCCTGCTTCAGCGCGTAAACATCCTGAAAGTAGCGGTACGGAATTCGGATCTGACTAGCGTTCGCGTCGATGCTTTCAATCTCCTCACTCCATTGTGCGATCTGCGCGCGAGACGGCTCGGCGTTCTTCCACACTTCGTCCTCGAGCGCCTTGATCGCGCGGTACCACACGAACAGGCGTTTCTTCATCCGCGCTTCGAGCATGCCCGGCAGCGCCTGCGCGAGGCCGATCAGCAGCGCGAGGAACGGCACCAGAATCAGCAGCCGCCGTTCGATCAGACTCGCGAGCCAGAACGGCAGGTAGCGATACAGAAACGGCCGGCCCGATTTGAAGTACCGCACGCTTTCGTCGGAGATCGGGAATTCTTCGGTGTTCAGGTTGGGGAACGTGCCGAGCGGCGTGAAGTAGTCCTCGCCGCCGTGCACCGTGCGCGCCGCGTCGAGCAGCAGATAGACGAGCGCCGGATGCAGCGTGTCCTTCGACACGAGCAGCGCCGTCGCCGCGAGCAGCGTGACGTCGCTGCGCGGCAGATCGTCGGCGACGCTCGTCGAGGCACGCGGCAAGACGATCTTCGACAGCGACGGGAATTTTTGCGCCAGTGCGTCGGCCTGCGCGAAGCTCATCAGCTTCAGGTTGCTGGTGAGCAGCGTGTGCTGCATGTCGGCGTCGGGCCGGCCAATGAAGAATGCCGCGTCGACCTGACCGCTTTCGAGCCCCTGGTATGCGGCATTCGCGTCCATCTGCAGCAGCGTCGAGTTCTGACTCGTGACGCCGCTATAGCCGAGCAGCACCTGCGAGACGTTGAGCAACCCGCTGCCTGGCACGCCCATCGAAATGCGCTTGCCGCGCAGTTGCGACAGCCGGTCGATCGTCGCATCGCCGCGATAGAACACCCAGATCGGTTCGTACGACACGGCGGCGATGGTTTGCAGATTGTCCGTGTCATTCGGACTGGTCGTGCCCGACTGGATGAAGCCGACCTGATAGGCGCTGTTCGGGTCCGCGAGCCGCTGGTAGTTTTCGACCGAGCCCGACGAGCTACGGATGTCGAGCTTGATGCCTTCGCGCTTGAGCAGCGGCGCGTAGCGATCGGCGAAGCCGCGATAGATGCCGCCGTCCGCACCGGTGGTGATGACGATCGTGCGCTGGAACGCGGGCTCGAGCACGAGCGCGAGCATCCAGCCGAATGCGGCGATGAGCACGATCGCGCCGACGATCAGAAGACGCCGGCGCCGCCGCGTCATCGGGGTTGTCGGGCTGCGGGACAGCGCGGGGTCTGGTCTCGGCATCGTTACCCGGTTTGGTCAGGTCCGGCCTTGGTGACTAATGGGATGGAGGCGGTCTCTATTTCCTCAACTTTACGATATCAGGGGGGTTTATTGGATAGTCAGTGATGTGCATTGAAAAGGTCTGGCTGACACTGTCATCGGGGCACAGGTCGGTTGGCCCTGATGTCGAAGATTCCGGTAACAACGCCGTTGCTGCCGCCTCTGGCATTTTGAACGATGTATTCCTGCTTGACCCTGGCAAAAGAGAGGCGAACCTGTTCGTGTTGTGCGGTCATCTCTACGCCCGTGATGAATACATCGTTCATGGTGAGCCTGAGGAAATCGAGGGGGCTGCCACCCGCCCTGCGCATGGTAAGAACCGCTTTCGAAACGTGCGTGCCGGTCAGGCAATAGGACATCAGGCTCGGACTCGCCCGGTCGACGTTGTGGAAGAACACGAGGTCGTCGACCGAGGCTTTGCTGACGCCGCTTCCTGGTCCGGACATCATGGAGAGCCGCTGTGCCATCTTCCATGTCCAGTTGATCACCTCGATTTCGTCCGGGTGTGCCGCGTCCTGCGACTCGCCCGTAATCCCGTCGATTTTTATGAAAACGTCATTTGACATCAAGGCGACACCTCTTTCTAACAAAAAGCACGGACCCGCCCCACGAGAGCCCCCAGCATAGTAGGAAACTGACTGCGAGCAGCAGCGTAACCACCACGTCCTCTTCGCCCTCCACACCGACGGCGCCAACGAGCTTGAAGAGGGGGCGAAGGATTTCTAACGTGGATTCGCTGCCAACCCAGCGCGCAAGCGGGTCGATTGTCGACAACGCAAGGCAGACTGGGACAGTCAGCACGAAGGCCGTAAAAATCCGCAGGGCAGTTTTCATTGCACAAGTACCGTACCGTAGTACTGCAGTGTGGTGCCGGGTATCTTCCGGGTTGGGTGCGACAGCAAGAACGAGCGTAAGCGATCGAACTGGGACTGGTCCGTGACCGTGATGCATCCCTCACTTTCTCCCCAGCGACCGGTCGGATGCAGGCGGAAGTTGCCTCGCTTCACGCCATTGATAAATGTCCAATCGTCAATCACGCCGTCGTTTCGATAAAGCGCGAACCAGGTCGAATGATCGACATCGGACCATGCGTCCTTGACAAGGTCATACAGCCATCCCAGATGACCGCCACTCTGTCGGTCTACGATGTAGTACAGGCCTTGCGGAAGCGGACCGCTTTCGGCGACCGCTGTATCTGCGGGGTTGTTGACATGGGCTGGTTTGCCCGAAAAAGCAGACACGTTGCCAAAGCCTTTGCAGGTCAATACAGAGATGAGTCGACGGTTAAGCGTGAAATAGCACTCGGCGGGCATGGTTTACACATCGAAAAGGCGTTCACTCCGTGGTGGCGACGGAAGCGAGAAGACGGGTGACTCGAGGTAACGTTCGTGACACCGTCAGCTTCGGCGAAGACGGAACCATGCTCAATCAGACGACTCGGAAAGCGAGGCAAAATTGGGCCGACGTGCTGCTCGCTCTTTTGATGACATCACGAGTGCGCACGATCGCTGTGCTGCACTACGCCCCCACCCCCACCTCACCCCCCAACTCCCGCGCAATAAACTCCACGAACGCGCGAATACGATTCGACATCTGATGCCGCGGCGAATACACCGCGAAGATATCCGCATTCGGTGTGTCGTGATCGGGCAGCAACTGGACGAGCGATCCTTCCGTCAGATACTGCCGGATGTCCCATTCCGCGCGCATCAGGATGCCGTGTCCTCCGAGCGCCCATTTGACGGCGATCTCGCCGTCGTTGGTGGTCAGCGTGCCCTTGATCCGCACCGCCTCGGTCTTGCGCGCGGCGCCGCGTCCCGAGGTCAGCCGCCACACGCCGTACGCTTCGTCGCCCTGACGAATGCCGATGCAGTTGTGGCGCGTGAGATCGTGCGCCGTGAGCGGCATGCCGTGCGCCGCGAGATACGACGGCGCCGCGCACAGCAGACGCCGGTTCGGCGCAAGCCGGCGCGCGACCACGCGGGTATCGGGCGGCTCGCCGAAGCGGATGCAGACGTCGAAGCTGTCGTCGGTAAGCGGCGGGGGCGTGACCGACAACTGCAGTTGAACCGACACCTGCGGATACCGCGCGACGAAGCGCGAGATCGCCGGTCCGACATGGCTGCGCCCGAAGCCGAGCGTCGCGTTCACGCGCAGCAAGCCCTTCGGTGTCTTCTTCGCCGAGCCGAGCAGTTCGGCCAGTTCGTCGATCTCGTCGAGAATCCGTCGCGCGCGCTCGAGGTATAGCTCGCCTTCGGGCGTCAGCATCATGCGGCGCGTCGTGCGGTTCACGAGCGCGACGCCCGCGCGCTGCTCCATCTGGGTCAGGCGCTTGCTGACGGCCGCCGCGGTCAGCCCCAGTTCGCGTGCGGCCGCGCTGAGGCTGCCGCTCGCGGCGAGCGTCGAGAAAAAGCCCAGATCGGCTGGCTGGACGGTGTCGCGCATCGTCTTTTCCGCGCCTTCGCATTTGTGAATGCAAGTTAAAGATGCTTTGAGTTTAGCACCGGTTTTTACCCGTGGGATCGAGCTAGAGTCCACTCACGCCATTCCCCAAGCACAGGACGGAGACATGAAGACCTATCGCATCGCAACCATCCCCGGCGACGGCATCGGCAAGGAGGTCGTGCCGGCCGGCGCGCAGGTGCTCGAGGCGCTCGCGAAGACCACGCGCGCCTTCACGTTCGAGTTCGAGAACTTCGACTGGGGCGGCGACTACTATCGTCAACACGGCGTGATGATGCCGGCCAACGGGCTCGACGCGATCCGCAACAAAGATGCGATCCTGTTCGGCTCGGCGGGCGACAAGGACATTCCCGATCACATCACGCTGTGGGGTCTGCGACTGAAAATCTGCCAGGGCTTCGACCAATACGCGAACGTGCGCCCGACGCGCATCCTGCCCGGCATCGACGCACCGCTGAAGTACTGCAAGCCCGAGGATCTGAACTGGGTGATCGTCCGCGAAAATTCGGAGGGTGAATATTCGGGCGTCGGCGGCCGCGTGCATCAGGGCCATCCGATCGAAGCCGCGACCGACGTGTCGATCATGACGCGCGCCGGCGTCGAGCGCATCATGCGCTTCGCGTTCCGCCTCGCGCAGTCGCGTCCGCGCAAGCTGTTGACCGTGATCACGAAGAGCAACGCGCAGCGTCATGCGATGGTGATGTGGGACGAGATCGCGCTCGAAATCTCGAAGGAGTTTCCGGACGTCACGTGGGACAAGGAACTCGTCGACGCGGCGACCGCGCGCATGGTCAATCGTCCCGCGACGCTCGACACGATCGTCGCCACCAATCTGCACGCCGATATTCTCAGCGACCTCGCGGCCGCGCTCGCCGGCAGCCTCGGCATCGCGCCGACCGGCAACATCGATCCGGAGCGCCGCTATCCGTCGATGTTCGAGCCGATCCACGGCTCCGCGTTCGACATCATGGGCAAGGGGCTCGCGAATCCGGTCGGCACGTTCTGGTCGATCGTGATGCTGCTCGAACACCTCGGCGAATTCGACGCGGCCAGGCGCGTGATGCAGGCCGTCGAAGCGGTGACCGCGAACAAAACGCTGCACACGCGCGACCTCGGCGGCACGGCCACGACCGCGCAGGTGACGGCGGCCGCGTGCGCGTTCATCGAGCAGGCGGCGACGCCCGCGGCGAACGCGGCTTGAGCGCCGGCTTCGCGCGAACTGAACCGGACTGAGCGGAACCGCGCGCAAATCAGGCGCGCGGTCTACGCCCCGGCCACGACGTGGCCGGCACACAACCTTGACTCGACTAGCTCGGCCCAACGTCGGCCGGCGCGAGGCTCGCGCGCGGTCAATAGCCGCGCGCCGCAGGAGGAGACAATGACTTCGGAACTCGAAAGCCGGGTGTCCCGCAAGCTGATGCGGCGGATCATCCCGTTCGTCATGCTGTTGTACTTCGTGAGCTTTCTCGATCGCGTGAATGTGGGCTTCGCCGCGTTGTCGATGAACAAGGCGATCGGTCTTTCGCCGACCGCGTTCGGCCTCGGCGGCGGGCTCTTTTTCATCGGCTATTTTCTGTTCGAAGTGCCGTCGAACCTGATCCTGCACAAGGTCGGCGCGCGGCGCTGGATTGCTCGCGTGATGGTGTCGTGGGGGCTCGTGTCGCTCGCGTCGGCGTTCGTCGTCGGGCCGAACAGTTTCTACGCGCTGCGCTTCATTCTCGGCGTCGCGGAAGCGGGCTTCTTTCCCGGCATCATCCTGTATCTGAGCCTGTGGTTTCCGGCGCGGCAGCGTGCGGTCGCGGCGGCATGGTTCATGGCCGCCGCGCCGATCTCGACTGCGATCGGCTCGCCGATTTCCGGCGCGATCATGAAACTGCCGCCGATTGCCGGACTCGTCGACTGGCAAATGCTCTACATACTCGAAGCATTGCCCGCGATCATTCTCGGCTTCTGCGTGCTCAGGTATCTGACCGACAAGCCCGCGCAAGCCGAGTGGCTGCAGCCCGAAGAGCGCGACTGGCTGATCGCGAGGCTGAAGCTCGAAGCCGACGCGCGGCACGCGCATGCGGGCCACACGGCCGGCGCGCTCAGCGCGTTGCGCGATCCGCGCGTGCTCGCGCTCGCGCTGATCTACTTCGGCACCTCGGCGGGACTTTATACGCTCGGCTTGTGGGCGCCGCTGATCATCCGCCAATACGGTTTCGGCACGTTCGAAACCGGGCTGCTTGCCGGTGTGCCGAGCGTGCTCGCGGTGATCGCGATGGTGCTATGGGCGAAGCACTCGGATCGCACCGACGAACGTACGTGGCACGTCGTGATTCCGTGCGCGCTTGCGTGCCTCGGCTTCGTGTTCGCCGGTAATGCGACCACCGCGTTGATGATCGTGCTTGCGCTCGTCGTCGTGAACGTCGGAATCAGCGCCGCGAAGGCGCCGCTGTGGGCGATGCCGAGCATGTTCCTGTCGGGCGCCGGGGCGGCGGCGGGCATTGCCATGATCAACTCGATCGGCAATCTCGGCGGCTTCGTCGGGCCGTTTGCGATCGGCTGGCTCAAGCACGTGACGGGCGGCTATACGGCAGGGCTTTATGTGGTCGGGGCGACGTTGGCGGTGTCGGCGGTCGTGACGCTGATGTTGAGCCGGCAGACGAAGTCTGCACCTGCCGCGGTGGGCGAACGGCACGGGCATTCGAACGCGCGCAGATAGCAGAGCTTGCGCGTCAGGTCCAGCAGGTAATGGGGCCGACGCTCGAGGTCTAATACACGCTAGCGATAATCCGCCGCGCCTTTGTCCGACATTACCGGTCTCCCGGCCTATACTGAACCGTGCGGCGCACCATTCGCGCTGCTGACTCACAAAGTCACCTCTGTGCGGATTTCCGCGCGAACGCTTTGCGCGTGTCCGCCGACACCTCGCTGCAAATCCAGCCCGGTGCAGCAACTCTCAATGCGAATGTCGGTCTCCGGCGTGCCACCTCCGCGCGCTGATCGAACACCGACGCCAGCCCGCCACCTTTTCGAAGGACGATTGGTCCTAACCGGCCTATCGTCCGTCCTCCGCTCGTTGCATGAGCAGGAATGGCTACGCATGGCTTACGCATGGCTGTATCTGTCAGATCGCTGTAAATGATGTTTTCTCTTAACTTGGGATGTCGAAAGACGGTGCGTACCTGCGCACCTCATTTGATTACAAGGAGACGAACATGAATAGCAAGCGTTTAAGCATGTTGTCGGCAACGGCTATTGCCCTTCTTTCGCTCAATGGTGCGGCTCACGCCGGCAGCGCATGTTCAGCCTCTCTGCTGAACGGCGCATACGGTTTCAGTGCCGTGGGGCAGGTCATCGGACTGATCGACTCAGCGGGGGTGCATCAATTTGTGACCCAATTGGCGCTTAACAATGTCTCCCTGGTGACGTTCGACGGTTCCAAACATTTCACGCGAATTGACGTCGGCACGATCAATGGTGCGCCGAAGAACGGAGTGACCAGTTTCACCGGGGCCCAGAGTGGCGCCTACACCGTGAACCCCGATTGCACCGGAACGATGACTATCAAATACGACAGCGGGGTGGTGCTAGGCCTTGAAATAGTTGTGACCGATGACGCCAGATTGATCAAGGCCATCATCATCAGCGAGACGGTGCCGTCAGTCGGCCCGACCGTCGATGCCGTGAACTGTACTACGACTTCTTGTAGCGAAGCAGTGCAGGTCAGCCTTGAGGGGCGCAAGGTAGAGGCCTTCGGCTTCCGTCATTAGTCTGCGGGAGGGGCGTGACGTCTCACTCGGTGTCGGCAGACACGTGCAGAAGGAGGCTCCAGCGCAAGCTTCGAACGATGATCTGCTACGGCGTCTTCGATTCGCCGCCCACCACCGGCGGCAGCGTCGATCAAACCGCGGGCAATGCGCTCGCGCTGCAGGTCGCGCAACAATCGTCGGTATTGCTGAAGAACGCGGTGGCGAGCGGCGATTCGCAGCCGGTGCTGCCGTTGAACGCGGCGGGGCTGTCGTCGATCGTGGTGATCGGCGGTCACGCGGATGCGGGCGTGCTGTCGGGCGGCGGCTCGGGCGCGGTGCCGGCGGCCGCGGGCAACGCGGTGTCCGGTTGCGTGTCGCCGTCGCCGCTGTTGAGCACCTGCGCGACGTGGTACAAGTCGGCACCGCTGGCCGCGATCCAGGCGAAGGCGCCGAACGCGAGCGTGACCTTCGTCGACGGCACGAACGCGGCGGCAGCGGCGACCGCCGCCGCGAAGGCGGATGTGGCGATCGTGTTCGCGACGCAATGGGAAAGCGAGGGCGCGGATCTGCCGAGCCTGAGCCTGCCGAGCAATACGACTGACAGCTATAACCAGAGCTACGATCAGAACGCGCTGATCAGCGCGGTCGCGGCGCAAGCGAAGCGCGTGATCGTCGTGCTCGAGAACGGCAGCCCGGTCCTGATGCCGTGGCTATCCAACGTGCACGGCGTGCTCGAAGCGTGGTATCCGGGGGTGCAGGGCGGCCAGGCGATTGCCGATCTGCTGTTCGGCGCCGTGAACCCGTCCGGCAAATTGCCGATCACGTTCCCGATGCAGGACGCGGATCTTCCGCAACCGACGATCTCGGCCACCGATACCACCGTTACCTAAAGCGAAGGGCTCTTCATGGGTTATCGCTGGTATGACGGCAAGCAGATCGCGCCGCTGTTCCCGTTCGGTTATGGGCTGTCCTACACGAGCTACAGCTACTCGGGCCTCAACGCGCAAGTGGATGCGAGCGGCAACGTGAAGGTGACCTTTACCGTCAAGAATACGGGCTCGCGCGCGGGCGCGGAAATCGCCGAAGTTTATGCCGCGTTGCCGAGCGGTCTGGGCGAACCGCCGAAGCGTCTGGTCGGCTGGCAAAAGGTCGCGCTGCAGGCGGGGGAGTCGCAGCAGGTCAGCGTATCGATTGCACCGAAGCTGCTGTCGACGTGGGACGCGACCAACCACGTGTGGAAGCTCAACGGCGGCGTCTATCAGATGATCGCGGGGGCTTCTTCGCGCGATCCGAATGCGTTGACGGCGTCGGTGACGATCGCGGGGCATTGAGCGCTGAGGTTTTGAACTGGAAAGCCTGGTAGCGGGGTACGGGGTCGAGCGCCGTATCCCGCCGGCACGCGTTCGGCATGTCAGTGGCCGGGCAGACGATAAGCGAACTCGTACGAATGCGCGCCGTCGACGATGTCGATCCTGAACTCGCCTTCAATGCCGCTCAGCTCGCCCGTGCCTGAATCCGGCACGACCGTCACCGCCAGCGCCGCTGCGCCGCGATTCATCACGCCGATATGCTGCAGCACGAACGTGCCCTGCTTGCCCGCCAGCGTGCCAGTGACCTGTTCGAGCGCGACATAGCCGGCCGAGCCTTTGACGTTCGTCATCGCGCTCAGCATTTGCCCTTGGGTGGTCGCGGCGAGATCGCCGGAGATCTGCTTGTCGATCGACATGCGGCCGAGCTTCGATTCGGCCTCCGCGTTTTCGAACGGCATCGGTTGAAGGGAGACGATGAAGGTGCCTATTGCGACGTGGTGAGTCATCGGAATTTCCTCCTGGCTTGAACGGGCGACGGCGAAGCGGCGAAACGAAACGTGACCCTTCCGAACCGTAGCACACGTCGCTGTCAGGGCGCTGCACGCGCAGTGCCGTCGCTCGTGCCGAACGCGTCCGCGAACTCGCACTTCAACCACGCGAGCGCCGGATCCTGGTCGTGCGCCGCGGCCCACATCAGCGAAACCTCGTAGCCCGGCACCTCGAATGGCAGCGGACTCAGCGCGAGACCGAGCGTATCGCGCCAGACGCGGCCGATGAACTCCGGCACCGTCGCGATCGCCGCCGTGCGTTGCACGATGAACGGACTGGTCGCGAAGTTCGAGCTCGAAAACACGACGTCGCGCTTCAGTCCCTGCATCTCGAGTCGTTCATCGATGAAGCCGCGCAGCTCGGCGCTGAACGAAGTCAGCACGTGGCGGTGGCGCAGAAACTCGTCCATCGACAAATGCTTGCGGCGCGTCCTGACGAGCCGGGGGTTGTAGACGCTCACGAAGCGCCATGAAAACAGCGGCGTGAGTCGCTGCCACGGCACGCATTCGCGGAATACACCGACCGCGAGTTCGATCGCGCCATCGTCGAGCATCGCGGCGGCGCGCGTCGAATCTGTGGAGCGCGCGATCAGCTTCACGCCGCGTGCGGTGTCGGCGAGGCGCGCAATGATCTCGGGCATCAGCAGCAGTTCGAGCGAATCGCTGAGGCCGATGCGGAACACGCGCTGCGCGCGGGCCGGATCGAAGACGGACGGCTGCGTGAGCGCCTGATGCAGCGATTGCAGGAACGGCTCGATCTGCCGCGCGAGTTCGAGCGCGCGCGGCGTCGGCGTCATGCCTTGCGGCGTGCGCACGAACAACTCGTCGCCGAAGGTCTCGCGCAAGCGCTTGAGCGCGCCGCTGACGGCCGGTTGCCCAAGAAACAGCCGCTGCGCGGCCCGCGTGACGCTGCGCTCTTCCAGCAGCGCGCGGAAGGTCAGCAGCAGGTTCAGGTCGAAGCGCCGAAAATCATTTTCAATGATGTTGGCCATGACATTAAACGATTTGAGTGATGGGCTCGCACCGCGCATTCTACTGCCACGGGTCTTCCGTTCACACTCAGGAGCAATGACATGGACTGGCAAAATCAGAAGGTCGTGGTGCTAGGTGGCTCGTCGGGCATTGGGCTCGCGATGGTGAAGCGGCTCGTGGCGGCTGGCGCGAGCGTCGTCGCGGTGGGGCGCGACCGCGCCAAACTGGACGATGCGCTGATTGGCATCGGTGGACAGGTGACGAGCGAGGCGCTCGATTGCGCCGATCGCGCGGCGCTCGAACACTTTTTCGGCGGCCTCGGCCGGGTCGATCATCTGGTGATGACGCTGTCGGGCGGCGAAGGCGCGGGGCCGTTTGCCGAACTGGATCTGGCCGCGCTGCGGCGTGGCTTCGAGGCCAAGTTCTGGCCGCAGCTCGAAGCCGCGCAGACCGCGCTACCCACGCTGCGTCGCGACGGCAGCCTGACGTTTCTGACCGCGATTTCGGCGCGCATCGCGAATCCGGGCACGGCGGGTCTGGGTGCGATCAACGGCGCGCTCGAAAGCATGATCGGCACGCTGGCGCGCGAGCTTGCGCCGCTGCGCGTGAACGCGGTGTCGCCGGGTGTGATCGATACGCCGTGGTGGGACAGATTTCCCGCGAGCGTGAAGAGTGAGCTGTTTCGGCAGCAGAGCGAAACGTTACCGGTGCGGCGCGTCGGGCAGGCCGACGATGTCGCGCACGCGCTGCAGTTTCTGCTGGAGAACACGTTTATGACGGGGGCGGTGATCGAGTGTGATGGCGGCTTGCGGCTACTGTGAAGCACGGGCGCGGGAATGCGTGGTCAGGCGTTCTTCGCCCGCTGAACGCGAACCGGCAGAAACATCGCCGCCGCGAAGCACAACAAATGCAGCCCGGCCAGAAGCACGAACGTCGGCAGAAAGCGGCCGGGCTGTGCACCCGAAACACCGTGCAACGTCGACGCCATCACCATCGAAAGCAGCGTCGTCGCGAACGGACCGCCCACTCTCTGCGCGATGTTCAACGCAGTATTCGCAACCGCGAGCCTTTCTCTCCCGATCGACGAATACGCGGCCGAGATCGACGGCACGCTGATCGTCCCCTGACCGACGCCCGCAAAGAACAGACCGACCGCGGCCCATCCGGCGGAGAACGAATCAACGCTCAGCCACAGAAACACGAGCGTGCTCAGAAACGCCAGCAGTGCGCCGCTCGCCGCGAGCGCGCGGCAGCCGAGCCGCTCGGTCAACCATCCGAGCAGCGGAAACGAGCACATCATGCCGACGCCGGTTGCCGCGAGCAGGCCGCCCGCGTGCGCGGCCGACAAACCGCAGCCCGCGATCAGAAAAAGCGGCACGGCGAGCTGCCGTCCATACATGATCCCGTTCGCGAAGAACTGGGCGAGTGCGGCGACCGAGAACGTACGTGTCGCAAACATGCGCACGTCGATCAGCGCGGTATGGCCTTTGCGCGCCGCGTACAGCACGAAGCCGGCGAGAAACGCGACGCCCGCGAGCAGACACGCCAAGCCCACCGCTCGCGACGCGTCCTGAAGTCCATAGACAAGCGCGACGAGCCCAGGGGAGATCAACGCAAAGCCGGTGAAATCGAACGGTCGCTTCTGCGACTCGGCGGCATCGCGCGGCAGCAGCAACACCGCCGTCGCGACGCCGAAAGCGCCCACCGGAACATTGATGAAGAACAGCCAGGGCCAGCTCGCGTGCGCGAGCACGAGGCCGGCCAGCACCGGGCCGAGAATCGGACCGAGCAGAATGGGTAGCGCGGTGTAGCCCATCACCCGCTCGAGGTTCTTGCCGGCCACGCGTCCGATCATCATTTGTGCCATCGGCGCGAGCACACCGGCAACGAGGCCCTGGAAGATGCGCGCGCCGATCAGCTCGCCGATCGTCTGCGCCGCGCCGCACAGCATCGACGCTATCGTGAACGTCGAAAAGCAGAACAGGTACAGCCGCTTCGCGCCGATGCGGTCGACCAGCCAGCCGTTGAGCGGCAACATCAACGCCATCGCGAGCAGGTAGCCGCTGACGATCCACTGCGCGGTAGCGATCGACGCATCGAGCGTATGGCCGATCGCCGACAGCGACACGTTGACCAGCGTCGAGTCCATCTGCGACATGAACGAGCCGATCGACACGACCGCCGCGACTTGCCACACGGTCGGATCGATCCGCGTGGAAGCGGATGCGGAGGCGTGCTCGCGCATGCCGTTCATCGGTCCGCGCGTGTACAGATGAAGGTCTGGCGTTCGGTCGAGCTCATGTGCCGGCTCACGCCGCCTTGCCGCTCGCGCTCGCCGCGGCCGCAGGCTGTACCTGCTCGAGATGGCGCAGCAGCTTCGTCACCATCACGACGACGACGAACGCGAGGACCACGAAGAACAGCGCGAGCGGTGTGAGCACCTGTACCGACACGAAGCCGGCCAACCCCATCATCGCCGATGAAACCAGCAGCAGCGCGCAGCCGAGAATCGCGCTCGTCAGACCCGCGATGTGCGGGAACAGCGAGTTGCCCTTCGCCATCAGCGTCGGATACATTGCGCCGGCGCAGAAGCCCATCACGAGCACAGGCGTCGCGAGCGTCCACACGCGCAGACCGACCGTCAGCGCGAGCAGCAGCATCGCAAGCGACGCGGCCGCCATCAGCCGTGCGCCGATGCGCAGCCGCTGCTCGGCGCTCGGCAGACCCGGACCGTGCAGGCGATTCGACAGACCGCCAAGAAAGTACATCATGCCGATGCCGAGCGCGAGGTAGCCGAAGAAGGTCGGCGGCTTGTGCAGCGTGGTCTGCACCATGAACGGCCCGACGATGTTGAACACCAGCAGGATGCTGTAGCACAGGCCCTGCGCGAGGAAGCAGCTCTGGAACACGGGGCTCGCGAGCACTTTGCGCGCGTTCGCGGTCAGCGTGCGCGGTTCGAGATGGACGGGCTTCGGCAAGGTCTCGCGATAACGCCACAGCAGCGCCCACATCACCAGCGAATAGATCAGCAGAAACACGAGGCACGCGCGCCAGCCGAACGCGGTCTGCAGATGCGCGCCGATCACCGGCGCGACGATCGGCGCGAGCCCCCACGCGATCGACATGTACGTGAACGCATGCAGCAAGGCCTGACCCGCGAACGAATCGGTGATGATCGCCTTCGCCAGCAGGTTCGTGCTCGCGATGCCGAAGCCCTGCAGTGCGCGGGCGAGGATGAACGTCTCGAGATTGGGCGCCGCGAGCGACAGCAGGCAGCCTACCGTGTAGACCGTCAGACCGAACGCGAGCACGCGCTTGCGGCCATACGCGTCGGCGATCGGACCGAAGATCAGCTGACCGAACGCGTAGGCGGCCATGTAGCCGGTGACGCTGGTCTGGATCGCTTGCGGCGAGGTGCCGAAGTAGCGCGCCATCGCGGGCAGCGCGGGCACGTAGATGTCGATGGCGAGCTGTCCGGCGGACGCGAACAGGCAGATCAGGAATAGCAGGAAGCGCGGCGAGTTCGGGGCGGAGTCGGCGGAAGCGGGGTGGTCGGCGGTGGCGTGGCTCATGGGTGCATCGAAAGGGAACACTGGCGGCGCGGGCATCGGTGCGTTCGGATATCGAACGGAAAAGGCGCGAATGCCCCCGGCATTATCGCCGGGTATTGTGCCCGTGGTATGGCAGGAAGTGGGATAGTCCCTGGCGGGGGTGTGGGATGGCGCGGCCGACGAGCGCGCTATCCCGGCGCAACGAGGCTCAGTTCGCGCAGTCCTCGATCGACCGCAGCAACGCGCCCTGGTCTGCCGGGTCCTGGAAGAACGCGACGAAGCTCGCATGCTCGTCGTTTGCGATGCGGCCGGAGCAGTCCTTGCCTTTGAGCGGGGGGCGAGACGCCGTCCAGATCATCGCCGTCACGGCGAAGGCCAGCACGACGCCTGTAAAGACGAGCCCGAGCAGTAACGACCTGGCGTCGTCCGATATTGCGTCTAGCCGATGCGAAGCCTCCCGCGGCTCGCAACTTCTGGTTTGACGACGGAATGGTTCAGCGCGGCGGGGCAGCACCCCACGCCGCGCATCCAGCTCAACTACTCGGATGCGATCAAGAGTCTCGTCGCAGCGGGATACGGCGCCGCGCTGCTGCCGCAGGAACCGAGCCGCTCGTCGGCCGACGCGCGCATCGTCACACGTGCGCTGCGCCCTGCGTTATGGCGACAGCTGGGCCTGGCCTTTCGCGCGGGTACCGTGGAGCGTCCGACTCAGTATGTGCTCGACGTATTGCGGAGTTTGCGGTTGAGCTAGCGGGCTGTGTTACGTCGCCGACGCTTTCCGCCTCTCCTGCTCCTTGCGATAAAG
>NZ_JACHDL010000034.1:0-73747 GCF_014201055.1 Paraburkholderia sp. CI2
GCCCACACTTATCGACTGTTAGTTTTTAAAGATCGGTCCGCCAAACCCGCCGCGCCTGAACCACCTGAACCACCTGAACCACCACTACCCGGCACTGCTTCGTTTGCGTCGCTGCGTCTGCAGCAGAGAAATGAGATTATGGAGACTCTTTCGCGTCTCGTCAATACCCGTTTTTGCTTTCGCTTAAAAAAGTTGCCGCTCACTTCCGGGTCGCATCCACCACGACCTCGACAGGAACTGCAGCGGCCATAGCCGCGTAGCCCGCGTCGCTTGGATGGATGTGATCGCCGCTATCGAAAGCGCGCTGCAGACGCTCCGGCTGCGCCCGATCGCGCAACGCCGCGTCGAAGTCGACGACGCCATCGAAAGCACGACTAGTTCGGATCCACTGATTAACCGCGAGTCGGATGTTTTCCCGCTCCGGTGGCAGCGACGCCGGCGTCAGCGTCGCGCCGAACATCTTGACACCGTTGCGCCGCGCGGCCGCGATCACTCGCTGGTAACCGGCGATCAGATCGGCAGCCGTGACCGACGTATGAGGAAAATCGCAGTCGAGCCCGCCATGAGGCGGCATTGCCGCAAAGTTGATGTCGTTGATGCCAATCAGCAGGATCGCCGCTTTGACGCCTGGACGTCGCAAAACGTCGCGCTCGAAGCGGCTCGCAAGCGCGTCGCCATAGCAAGGCGAGTCGCTCAGGAGCCGGTTGCCGCTGATGCCGAGATTCACGATCGCGGTCGACTGCGCGCCGCTCGCCGCCAGCCGCCGAGCCAGCGCATCCGGCCAGCGACGGTTCTGGTTGAGGGTGGAGCGCATGCCGTCGGTGATCGAGTCGCCGATCGCGGCCACGGCAAGCGACGGTGCCGCCGCCTCCACCGACAAACCCGTGACCCACACATATTGCGTGAAGCGGCCGGGAAACGCCGTGGCGGACGCGTCGGTGGTGTGATTGCCGGGCCAGGACACATAATTCACCTGATTCGACACTCGGTGCCATGCGACGATCCGCTGCTCCGGTCCCACGAACGCACTGATCGCATATGGCGCGCCCTCGACGACATCGATCGCGACCGGATCGCTGTCCAGCTCGCCGCCAGGCGGGACGCTGACCGCGCCCTTACCGCCAAACGTCACCCGACTGCCGGCGCCCTCGACTGCTGCAGCGCCACCGGCCGAGCGCGCGATGCGCAGTTCGTCGATGACGAGAGGCGTCTTGCCGTACGCATTACTCAGATGAATTCGCGCCACCCTCCCCGACAACGTCGGATACACGATTTGCCGAACGGTGCGCCCGGCGACTTCCGGCGCGCGATACAGCGGTGGCAACTCGGCCCGCTGTGGAATCGGTTGCAGCGCGGTCGCCCAAACGACGACCCAATGCTCGGACGCTTCGGCAGCGAACGCACTCGAGGAAACGACAAACGGGGCAAATTGGGCGAGCAGCGCCGCGCCGCATGCGACAGCCAGGGTGCGAATGGTCATTCGGAGGATCGGTTCGAGGCGAAACGCGCATTGTGCCCGAACGACGCGGCAATCGCCGGCAATCGCAGGCAGGTCCGCTTACCCCGGCGCCCGGCGGCTGTGCCGGCTCGGACTCACGCCGTTTGCTGACTCATGATCTTCAGCGCGACCGCTTCGGCGACCTCGATTCCGTCGATTGCCGCCGAGTAGATCCCGCCCGCATACCCCGCACCCTCGCCCGCCGGATACAGCCCGTTGACGTTGACACTCTGGTAGTCGTCGCCGCGACGCACGCGTACCGGCGACGAAGTTCGCGTTTCAACGCCGGTCAGCACCGCATCATGCATCGCGAAACCGGCGATTTTCTTCTCCATCTGTGGCAGCGCTTCGCGAATCGCTTCGATCGCGTAGTCGGGCAGCGCGGTGCTGAGATCGGTTGGCCGCACGCCCGGCTTGTACGACGGAACGACCGAGCCGAGTGAAGTGGACGGCCGCCCCGCGATGAAGTCGCCGACCAACTGCCCTGGAGCCATATAGTTACCGCCACCGAGCTCGAACGCCCGCTCCTCCCACTTCCGCTGGAACGCGATGCCGGCGAGCGGCCCGCCCGGGTAGTCGTCTGGCGTAATGCCGACCACGATGCCCGCGTTCGCGTTGCGCTCCGCGCGCGAGTACTGGCTCATGCCGTTCGTGACGACGCGCCCCAGCTCGGACGTGGCCGCCACCACGGTGCCGCCGGGACACATGCAGAAGCTATAAACCGCTCGCCCGTTGCTGCAGTGGTGCACCACCTTGTAGTCGGCTGCGCCGAGCTGTTTGTGACCGGCAAATTTCCCAAAACGGCTCCGATCGATGATCCCTTGCGGATGCTCGATCCGAAAACCGAGCGAAAACGGCTTCGCCTCGACGTGGACGCCGCGGTCGTACAGCATCTGGAAGGTATCGCGTGCGCTATGGCCGACCGCCAGCACAACGTGGTCGCAGCGCAGCGTCTCGCCGGTCGACAGCTTCAGCCCGCGCACCTGGCCGTTGTCGATGTCGATGTCCTCGACACGCGTTTCGAAGCGCACTTCGCCGCCCAACTCGTGGATGCTCGCGCGCATCTTCTCGACCATGCTGACGAGACGAAACGTGCCGATATGCGGCCGGCTCAGGTACAGGATGTCCTCCGGCGCACCGGCCCGCACGAATTCGTCGAGCACCTTGCGGCCGTAGTGTTTGGGGTCCTTGATCTGGCTGTAGAGCTTGCCGTCCGAAAAGGTGCCCGCGCCACCTTCGCCGAACTGCACGTTCGACTCGGGATTCAGCACCGATTTGCGCCACAGGCCAAACGTGTCCTTGGTGCGCTCACGTACGGCCTTGCCGCGCTCGAGGATGATCGGCCGGAAGCCCATCTGCGCGAGGATCAGACCCGCGAACAGTCCGCACGGCCCCATGCCGATGACGACCGGACGCGGCGTGCTCACTTGGGCGGGCGCTGCGGCGACGAACTTGTAGCGCATATCAGGCGTCGCGCCGCAATGCGGCACGTCGGCGAGCCGTTTCAGCGCGGCCCCTTCATCCTTGACCTCGACATCGACGATGTAGGTGAGCTTGATGTCGGCGCGCTTGCGCGCGTCGTGCGCGCGGCGAAACACGGTGTATCGGATGAGCCCGTCCCGCGCCACGCCGAGTTCCGTGAGGCGCGCACGGACGGCGGCTTCGAGGGCGCTTTCGGGATGATCGAGCGGGAGTTTGATTTCGCTTAGACGTAACATGAGTACCGGAGACGCAAGTGGGCCGCAAATCGCGGCCAATTCGCAATTTTACCGGTAAGTGTCGGCGCGGGGTGACGGCCGGTCATGAAGCGCCGGCCCGTCGAAACCGGGCAAACCAGCATGCATGCTTCGACGCCCTCAATGAGCTATCAGCCCCAACGTCTCTGCACAAAAAATTTATTAACCGACCGGTCGGTTGGTTTATACTACGCCGACACAGACCACTCCTCCAGAGAGAGCGTCCCTCATGTACACCCAATCCCTCGATATCCCCGGCAACGTCGCCCCGCTGGACGCGGACGCGAATTCGCCCGAACAACAGGCTCGCTTCGACGCGGTCATGAGCGCCGACGGCAAGATCGAGCCGCAGGACTGGATGCCCGACGCGTACCGCAAAACGCTGGTGCGGCAGATCTCGCAGCATGCGCACTCGGAGATCGTCGGCATGCTGCCCGAGGGCAACTGGATCACGCGCGCGCCGAGCCTCAAGCGCAAGGCGATCCTGATCGCCAAGGTGCAGGACGAAGCCGGCCACGGCCTCTATCTGTATAGCGCCGCCGAAACGCTCGGTGTCTCGCGCGAGCAGTTGATCGACGCGCTGCACGCGGGCAAGGCCAAGTATTCGAGCATCTTCAACTACCCGACACCCACCTGGGCCGACGTCGGCGTGATCGGCTGGCTCGTCGACGGCGCGGCGATCATGAACCAGATCCCGCTATGCCGCTGCACGTACGGCCCGTACGCCCGCGCGATGATCCGCATCTGCAAGGAAGAGTCGTTCCATCAGCGCCAGGGCTTCGACGCGCTGCTCGCAATGATGGCGGGCACCGAGGCGCAGCGCGAGCTGGTCCAGCAGGCGGTGAACCGCTGGTGGTGGCCGGTGCTGATGATGTTCGGCCCGAGCGACAAGGATTCGGTCCACAGCAACCAGTCGGCCAGATGGGGCATCAAGCGCATCACCAACGACGACCTGCGCCAGAAATTCGTCGATGCGACCGTCGAGCAGGCGAAGGTGCTCGGCGTCACGCTGCCCGACGCGGACCTCAAATGGAACGAGGCGCGCGGTCACTACGACTACGGCGACATCGACTGGGAAGAGTTCTGGCGCGTCGTCAATGGCGACGGCCCGTGCAACCGCGAGCGCCTCGCGACCCGCGTGAAGGCCCATGAAGACGGCGCCTGGGTACGCGAAGCCGCGCTCGCCCACGCGGAAAAGCAGCGCCAGCGCGCGCAACAGCACGCCGCCTGAGTGGCACCGCACATCAAAGGAATCAGGAGATCAGCAATGAACAAGGAATGGCCGATTTGGGAAGTGTTCGTGCGCAGCAAGCAGGGACTCGACCATAAACACTGCGGCAGTCTGCATGCCGCCGACGCGCCGATGGCGCTGCGCATGGCGCGCGACGTCTACACGCGCCGCCAGGAAGGCGTGAGCATCTGGGTGGTGCCGTCCTCGGCGATCACGGCCTCGGCGCCGCACGAGAAGGCCGAGCTGTTCGAACCGGCGGGCGACAAGATCTATCGCCACCCGACGTTCTACACGCTCCCCGACGAAGTCAACCACATGTAAGCGCGGCCATGACCACTACGTCCACTACGCCCATTACGCCCGCACATCTCCAGTACGTGCTGCGCCTCGCGGATACCGCGCTGATCCTCGGTCAGCGCAACACCGAGTGGTGCGGCCACGGCCCGATCCTCGAAGAGGACATCGCGCTGTCGAACATGAGCCTCGACCTGATCGGCCAGGCGCGCCTCCTGTACACGCACGCGGCCGCGCTCGAAGCGCCGCTCACCGGCCGTCAGCGCAGCGAAGACGACTACGCGTACTTCCGCGCCGAGCGCGAATTCGCGAACTACACGCTCGCCGAGCTGCCGCATTACGGGCCGCTCGCCGGCACCGCGCAGGCCGGGAAGGATTACGCGGTCACGATCGTGCGCAACTTCCTGTACGCGACGCTGATGATGCATCTGTGGGGTGCGCTGACGGGCTCCAGCGACGGGCAGCTCGCCGCGATCGCCGCGAAGTCGATCAAGGAAACGCAGTACCACGTGCATCACGCGAGCGAGTGGCTGATCCGTTTCGGCGACGGCACCGACGAATCGCACCGTCGCGCGCAGGCCGCGCTCGACTATCTGATGCCGTACACGTACGAGTTCTTCAGTGCGGACGCGGTGGAAGACGCAGTCGCGGCGGCCGGCATCGGCCCGCGCACCTCGGCGCTGGAAGCCGCGTGGCTCGACGACGTGCGCGCCACGCTCGACCAGGCCACGCTGACGCTGCCCTCGGCGCTGCGGCACGTGAGCACGGGCAAGCACGGCGAGCATTCGGAGCACATGGGTTTCGTGCTCGCGCAAATGCAGAGCCTCGCGCGCCAGCATCCGGGCGCCAGCTGGTGAGTACGCGATGACGACCTCGACCGCCCCGCGGCCCGCGAACGCCGCCGCTGCCACGACCGCCACGCCCGATCCCGCGCTCACGCGCGCATGGACCGTGCTCGAAGCGGTACCCGACCCGGAGATCCCGGTGGTGTCGATCCGCGAGCTCGGCATCCTGCGCGACGTGCGACGCGCCGCCGACGGCGCGCTCGAAGTCGTGATCACGCCGACCTACTCGGGCTGCCCGGCGATGTCGCAGATTGCCGAAGACGTCGGCCGTGCGCTCGAGGCCGCGCAGCTCACGCCATACCGCGTCGCCACCGTGCTCGCGCCGGCGTGGACCACCGACTGGATCACCGCCGAAGCCCGCGAAAAACTGCGCGTCTACGGCATCGCGCCGCCGACGGGCAACTGCGGCGCGGCCGCCCACGCGCAAGCGGCGCCGCAGGAGAAAGTCCTGCGCTTCGTGCCGCGCGCGCTGCCGGCCCCAGGCTGCCCACGCTGCGGCTCGGCGCACACCGAGCGGCTCGCGCAATTCGGCTCGACCGCCTGCAAGGCCCTGTATCGCTGCCTCGACTGCCGCGAACCCTTCGACTACTTCAAACCGTACTGATATGGCGACCCCGCAATTCCATCCGCTGCGTATCCGCGAAGTGCGCCCCGAAACCGCCGATGCGGTCTCGGTCGCCTTCGAAGTCCCGCCCGAACTGCGCGACCACTATCGCTTCACGCAGGGCCAGTTCGTCACGCTGAAGACGCATATCGACGGTGAGGAAACGCGCCGTTCGTATTCGATCTGCGTGGGCGTCACCGACTACGATCGCGACGGCGAGTTGCGCATCGGCATCAAGCGCGTGCGCGGCGGGCGTTTCTCGAACTTCGCGTTCGACACGCTGCAGCCGGGCCACACGATCGACGTGATGACGCCCGACGGCCGTTTCTTCACGCACCTGAACGCGGAACAGGGGCAGCAGTACCTCGCGTTCTCGGGCGGCTCGGGCATCACGCCGGTGCTCGCGATCATCAAGACGACGCTCGAAGTCGAGCCGCGCAGCACCTTCACGCTCGTCTACGGCAACCGCAGCGTCGACCAGATCATGTTCGCCGAGGAGCTCGAGGATCTGAAGAACCGCTTCATGAACCGCTTCGTGCTGTATCACGTGCTGTCGGACGACCTGCAGGACGTCGAGCTGTTTAACGGCGTGCTCGACCAGGAAAAATGCGCGGCGTTCATCGAGCAGCTGCTGCCGGCCGACGCGATCGACGAAGCGTTCATCTGCGGCCCCGCGCCGATGATGGATGCGGCCGAGGCCGCGCTCAAGGCAGCCGGCGTGCCGCCCGCGAAGGTGCACGTCGAGCGCTTCGGCACGCCGCTGCCGCAGGCGGGCGTGCCGCCCGTCGAGATCACCGCGGACACCCCCGCGGCCGAGCTCGAAATCGTGCTCGACGGCAAGCGCCGCAAGCTGCGCCTGCCGTATCAGGGCACGAGCGTGCTCGACGTCGGGCTGCGCGCCGGTCTCGCGCTGCCGTATGCGTGCAAGGGCGGCGTGTGCTGCACCTGTCGCGCGAAGGTGCTCGAGGGCGAAGTGAAGATGGAAAAGAACTACACGCTCGAAGAACACGAGGTCCGCGACGGGTTCGTGCTGACGTGTCAGTGTCATCCGGTTAGCGACAAGGTCGTCGTCAGTTACGACGAACGTTGAGTCGAGTGCTTTCGTGGCCTAGGTACGGACTGCCCTCCTGTGACGTCCGCCACCGCTTTCGGCCGTTTCGCGATCCGCTTAAACTAGGGGCCGCTCATCGATCGGGACATCGGGTTCCAGTCGGCGAGCGGCCTCTTTTTGTTACAGCTGCTGACGTCACTGCAAGCCCTTGCCCATGAGCACGATTCACCTCACCAACGGCGATGTCGCCGCCGAGTCGCTGCGTACCGCGCTGGACCAGGCGGGCCGCGACGATCGCGTGCAGCCGCTGCGGGACGATCTGGCGGTCGGCCCGTTACGCGGCGTCGACGACGCTCCGCACGTGCGCGCCGACTTCTGGGAACGCGTCAGCGCGGACACGCAACGCGACTTCGTGCGCGAGTTCCGCGAACAGGCCGCGGTGCTCGACGGCCTCGCCAGCAGCACCGCGAATCTCGTGGTGTGGCACGCCGAAAGCGCGTCCGATCAACTGATGCTGCGCCGCGTCTGCTACCTGGTGCGCAACAGCCCGCAGCGTTTGAACGAAGTGCGTCTGTCGATCGCCGACCTCACCGATCCGCAAGCGTGGGCGCATACCCGCAAGGATCGCGCGACATCGGTCGGCATGTTTGCGCCGGACGTATTGCAGACACACCTGCCGGACGCCGCGCCGATTTCCGTGCTGCGCATCAGCCGGCTCGCGCTCGAATGGCAGGAGGTCAAACAGGCGAACGGCGAGACGCGGCGCTGGCGTGACAACACCTTCACGAGCGGCAGTGTTGCCGAAATCGACGCGCTGATCCTCGACCGCGCAACCGACGACTGGCAGCCCGCCGCGCGCGTCGCCGCCTATGTGATGACCGCCGGGTTGTGGTTCCTCGTCAGCGACAGCATCGTGCTGTGGCGCATGCGCGAACTCGCGGCGCTGCGGCGCATCCGCCTGCGCGGCGATGCGAACGTATGGCGCTCGCTCGAACTGCGCGCGGCATCCGCCCCCTGCTCACCCCAATAAGATAAGAACAGACGAATATGGCCCGCACCCGAGCCCCCGACCACGAAACCCAACGCGAGCAGATTCTCGAACTGGCCGCCGCGAAGTTCGCGCAAACCAGCTATCCAAGCACCTCGATGGCCGATCTTGCCGCGGCGAGCGGCACCTCGAAAGCGCGCCTCTATCACTATTACGAGAGCAAGGAAGCAATCCTGTTCGATCTGCTCGATCGCTACACGAAGCGCCTGATGCTGATCATCGCCGAGGTGGAAGGATCGAGCCAGCGGCGCGAACTGAGCGAGCGAGAAACCTTCGCGGAGCTGATCCGCGCGTTCCTGTCCGAGTATGAGACGTCGCACAGCCGGCACGTCGCGCTGCTGAACGATGTCAAGTATCTGGTCGATTCGCAGCGCGAGATCATCCTGAACCGTCAGCGCGACGTAGTCGCCGCCTTCGCGCGGCAGCTCGTGCGCGCCTATCCCGAACGCGCGACACGCGACAACCAGACCGCGCTGACGATGATGGTGTTCGGCATGATCAACTGGACCTTCACGTGGCTCAAGCCGGACGGCCGGATGGGCTATCGCGAGTTCGCCGAGCAGGTGGTCGGCATGGTCGAGCATGGTCTCGGCAGCGCGCCCGCCAAGTAGACGATGGTCTGAACAGATCGCAACCCGCGCACTGGATGTTGCAAAGCAACAACACGCAGACCAAATAAATCAGCGCAGGGAATCCATGCAGCATCGTGTCACGAACGTACGATCACTTTTAACTTCTGTTTAAAATCAAATAATTAAATTTAGGGTTCCAGCGCTCTAGGTATTCACCTCGACTTTTGATACGGGTTTTCCCTAGTGAATGGCTTAGGTTTCCGTTAAAATCGGTTTTGCGGTGCACAACGCCGCCTGATTAAAAGGAGAACCCGACCATGAACATGCTGACCCATCGCAACACCGAGCCGATCGCGCCGAACGATCGCGCGTCGCTGCCTGCTGAACGCGCGCACGCTCTGGTCCGTGAACTCACCGCCGCCGATCGCGAACGCCTGCTTGCTCACTTCCTCGCGCTCGACGAAGAAGACCGTCTGCTGCGCTTCGGCCAGGTCGTGCCGAACCATGTGATCGAAAACTACGTGCGCGCGATCGACTTTACGCGTGACACCGTGTTCGGCGTGTTCAACAGCAAGCTGGAACTGAGCGGCGTCGGCCATCTGGCCTACCTGCCGGCCGAAGGCAACAAGCGCACCGCCGAATTCGGCGTCTCCGTGCTCGAAAGCGCACGCGGCATCGGTATCGGCTCGAGGCTATTCGAGCGCGCCGCGATCCGCAGCCGCAACACGCATGTGACGACGCTGTACATCCACTGCCTGGCGCGCAATTCGACCATGATGCACATCGCCAGGAAGGCCGGCATGAAGATCGAGTACGCGTATGGCGAAGCCGACGCCTATCTGACGCTGTCGCCGGCCGATCAGTCGAGCATCCTCGCGGAAATGCTGCAGGAGCAGGCCGCCGTGTTCGATTACGCGCTCAAGCGCCACGCACGCCAGGCATCGCGACTGTTCGAGTCGTTCATGCCGGTGGCTGTCGCTGCCTGAATAATCGCTACGGGGAAATGAGATTGGGGCGGCCGCAAGGTCGCCTTTTTTCTATCTGTACCCAATCAACGCCACGCGTAGGACCGTGCGCGTGAAGCCTACAAAATGGGCAGCGCTGTCGTTTCCTTGATCTTTTCTAGCGAAAAGCTCGATTTCACATCGATCACCGATGGATGCCGCAGCAATTGATCCTGCACGAAGCGCGAAAAGTGCGCCATGTCCTCCACCTGGACGCGCAGCAGGTAATCCATCTCACCCGTCATCGCGTGACATGCGACAACTTCGGGCCACGTCTGCACGGCCGCGCCGAACAGATCGGCGTGCGTGGCCTCGCCATGCGGACTGAACGCGCGACCGCCACCCTTCTCCAGCCGCACGCTGACATACGCGAGCAGGTCAAGCCCGAGACGTTGCGCGTCGAGCAGCGCGACATAGCCGCGAATCACGCCGCTTTCCTCGAGCCGGCGAATCCGCCGCAGGCACGGACTCGGCGACAGATTGATCCGTTCCGCAATCTCCTGATTCGACAGCCGGCCATTCTCCTGAAGGATCGCCAGAATGCGTCGATCGATCGCATCTATCTCGCCAATAGCCATGTTCTGCCACGTGTCGTTCGAATAGAGCCATAAACTGGCTCAAGCGTAGCGACGCGTGATTAAGTTCGCAAGTTTTTGTCTTCATCGCGGTTCTACACTTGCCCCATCCGGTCGCGCTCAGCCGACCGTCCCGCGCGCTCACCGCCAGCGCGCCTCGGCAACCCTCTTGCATGGAATTGGAGACAGACGATGCAGGTTTCAACTTGGGAAAATCCTGTCGGCACCGACGGCTTCGAATTCATCGAATACACGGCGCCGGACCCGAAAGCGCTCGGCAAGCTGTTCGAACGGATGGGCTTCACGGCCGTCGCGCGGCATCGTCATAAGGACGTGATGCTGTATCGTCAGGGCGACATCAACTTCATCGTCAACGCGGAGAAGCATTCGTTTGCGCAGCGCTTCGCGCGCTTGCATGGCCCGTCGATCTGCGCGATTGCGTTTCGCGTACAGGACGCCGCGAAGGCCTACGCCCAAGCGCTCGAAACAGGCGCATGGGGTTTCGACAACAAGACCGGCCCGATGGAGCTGAACATCCCGGCGATCAAGGGCATTGGCGATTCGCTGATCTATTTCGTCGACCGCTGGCGCGGCAAGAACGGCGCGACGCCGAACAGCATCGGTGACATCGACATTTACGACGTCGACTTCGAGCCGATTCCGGGCGCGAACCCGAACCCGGTCGGCCACGGCCTGACCTATATCGATCACCTGACGCACAACGTGCATCGCGGCCGCATGCAGGAATGGGCGGAGTTCTACGAGCGCCTGTTCAACTTCCGCGAGGTGCGCTACTTCGACATCGAGGGCAAGGTGACGGGCGTCAAGTCGAAAGCGATGACCTCGCCGTGCGGCAAGATTCGCATTCCGATCAACGAGGAAGGCTCGGACACCGCCGGTCAGATCCAGGAATACCTGGACGCGTACCACGGCGAAGGCATCCAGCACATCGCGCTCGGCAGCAGCGACATCTACCGCACCGTCGACGGCCTGCGCGCATCGGACATTTCACTGCTCGACACGATCGACACGTACTACGAACTCGTCGACCGACGCGTGCCGAATCATGGCGAGCCGCTCGAGGAACTGCGCAAGCGCAAGATCCTGATCGACGGCGCACCGGACGATCTGCTGCTGCAGATCTTCACCGAAAACCAGATCGGCCCGATCTTCTTCGAGATCATTCAGCGCAAGGGCAACCAGGGCTTCGGCGAAGGCAACTTCAAGGCGCTGTTCGAATCGATCGAGCTCGATCAGATTCGCCGCGGCGTCGTGCAGGACAAGACCTGACCACGGAGACTCGCGCCTGATCGGCGCGCAGAAGAAAAAAGGGCGAGGATCGCAGGATCCTCGCCCTTTTACGTTGCAACGCCGCCGCTCTGTTCGGAACGGCGGCCGGTCGTCACTAGACGCGCGCGATGCGGTGCGTCATGAATTCTGCCTGTACAGATCGCTGCCGATCGCACCGTCGACCCGCGCCGGCGCCACCTGCGCCGTGCGGATGATCGCGTTCGACAGTGCCCCCGTGCTGCCCGGATTCGAGCGCACCGGCGCGCTCATCGCGAAGAAAGCGGCGGAAACCATCAGGAAGGTCTGGATGTTTCTTGTGTTCATGCGTACTCCTTTTCTAACTGCCCTGCTGTCCAGAAGCTGCACAGAATGCGCGGCGTTCGGCATCGCTCGCAGGTCGGGATTAGACAGTCGTTTTCACTGCGGTTCCGCAAATTTGTAGGTTTTACAGCTTGTTACACGCGCAGGCGCAATACAACTCCATTCCGGCGGAAATCCGCGACAACTGCTGACAACACGTCGGCAACTCGTCGCGAAACCGGCCGAAATCAGATCGTGCGCGGGGCGATTTTTGATCCGCTGCGGCGGGTTTCCACCAGTGCTACCATCGCTTAAAACCCGTCAATATGACGACCCCGGCCCCAGCATTCACGAGATGCCGGGGGCCAGAAAAGTTTTGGTGATCCCAAGCTGAAGTGGAGGAGTACACATAATGAATGCCCCGCTAGACGCAGGTCAGCGAGCCTCGCTCGAAGCCGCGTTGTCTTCCGTCACGCTCGACGACAAATACACCCTCGATCGCGGCCGCGCGTACATGAGCGGCATCCAGGCGCTGGTGCGTCTGCCGATGCTGCAGCAGGAACGCGACTGCGCCGCCGGCCTCAACACGGCCGGCTTCATCTCCGGCTACCGCGGATCGCCGCTCGGCGGGCTCGACCAGTCGCTGTGGAAAGCGAAAAAGCATCTGGCCGCGCATCAGGTCGTGTTCCAGCCCGGCGTCAACGAAGACCTCGCGGCCACCGCCGTGTGGGGTTCGCAGCAGGTCAATCTGTACCCTAGCGCCAAATACGACGGCGTGTTTTCGATGTGGTACGGCAAGGGCCCCGGCGTCGACCGGTCCGGTGACGTCTTCAAGCACGGCAACTCGGCCGGCTCGTCGCGGCACGGCGGCGTTCTCGTGCTCGCCGGCGACGATCACGCGGCCAAATCCTCGACACTCGCGCATCAGTCCGAACACATCTTCAAGGCATGCGGGCTGCCGGTGCTGTTTCCGTCGAACGTGCAGGAATATCTGGACTTCGGCCTGCACGGCTGGGCGATGAGCCGCTACTCGGGCCTCTGGGTCGCGATGAAGTGCGTGACCGACGTGGTCGAATCGTCCGCATCGGTCGATATCGATCCGCACCGCACCAACATCATCCTGCCGGAAGACTTCGTGATGCCCGACGGTGGGCTGAACATCCGCTGGCCCGATCCGCCGCTCGTGCAGGAAGCGCGTCTGCTCGACTACAAGTGGTACGCGGGCCTCGCCTACGTGCGAGCGAACAAACTCGACCGCGTCGAAATCGATTCGCCGCATGCGCGCTTCGGCATCATGACCGGCGGCAAAGCTTATCTAGACGTGCGCCAGGCGCTGACCGACCTCGGTCTCGACGACGAAACCTGCTCGCGCATCGGCATCCGGCTGTACAAGGTCGGCTGCGTGTGGCCGCTCGAAGCGCAAGGTGCGCAGGCCTTCGCACGCGGTCTCGACGAAATTCTGGTGGTCGAGGAAAAGCGCCAGATCCTCGAATACGCGATCAAGGAAGAGCTGTACAACTGGCCCGACGCGCAGCGCCCGCGCGTATTCGGCAAGTTCGACGAGAAGGACGGCGCGGGCGGCGAATGGTCGGTGCCGATGGGCAACTGGCTGCTGCCGGCGCACTACGAGCTGTCGCCCGCGATCATCGCGAAGGCGATCGCCACGCGGCTCGACAAGTTCGATCTGCCATCGGATGTGCGCGCCCGCATTGCCGCGCGCATCGCGGTGATCGAGGCGAAGGAAAAGGCGCTCGCGCGGCCGCGCGTCGAAGTCGAGCGCAAGCCGTGGTTCTGCTCGGGCTGCCCGCACAACACGTCGACCAACGTGCCGGAAGGCTCGCGCGCGATGGCCGGCATCGGCTGTCATTACATGACGGTCTGGATGGATCGCAGCACCAGCACGTTCAGCCAGATGGGCGGCGAAGGTGTCGCGTGGATCGGCCAGGCGCCGTTCACGAACGACAAGCACGTGTTCGCCAATCTCGGCGACGGCACCTACTTCCACTCGGGGCTGCTCGCGATTCGCGCGGCGATCGCGTCAAAGGCGAACATCACCTACAAGCTGCTGTACAACGACGCAGTCGCGATGACGGGCGGCCAGCCGGTCGACGGCGTGCTGAGCGTGCCGCAGATCACGCATCAGCTCGCCGCCGAAGGCGCGGCGAAGATCGTCATCGTCACCGATGAGCCGGAGAAGTACGCGGCAAACGTCGGCCTCGCGCCCGGCGTCGACATTCACCACCGCGACCAGCTCGACGACGTGCAGCGTCAGCTGCGCGAGGTTCCGGGCACCACGATCCTGATCTACGACCAGACCTGCGCGACCGAAAAGCGCCGTCGCAGGAAACGCGGCGCGTATCCCGATCCAGCACGGCGCGTCGTGATCAACGAAGCGGTGTGCGAAGGCTGCGGCGACTGCTCGGTGAAGTCGAACTGCCTGTCGGTCGAACCGCTCGATACTGAGTACGGCACGAAGCGCCAGATCAACCAGTCGACCTGCAACAAGGACTTCTCGTGCGTGAACGGCTTCTGCCCGAGCTTCGTCTCCGTTGAAGGCGGCCAGTTGCGCAAGCCGAAGGCGGCGTCGGGCGCCGGCGCCGAAATGCCGCCGGTGCCGGATCCCGAGTTGCCGTCCATCGACCGTCCGTACGGCGTTCTGGTGACGGGCGTCGGCGGCACGGGCGTCGTCACGATCGGCGCGCTGCTCGGCATGGCCGCGCATCTCGAGAACAAGGGCGTCACGGTGCTCGATGTCACCGGCCTCGCGCAGAAAGGCGGCGCCGTGATGAGCCACGTGCAGATCGCGAAGCAGCCCGCCGACATCCACGCGACCCGCATCGCAATGGGCGAAGCGAGCCTCGTAATCGGCTGCGACGCGATCGTCACCGCCAGCGACGAATGCGTGTCGCGGATGCACGCGGATCGCACGCGCGTCGTGCTGAACAGCGCGCACACGCCGACGGCCGAGCTGATCAAGAACCCGAACTGGCGCTTCCCCGGCAGCAGCACCGAAGCCGACGTGCGCGCCGCGGCCGGCGATGACAACGTCTCGACCGTCGACGCGAATCACTTCGCCGTCGCGCTGCTCGGCGACGCGATCTACACGAACCCGTTCGTGCTCGGCTATGCGTGGCAGCGCGGCTGGGTACCGCTCACGCACGAGTCTCTGATTCGCGCGATCGAGCTGAACAACGTGCAGGTGGACAAGAACCGCGCGGCGTTCGAATGGGGCCGGCGTGCCGCGCACGATCTGGCTGCGGTACGCAAGCTCGCGCAAACGCAGGGACGCGGCGATCCGGCCGACAGCGCGGGCGGCAAGATCATCGCGCTGCATACGCCGAAGGCGCTCGACCCGCTGATCGACAAGCGCGCCGACTATCTGACCGCCTGGCAGAACCGTGCGTACGCGGAGCGCTATCGCGCGCTGGTGTCGCAGGTGCGAGCCGCGGAAGAAGCGCTCGATTCCGCCGACGGCCAAATGCCGCTGACCGAGGCGGTCGCGAAGAACCTGCACAAGCTGATGGCGTACAAGGACGAATACGAAGTCGCACGTCTGTACAGCGACCCGGCGTTCATCGAAAAACTGAACGCGACGTTCGAAGGCGACTGGAAGCTGCACCTGCATCTCGCGCCGCCTACGCTATCGAAGAAGGACGCGCACGGCCATCTGGTGAAGAAGAAGTACGGCCCGTGGATGTTCCGCGCGATGCACGTGCTCGCGAAGCTCAAGTTCCTGCGCGGCACCGCGTTCGACGTGTTCGGCAACACCGGGGAGCGTCGCACCGAGCGCACGCTGATCGGCGAATACGAGGCATTGGTGCGTGAGCTGATCGGCGGGCTGACTTTTCAGAAACGCGATCTCGCGGTCGAGCTCGCGAATCTGCCCGACGGCATCCGCGGCTATGGGCATGTGAAGGAAAACAACCTGAAAGGCGTGCGCATCAAGTGGAACGAGCTGCTCGCGCGTTGGCGTTCGCCGGATGCGGGCAAGACGCAGCACGCGGCTTGATCGACTCTCCCAGCTGAACCGAAAAGCGGCGGTCTGCACGGACCGCCGCTTTTTTTCAGGCGCAAAAAAGCGCTACGGAACCGGGGTTCCGTAGCGCTTCTGCCCAGGCCGCCGCGCGCGCGTTACTGCTGCGCCCACGCCAACCTCACGTGATACACGTTACTTCGCGTTCACCGACTCGCGCGCGTTCGCCGAGGCAACCGCCGTCATGTTGATGATCCGGCGCACGGTCGCGGCCGGCGTCAGGATATGCACCGGCTTTTCCGCACCCAGCAGGAACGGCCCGACCGTCACACCCTCGCCGCCCACGACCTTCAGCAGGTTGTACGCGATGTTCGCCGCTTCGACGTTCGGCATGATCAGCAGATTCGCTTCGCCGGCGAGCGTCGTGCCTGGGAACGCGGCCTTGCGGACCGCCTCCGACAGCGCCGCGTCGCCGTGCATTTCCCCGTCGATTTCGAGCGACGGCGCGCGTTGCGTGATCAGCTTGCGCGCCGCGGCCATGCGCTGCGACGACGACGACGGCGCGCTGCCGAAGTTCGAGTTCGACAGCAGCGCGACCTTCGGCGTGATGCCGAACTTCTCGATTTCGCGCGTGGCGAGCATCGTCATGTCGGCAAGCTGCTCGGCGGTCGGCACTTCGTTGACGTACGTGTCGCAGATGAACAGGTTACGGCCCGGCAGCATCAGCAGATTCATCGCGGCGAAGTTCTCGACGTCGTCGGCCTTGCCGAGCACCTGCTCGATGAAGTTCAGATGCGTGTGGTACTGGCCGATCATGCCGCAGATCATGCCGTCCGCTTCGCCAAGGCGCACGAGGATCGCGCCGATCAGCGTGTTGAACTTGCGCATCGCGGCCTTCGCGACGTCCGGCGTCACGCCTTCGCGCGCGCCGAGTTCGTGATACGCCTGCCAGCACTTGTGATAGCGCGGATCGTCTTCCGGATCGACGATCTCGACGTCTTCACCGCACTTGAGCTTCGAGCCCATCTTCTTCAGACGCATCTCGATCACCGACGGACGGCCGACCAGGATCGGCTTGGCGATCTTTTCGAGCAGCACGAACTGCGCGGCGCGCAGCACGCGCTCGTCTTCGCCTTCCGCGAACACGATGCGCGCCGGTGCCGACTTCGCCGCCGCGAACACCGGCCGCATCACCATGCCCGAGCGATAGACGGTCGCGCCGAGCTGTTCGCGGTACGCATCCATGTCCTGGATCGGGCGGGTCGCGACGCCCGAATCCATTGCGGCCTGCGCGACGGCCGGCGCGATCTTGATGATCAGGCGCGGATCGAACGGCTTCGGAATCAGGTATTCGGGACCGAATTCGAGCGAATGGCCTTCGTAGGCCTTCGCGACTTCATCGCCCTGGTCGGTTTCCTCGGCCAGTTCGGCAATCGCGCGCACGCACGCGAGCTTCATTTCTTCGGTGATCGTCGTCGCGCCGACGTCGAGCGCGCCGCGGAAGATGAACGGGAAACACAGCACGTTGTTGACCTGGTTCGGATAGTCCGACCGGCCGGTCGCGATGATGCAGTCCGGGCGCACCTTGCGCGCTTCTTCCGGACGGATTTCCGGCTCGGGGTTCGCGAGCGCGAGAATCAGCGGCTGCGAGCCCATTTCGGCGACCATCTCCGGCTTCAGCACGCCTGCGCTCGAGCAGCCGAGGAACACGTCCGCGCCGCGGATCGCATCGGCGAGCGAGCGCGCTTCGGTGTGCGCGGCATAGCGCTCCTTCGACGGATCGAGGTTGCCGCGCCCTTCGTAGATCACGCCCTTCGAGTCGGCGACGAGAATGTTCTGCTTCGACAGACCGAGATTGACGAGCAGATCCAGACACGCAATGGCCGCCGCGCCCGCGCCCGAACAGACCAGCTTCACTTCGTCGAGCCTCTTGCCGACCACCTTGAGGCCGTTCAGGATCGCCGCCGACGCGATGATCGCGGTGCCGTGCTGATCGTCGTGGAAGACCGGAATCTTCATACGTTCGCGCAACTTCTTCTCGATGTAGAAGCACTCGGGCGCCTTGATGTCCTCGAGGTTGATGCCGCCCAGCGTGGGCTCGAGCATCGCGATCGCCTCGACGAGCTTGTCCGGATCGGATTCGCTCAGCTCGATGTCGAACACGTCGATGTCCGCGAACTTCTTGAACAGACACCCCTTGCCTTCCATCACCGGCTTCGCGGCAAGCGGGCCGATGTTGCCGAGGCCGAGCACAGCGGTGCCGTTCGTGATCACGCCGACGAGGTTGCCGCGCGACGTGTACTTCTGCGCGTCGAGCGGTTCCTCGTGAATTGCCATACAGGCTGCCGCCACACCCGGCGAATACGCGAGCGACAAATCCAGCTGGTTCGACAGTGCCTTGGTAGGCGTCACCGAAATCTTGCCAGGTTTCGGATTCTGGTGATATGCGAGAGCGCTTTGCTTGAGTTGTTCGTCCATTTCTAGGCCTGCGAGACGTAAGTGATTGGGCCCGGCGACACACATCGTTGCAGCGCTTTCATCTGTCGGACGGATAGACGACCGAGGCGGTTTTCGCACGCGCCCGGTCAGGCGCGACGGCTTACCTCGACGAACACGGGACGATGTGGAGTGCTTCGCGGGTCGATCAGTGTACACCCCGGACGTGTCGATGCACTGAGTGGTTAACAGGACTCGCCATTAGCGAAACAGGCGCTCAGGACGCTGCGTCGCCACGACCCGGCCGTGCTTTTCCGCCACGCGGCGAGGCGCCATGCGGGCCGCATGGTCCACGCATTCGCAGTATTCGAAGCGATTGAAGGACGCGCTTCGTCGACGCGGTCAGTCGAGTTCGGCGCCGCGTCGCTCAGGAATCAGAAACAGGGTCGCGAGGATGTCCAGCAGGTAAATCGACGCCAGTAGCGCGAGCGCCGCGCCGAACGAGTAGCGCGCCGCCAGCGCGCCCACGACGACCGGCCCAAAGCCGCCCACCGCGCGACCCGCGTTGAACAGCACGTTTTGCGCGGTGGCGCGCATCGGTTGGATAGAGCTCCGAAATCAGCGCGCCGTAGCCGCCGATCATGCCGTTGACGAACACCCCCATCGCCGCGCCGCCGATCAGCAACGCCATCGGCGTCGTCAGTTGCGCATAGACGAACACCATGACGACGGCGCCCGCCTGGTAGAACAGGAACGTCGGCTTGCGGCCGAAGCGGTCGGCGGCGATGCCGAATAGCCAGATGCCGGCCGCCATGCCGAGAATCGTCGCGGCGGTCCACAGCCCCGATTTGGTCAGCGAGTAGCCGAAGGTCTTCGACAGATAGCTGGGTAGCCAGATCATCAGCCCGTAATAGCCGAAGTTCTGCACCGAGCACAGGATCGTGACGCCGAGGCTCGCGCGCGTCGTGCGTCCATCGACGAACAGCAGTTTCAGCGGCAGCTTGCGCATGCCGCGCGCGACGCGTTGGTTGAAAATCGCCGGCTCCTCGACGCGGCGCCGCACGAAGAACGACACGACCGCCGGCAGCAGCCCGAGCGCGAACATGCCGCGCCAGCCGATCACCGGCAGCAGCAGCGGCGTCAGCAACGCGGCCGCCAGCACGCCAAGCTGCCAGCCGAGCCCGACATACGACGACACCCGCGCCCGCTGCGACGCCGGCCACGCTTCGGCGACCAGCGTCATGCCGATGCCGAATTCGCCGCCCAGCCCGATCCCGGCGATGGTCCGATAGATCAGCAGGTCCGTGTAGCCTTGCGCGAGCGCGCACAGGCCGGTGAACACCGCGAAGATCAGGATCGTCCACGTCAGCATGCGCACGCGGCCGAAATAATCGCTGAGCACGCCGAAGAGCACGCCGCCCGCCACCGCACCGATGAGCGTCCATGTGACCAGCGCACCGGCCTGCGAGGAACTCAGATGCAGGTCGGCGGCGATCACCGGCAGCATGAAGCCGAGAATCAGCAGATCGAAGCCGTCCATCGCATAGCCCAGCACCGACGCAAGCAGCGCGCGGCCCGCATAGCCCGGTTCGACGGCGGAGCGGGTTTCGGTGGCGGAGGCGGAGGCGGGTGGAGCGGCGTTCATTGAAAGCATTCCGTAGGTCTGAAGGCGGCTGGGTGGGAAGCGTCCCGGGAAAGTCGCGTGAGTGTAAAGGCGGCCTCACCCGGTCACAACACGATGCGCGCGCCAAAGCGCCCGCCGGCTGCGCCGCCGCGCACGACGGCCTCCTCGGTGCGACCCATTTCAGGTAAAATAGCGGCCCACGCGCGCAGCAAAAGCCGGTCTGTGCTCTTCCCCCGGCCGCGTATCCCGCCCAGCATGGCGCGGCATACCCCGCTTGCTGCGCCACCGGGCCCAGCGCCCGCTTCTCCCCCGCTCACTCCGAAGGATCCGCCCATGACAGGCTTCGATCGCCAGACGATCTCCGACACCACCGCCAAGATGCTGCTCGAAGTGCAAGCAGTGCATTTCAATGCGGAGAAACCGTATATTTTCACGTCCGGCTGGGCGAGCCCGGTGTACATCGACTGCCGCAAGCTGATCTCGTATCCGCGTGTGCGCCGCGGCCTGATGGAAATGGCCGAAGCGACGATCCTGCGCGACGTCGGCTATGAGCAGATCGATGCGGTCGCCGGCGGCGAAACCGCGGGCATCCCGTTCGCGGCATGGCTGTCCGACCGCCTGATGGTGCCGATGCAGTACGTGCGCAAGAAGCCGAAGGGTTTCGGCCGCAACGCTCAGATCGAAGGTCTGCTGACCGAAGGCCAGCGCGTGTTGCTCGTCGAAGACCTGACAACCGACAGCCGCAGCAAGATCAACTTCATCAACGCGCTGCGCGCCGCCGGCGCGACGGTGAACCACTGCTTCGTGCTGTTCCACTACAACATCTTCAAGGAAAGCGTGTCGGTGCTGAAAGACATCGACGTCGATCTGCACGCGCTCGCCACGTGGTGGGACGTGCTGCGCGTCGCGAAGCAGAACAACTACTTCGACACGAAGACGATCGACGAAGTGGAAAAATTCCTGCACGCGCCGGCCGAGTGGTCCGCTGCACATGGCGGTGCGACGTCTACGCCGCAATAAAGCCATCGCGCTAAGGCAGTGACAATAAAAACGTAGCCGCTTTATGCGGATTGAATGAAAAAGCCGCCTGTTTCGCAACAGGCGGCTTTTTTTATCGCCGATTGTTTATCGCCGATTACCAGGCGGACGAAACGAGGCCCGATATCAGGACTGGTTCGCGATGTCCTTACTCGAGTTCGACGAAAGATTCAGCAAACCATTGCTCTGCGCATACTGGAATAGTTGGGAGTCGCGATCGATTCCGAGCTTGCGCATGGCCGCGTTTTTTTGTGTGCTGATCGTCTTGATGCTGCGATTCAAACGCTCCGATATTTCCTTGATCGTCATACCCGATACGAACAGGCGCACGACTTCGAGTTCGCGCCGCGACAGCTTCGAGTCGTCGCGCTTGCCGGCTGAATTGACCCGCAACCCATCGAGCACCGCCTTCACCGACGGACTCATATAGGTCATGCGACGGCCCACGTGTTGTACCGCAAGCGCAATATGGCTGAGATCGTCCGATTTGTTCACGACCGACGTCACGCCAAGTTCCTTGAGCCGTTTGAGCAATGCGGCGTTCTCGAGCATGGTGAGCACGACGATCGGCAGATTCGGGAAATTGCGGCGCAAATAGTCGATGAGTTGCAAGCCGTCGCCGTACTGACCGCCCGGCATGGCCAGGTCGGTGACGAGCACGTCGCATTCGGTGGATTGCAACATTTTGATAAGTTCAGTCGACTGCCTTGCGCGCCCAACGACTTGCATACCGGGAAATTTGAGCAGCGCATTTTCAGCGCCAAACAGAATAACCGGATGATCGTCTGCCACCACGACCCTGAGTGAAACTTGCATCGTCCTCCTCTGGACGGATAAACCGGTCTCCACAACTTCTAACACTGCTTTTGACGCTCGCTATTTAAACGAGTCAAATGCAGTAAGGGTCGCGCGACAACCCCCTTACTATAGCTGATTTCCTGTCTGCGAATTCCGCGGCACGCGAACATATTGCGTCGCAGAGCTAATCAGCGCTGATGTTAGACTTGATTCGACCGTGGGGCACAATTCAGGACAACGACAGTCGCGAGCACCCGCGCCTCGCGCCCTTACAGGAGAACCGGCATATGCGCGTGCGTTGCCTGGTTGTTTCGCTGGCTTCATCTTGGCGGCATCAATCGCTCGCCGTCGGCGCGATGCTCGCGCTTTTCGCAGCGCATAGTGCCGGTGCGCGGGCCGACGAGCCGTTCACGCTGACGAGCGCGAGCGTACGCGCGGGGGGCACCGTGCAGAATGCGCAGGTGTTCGACCGGAACGACTGCAAGGGCGGCAACCGTTCACCGCAGCTCTCATGGCGCGACGCGCCGGCCGGTACGCGCGGCTTCGCGATCACGATGTTCGACGAGGACGCGCCGGGGCGCGGCTGGTGGCACTGGGCGGTCGCGGGCATCCCCGCCACGGTCGACAGCCTGCCCGAGAATGCGAGCTCGTCCGGTTTCCTGGGCAAGCTCGGCGCGGTCGAAGCGCGCAACGACTTCGATACCGACGGCTATGGCGGCCCGTGCCCGCCGCCCGGCAAACCGCATCGCTATATCATCACCGTGTACGCGCTGAACTCGGCCGATTTGCGTCTCGCGCAAGGACGTCCCGCGTTGATGTTCGATCACGAGATCGGCACGGCCGCGATCGGCAGCGCGCGGCTCGAGGTCAATTACGGGCGCTAGTGGCGGCCGTCGCGGTCGTGATGGGGCGCCGCCGCGCCGCATCGCCTGGCTTGCGCCGTTCGCCTTCCCGATCGCTTTGCTGGAGCACTTCATGTCGAAGATCGTCATCGTTTATCACAGTGGCTACGGCCACACGAAGAAGGTCGCCGAAGCCGTGCTCGCGGGCGCGCTGGAAGCCGGTGCGCAGGCGAAGATGATGCCGGTCGGCGACCTCGACGACGCCTCGTGGGACGAACTCGCCGCCGCCGACGCGCTGATCTTCGGCGCGCCGACCTACATGGGCGGCCCGTCGGCCGACTTCAAGAAGTTCGCCGACGCCAGTTCGAAACCGTGGTTCGCGCAGGCGTGGAAAGACAAGATCGCAGCCGGCTTCACGAACTCGGCGACGATGAACGGCGACAAGTTCTCGACCATCCAGTACTTCGTCACGCTGGCGATGCAGCACAGCATGATCTGGGCCGGCACCGGCATGATGCCGTCGAACACGAAGGCCGCGACGCGCAACGATCTGAACTTCGTCGGCGGCTTTACCGGACTGCTTACGCAATCGGCGGCCGATGCGTCGCCCGACGAAGCGCCGCCGCCGGGCGATCTCGAAACCGCGCGCCTGTTCGGCGCGCGCATTGCGGGCGTCACCGCGCGCTGGATCGCGCCGCGCGGGTAGCGCCGCGCGGGTAGCGGCGCGCGGCTAATGGCTGAACGGCGCCGAAACGACGTCGCGGCTCATCGGCGGTTCATCTTCGGTCATCAGGCCGCATTCGCCGCGCAACGGGTCACGCCAACGTCACGTTGTGCGCGCATCGTCGTTTTTTCGCGCTGCACCGCACGGTCGCGGCGATGACGTCTTAAAATAACGTTCCGGCGCGGCGTCGCGCCCCGTTTCCAGCGAGTGAGATCGAGATGAGCACGAAAGTTTTTGTCGACGGACAGGAAGGCACGACCGGCCTGAAAATTTTTGAATACCTGTCGCAGCGCGCCGACGTCGAAATCCTGCGTATCGAAGAAGCGAAGCGCAAGGACCTGGACGAGCGCCGTCGTCTCATCAACGCGTCGGACGTCACGTTCCTGTGTCTGCCCGATGTCGCCTCGCGCGAGTCGGCCTCGCTCGTCGAGAACGACCGCACGGTGCTGATCGACGCGAGCACCGCGTTCCGCACCTCGCCCGACTGGGCCTACGGCCTGCCCGAGCTGGCTCGCTCGCAGCGCGAGCGCCTGCGCACCGCCAAACGCATCGCCGTGCCGGGCTGCCACGCCTCGGCGTTCGTGCTCGCGATGCGCCCGCTCGTCGAAGGCGGCGTCGTCGCGCCCGAGTTCGCCGCGCACGCCTATTCGATCACTGGCTACAGCGGCGGCGGCAAGAAGATGATTGCCGACTACGAAGCCGGCGGCAACGACAGACTCAAGAGCCCGCGCCCGTACGCGCTCGGCCTCACGCACAAGCACCTGCCGGAAATGGCCACGCATACGGGCCTGAAGTCGGCGCCGATCTTCACGCCGATCGTCGGCGACTTCTACAAGGGCCTCGCGGTCACCACGTACTTCTCGCCGGGCCAGCTCGCGAAGAAGACGACGCCGCAGGACGTGCAGGCTCAGTTCGCCGAATACTACGCGGGCGAAGCGTTCGTGCACGTCGCGCCGTTCAACGCCGACGCGAGTCTCGACAACGGCTTCTTCGACGTGCAGGCGAACAACGACACCAACCGCGTCGACCTGTTCGTGTTCGGCAACGAAGAGCGCTTCGTGACCGTCGCGCGGCTGGACAATCTCGGTAAGGGCGCGTCGGGTGCGGCGATCCAGTGCATGAATCTCGCGATCGGCGCGGCCGAAGACACCGGTTTGAAACGCTAGGCGAGTCGACCCGCATCCGCGGTGCCACGAAAAAAGCCGGTCTTTGCAGACCGGCTTTTTTGTTTTAAAGCCCGCTCATTAAAATTGATACAAAACATTTCTGTCTGGTAGCCTCGGCGCCATACTCGCCGCCGGTGCGGGCAAGCCGGGGCTGACGCAGGTGTCGGCGAAGGCGTCGTCGTCGTGGGCGCCGGTGTTCAACGCGGGCCTTGCGTACAACATCACCGAGCACTGGGGGCTCGTTGCGTCGGTCACGTATATCGCGCTGAAGACGACGTCGTCGGTCATCATCAAGGCGGCCGATGGGACGGAGCTTGGCGTGTCGAAGGCGGATCTGGGCGCAAACCCGATCACTTCCTTCGTGGCCGTGTCGTATAAGTTCTGAATTTGATTTTCCGCGGTCGCGGCGCCGCTTTGGGCGCGCGGCGAATTCCGGGCAAAAAAAAGCCCACCTAGGTTGGCGGGCTGAATCCATATCAGAGGAGACATGGAGGAGACAAGACGAACTATAGCAGACCGCTTGGTGCGTTGCAACATGAAAATTAGGGTTGACCCTCAATGTTGCAGACATACAACGGTCACATGGGTACGGCTCAGTTTTCCCTTGTCTGCCGACACGCGCGGTGCTTAGTGCCTCACCAGCGCCATCATCGCGCCGAAACCGACGAACACACCGCCCGTCAGCCGGTTGAACATCCGCGCGACGCTGCGGCTCTTCAACCTGGCGCCGATGCGCGTGCCAAAACCCGCATACACCAAATACCAGCTGACCTCGATCGACGCGAACGTCGCGAGCAGCACGCCGAACTGCGGCAACTTCGGCTGGGTTGCATCGATGAATTGCGGCAGCAGCGCGGCCGCGAACAGGATCGCCTTCGGATTGCTGCTCGCGACCAGAAAGCCGTTGCGAAATAGCGCGAAGCGCGAGCGCGAGCGCGCGGGCCGGGCTGTCAGGTCGTCGACGTTGTGCGCGGCGGTTTCGTCGGCCGGCGCGCGCCATGCCTTGATGCCCAGATATACGAGGTAGGCCGCGCCGATCATGCGCAGTGCATTGAACATGGTCGGCCATGCCGCCAGAAACACGCCGAGCCCCGCCGCCGATACCGCCAGCATCAGCACCAGCGCCGACAGACAACCGGCCATCGTCGCGCTCGCGCGACGCAGGCCGTGCTGGGCGCCGTGCGTCATCACGAGCAGCATGTTGGGACCGGGAATCGCGGAAACGACGAAGACGGTGGCGGCGAACAGCCACCAGGTATGCAGAGTCATCGAAATCGGGTGTAGGGGGATCGGGCGGCTATTATGCCTTGCCGCCCAGCGCGACTGATGCGGCCACGCTGCGTCGATCGCTCGCGTCGGGCGATCGACAGCGCCGTCAGCGGCCGGCCCGGCGCGTCGCGACCTGACCCAGCACCGCGAAATCCTTCTCGCCGTCGCCGTGCGCGATCGCCTCGATCAGGCTGTCGCGAACCACGCTCGCGACCGGCATCGGCGTCGTCACCGCATCGGCGGCGGCGAGCGCGAGGCGCACGTCCTTCAGTCCCAGACGCGCCTTGAACAGCGCCGGCTCGAAGCGCTGCTCGGCGATCAGCTTGCCGTAGCCCGAGTACACCGGTCCCGGGAACAGACCGCTCGTGATCACGTCGAGAAAGTCCTGCATCGCGAGGCCGTGGCCCGTCACGAGCGCGGCCGCTTCGCCGAGCGTCTCGATCGCCGCGCCGAGCATGAAGTTCGCGGCCAGCTTCATCACGTTCGCCTGCTGCGGCAGCGAGCCGATGCGCCAGGTCTTCTGGCCGAGTGCGTCGAAAATCGGCTGGATCCGGTCGATCGATTCGGCCGGGCCGCCGGCGACGATCGTCAGCTTGCCCGCGGCCGCGACGTCGGGCCGCCCGAGCACCGGTGCGGCGACGTAATGCACGCCGCGCGACGCGTGCGCGGTCGCCAGTTCCTCGGCGAGCGCCACGGAAATCGTCGCCATATTCGCGTGGATCAGCCCGCGCGGCGCATGTTCGAGCAACGACGCGGTGATGACTTCGCGCAGCGCGGCATCGTCGGCGAGCATCGAGAACACGGCGTCGCCCGCAAACGCTTCAGCCGGCGTCGCGACGACTTGCGCGCCCAGCCCGGCCAGCGGCTGAGCCTTTTCCGGTGAGCGGTTCCACACGCGCACCTGGTGCCCGGCTTTCAGAATGTTTGCAACCATCGCGGCGCCCATCTCGCCGAGACCGATAAAACCGATGTCCATCTATCGCTCCGTCTTCTATAGAACCCGAAGTAGAGCACACTCATGCGACAAGCGCAGGACAACGCGCAACCCGAGCGGTGCGATACTGCAGGCATGGTCACCGCGACATTCCGCTTCTACGAGGAGCTGAACGACTTCATCGCCCGGCCGCTGCGCCGGCGCGCGTTCACCTGCGTCTGCGCGCGCGGCGCAACGACCAAGCACATGATCGAAGTGCTCGGTGTGCCGCATACCGAGGTCGAGCTGATACTGGTGAACGGCGACTCGGTCGGTTTCGATCATCCGCTCGCCGACGGCGACCGCGTCGCGGTCTATCCGAAATTCGAGGCGCTCGACATCCAGCCGCTGCTGCGCGTGCGCGAGCGGCCGTTGCGCGTGATGCGCTTCATCGCCGATGCGCATCTCGGCGGCCTCGCGCCGCTTCTGCGGCTTGCGGGCTTCGATACGCTGTACGACAACCACTTTCCCGACGCCGATATCGAGGCGCTCGCCGCCGCGCAGCAGCGCATCGTGCTGACGCGCGACCGCGAGCTGCTCAAACGCCGCAACATCACGCATGGCTGCTACGTGCGCGCGCTGCGGCCGCGCGAGCAGTTGCGCGAAGTGTTCGAGCGGCTCGACCTCGCGCGCAGCGCGCAACCGTTTCGGCTATGCCTCGTATGCAACGCGCCGCTGCGACGCATCGCGCGCGAGGAAGCCGGCCCGCGCGTGCCGCGCGGCGTGCTGCAGCGGCACAGCCGCTTCGTGACCTGCGATGTATGCAGACGCGTGTTCTGGGAAGGCACGCATTGGCAGAGGATGCGCGCGTTGATGGACAGCGTCTCCGCCGGCGCACCGGACGGTGTCGGCTGACGCCCCGCGCTTGCGTACAATGCGGGTTGATCTATTTGGCAGAGGCCTTTCCGATGATGAAAAAAACCGACCTTGAAAAGAACAAGGCGCTGAAACTGGGCAACGCGATGAAACAGGCGACCGCTAACCGCGGTGGCAAGAACGCGGCGACCGAGCCGAAGATCGACCGGCGCGAGCAGCGCAAGCTCGATCAGGCGCAAGGCCTCGTCCCGTTTGCGTGCAAGCTCAACGGCGAACTGGTGGAGGAGCTGAAAACGCGCGCCGCCAGTCATCCGGACGGCCTGAACGGGCTGCTGGATGAAGTGATCCGGCGCGGGCTCGCGGGCTGATCTTCCCGCGCGCAATATCCGCCGCAACAGCAAAAAGGCCAGAGCGCGAGCTCTGGCCTTTTTGCTGGCAACGCATCTGCCGTCACCGGCTGCACCGACCGGCAACCGGTGCGGCGCAGCGCTATGTCGCGCCCAACGAGCGCGCGTTGGCTTAGTTCTGCACGCCCTTGTCGTTCGTGCCTGCTGCCGAAGCTGCGGCGGAAACGTGTGCCTTCTTGCCGTGGGTCTTCAGCTGCTTGACGTGGTGCTTCTTCGGTGCGCTTGCTGCTTCCATAGCAGCGGCATCCGATGCCTGCGCGAAAGCCTGAACGGAAACGAGTGCGATCGAAGCGGCTGCGAGCGAGACGATAACTTTTTTCATGTGTTGATCCCCAAACCAGACGACTGAGTCAATGTGAATGAATACAGCTGCACGGTAGAGCGGCTGGACTTCGAGGTGCCTTGTGCTCCCCGCGGGAGAGTATTACCCAGGCGTAGGCGGTTTGTCATGCGCAAAACTCGATATGTATTTTCCGGGAGACAGCCTGCTTTCAGCGTGCTTTCATCTACCTGCAAGGCGCACCAAGGACCCTACCAGGTCCCCGTGAAGCCGCCGCCCGCGCGCCTCGCCGACCGCTTCGCGGCGCTCAAACCAGGTTCCGCAGCAGGCTTGCGGTCTCCTGCAGCGCCGGCAAAACGCGGTGCAGCGCGGCGTTCGCCGACTCCTCGCCGATCGGCATGCTGACGCTGATCGCCGCGACCACCGTACCGTGCCGGTCGCGCAGCGGGACCGCGACGCCGCGCACACCGATCTCGAGCTGCTGGTCGGTGACCACGTAGCCGTTGCGGCGGATTTCGCCAAGCACTTCTCTGAGCCGTTCGACGGTCGAATAGGTGTACGGCGTGAAAACCTTGATCGGATAGGACGCGAGCCACGGGTCGATGCTGTCGGGCGGCTGGAACGCGAGCAGCACGAGCCCCGCCGACGATAACGGCGCCGGCGCGCGCGAGCCGGTCACGAAGCCGACCGCCATCGCCCGATTCACGCCGTTGCGCGCGACGTAGACGACGTCGTGTTCGTCGAGGATCGCGACCAGCGCGGTTTCCTGCACGGTCGCGGTGATCCGCTGCAGGAACGGTTGCACCGTGCGCGGCAGCCGCGCCGAATCGAGGTAAGACTGGCCGAGCCGCAGCACGCGCGGCGCGAGCCAGAACAGCTTGCCGTCGGTGTCGACGTAGCCGAGCTCGCGCAGCGTCAGCAAATAGCGGCGCGCAGCCGTGCGCGACAGGCCGGCGCGCGCGGCGACCATCGTTGGCGTCATGCGCGCGTGCTCTTCGTCGAATGCTTCGATGATCGCGAGCGCCTTCGCGGCGCCCGCGATCCAGTCCTTGTCGTCCATGTCGTTTGCTCGTGGAAGGAGCGGGGGATCGCGGTCCGGTCCGCAAGTCGCTTGATCACCGCGATTCGCAGGCCGGCGACCGCACGGCCGTTGCGCGATTATCGCGCGACTCGCAGGCTTTGCCTGCCCGGCGCGCGACGCCCGCGTATCATGTGAGCGATTCCTTACCGGCTGAGCACCGCGTGGCGCGCCTGCGCGGCTTCCCAGCGCGATCCCAAGACAAATCAGAAGAAATCTTGAATCCCGATACCCGCCAACACCTGCGCGCGAACGTGCTGATGCTGATCGCCGCGATGATCTGGGGCTCCGCGTTCGTCGCACAGCGACTGAGCCTCGATACGATCGGCCCGTTCCTGTTTACCGGCTTGCGCTTTCTGCTCGGCGCGCTCGTCGTGCTGACGACGATCGTCTGCGTGCGCCGCCCGGCGCTCGCCGAGCTGACGAAGCGCGCGCCCGGCGGAGCCCGCGAACTGCTTGGCGCGGGCGGGCTGCTCGGCGTCGTGCTGGCCGTGTCGATCTCGCTGCAGCAGATCGGCCTGCAGTACACGAAGATCGCGAACGCGGGCTTCATCAGTTCGCTGTATGTGGTGATCGTGCCGCTGCTCGGCGTGCTGTTTCGCCACCGGACTGGCCTCGGTACGTGGCTTGGCGCGCTACTGGCGGCCGTTGGCATGTACTTCCTGAGCGTCGACGAGCACTTTTCGATGCTGTACGGCGACTGGTATCAGCTCGCCGGGGCGCTGGTGATTTCCGCGCAGATGATGCTGGTCGGTCGCTTCGCGGCGCGCCACGACACGCTGATGCTCGCACTCGCGCAGTTCGTGACCTGTGGGCTCGTGTGTCTGTCGATCGGCCTTGCCGTCGAACCCTTTAGCGCCGCGATAATTGCGCGAGCCGCGCCGACGATCGCGTACGGCGGTGCGTTATCGGTGGGCGTCGCGTATACGATCCAGGTGGTCGCGCAGCGCTACGCGGCGCCCTCGCATGCGGCGGTGATTTTCAGCATGGAAGGCGTGTTCGCGGCGTTTGCGGGCTGGCTCGTCCTCGGCGAAACGCTGACGACTCGCGCGTTGTTCGGCTCTGCGCTGATGCTCGCGGGATTGATCGTGTGTCAGATACTGCCGGGCTGGAAACGCGCCCGGCAGCGTGCGCCGCAGGTGATGTGATTTACAGCGTTATAAAACGATTCGACGCCAACGCTCGGTGCGCGATGCGCGCCGACAGGCGTCTTGCCCCTTCGCCCAACTATGCCGCGCGCGGATGAGCGAATGGGCTCGGCGTATCGGCGGTTGGCGGAAACACGCACCAGCAGCCGTCGTCGTGGCGAAAGAAGAACAAACCCCGCCCGCCCTGTTCCGGCGACGTCTCCACCCGCACATAGCGCCGCCCGCCCGCACGTGTGCGGCTGAACTCCGTCACGTGAACCGGCTCGGCCGGCGATGGCGAAAGCCACTTCTCGACCAGAAACCGCAACGACTGTTCGCTCGCGGCTCTCATGATCTGCTCCGGAACAGCTTGTCGCGCTGCGCATCGCGCGTGGACTCGGGACTGTCGTCGTCGCGAGCGGCGTCGCCGTTCTCGGCGGCCTCGGCGGCTGCCAGCGCCATCATCCGACTGGTCGCGACCGCGCGCAACGAGCTGCAATGGGCCGCATGTCGAAGGTCCGACAGAAGACGGACTAGCTGTCGTGCTGATCTGCGTTTCATACATCCCCCGCACTGCACCAGAAACCTCACAAAGCACTTTAACTCTATGCCGGATTGTTCGCTGGGCAAATGGTTTTGACTAAATAGCAACAGTTGCGCTTGCAATAAGACGGCGTGCAATCTTCGTACCGAGTTATCAATGTGCGCGTTCGGTGGGCGGAAATCTGTGCGTTGGCGAGCCCTTCGCGTCGCGCGAGCCGTCGATGCGGGAGCAACGGGAAGTGTCGGTCGGAGGCGTGGTTATCCACAGCGACCTCTGAATAACTTCGGGTTAGCGCGACGAACAGCCTGTGCGCGAAATCTTGATAAAGATCAGGGTCGGCAAACGGTGTTCGAACTTATCCCAGTTATGTAGTTTTTCTACCGACGTGTTCCGCAGGGTTATAGGTTTCGCATGATGTTGAAGCGGCGCGACATTTGCGACTTATCCACAGAATCGGTTAACCCTTGTTAACTACTACTACGTATGTATACGTATCAAGTAAACACCATAAGGTGAATATCGCTGCGCGCCTGAATCAGAGGCTGATCGGACCTTGATCAGCCTCGATGCGAAAGCCGCTGCGCCGCTGTCACGGCACCAGAGGCGCCGTGCCGCTCGCGGGTTCGATCGCTGCAGCCTGGCCAATCGGGTCGGCGGGTTGGACCGGCGAGGATGTCGACGGTGTCGTCAACGGAACCGGTGCGGGTGCGGTTAACTGCACTGGCGCGGGCGCTGGCTCGACCGCCTGAGCCGCAGCTGGTGGCGTCACGGCGACAGGCTTGTCGGTCGTCGGTTGGGCGAGCGCTGGTGACGTCGTCTGAACCGGCACGGTCGACGTCGCTCGAACTGCAGCGGAGCTGGTCGCCGCTACCGGCTCGGGCACCGGCTCAGGGATCGTCAGTTGAAGCGGCGCTGCTACCGGCATCGGCAGCGTCCGCGTCTCGATCGGGCTGCTCGTCACCGGCTGCGTGCGCACGACCGTCTGCAAGTAATGATCGACGAGACCGAAAAAGCGGTCATAGAACTTGCCCGACGGAATCGTCTCGCTCGAGATCTTCACCATCGCGTCGCTATTCGAGCGAATCGGCAGCGACAGCGAACCGAGCACACTGAGCCCGACGCTCGCCGACGTATCGCTCTTCTTCAATGCGAAGCCGTTCTGCACCGCGTTCACGTACACGATGCTGGTATCGGCCGCCTCTTCGCCGGGCGTGCACACGACGTGAAATTCGACGACCACGTGCGAATCGCCGGTCGGCTGAAAATTCTTCGTGCCGTCGACGGTATCGGGACGCGACATCGTCGTCAGATAGCCTTGGCTCAGCAATGCGCGGCGCGCGGCTTCGCAGCTATCGCCCGTACTCGAATTGAAATTGCGCGCGTACGGGCTTGCGCCGGTTTCGAACAGTTCCTGGGTGAATTGGGGTTGCGGCGTGCTGCTGCATGCCGTGAGCGCGACCAGCCCGAACAGGGCCGCGGCGGTGGTGCGGGAAAAGGGGTTCTGCATGATCGGTTGCAAGAAGCGCCTCGTGAGCGCGAATGGAAATGCATTGTAGAGCGGGCAGCGTCACGTGCGTAAAAAGCGTGCAAGGTACAGCCCGGACCCTATTACAGCGGGAAATAGGGCGTCAACTTGAAGCACGCCGCCGCGCCCTCGCAGTGCAAACGGGTGAAAATACGAGAAGAGACCGCGCGTGCGTGCCTAGTTCGACGTCGTGCGCGTCGAGCCAATCGTCGCGGCCGAAGTCGACCCAGAGGTCGCGGCCGACGATGCCCCGGCTGCCCCGCTCGCGGCGGGTGCCGCGGATGCAATGAGCGCCGCCGGCACGCTGAACGCGTCGGCCCACGGGTTCGCGCTGGCGCAACGATCCGCCTCGCACGACGCGGCCCGCCCAGCGGCCCCGGAAGCGCCGTCAGCGGGTGTCGCAACCGCCGCGAAATCCTCCACGCGCAGATTCACCTTCTGCGCATAAGCCTTTGAGCCGCCATAGCTCTTGAGCGCGGTATTCAGATCGCCGTTCGCCGAGCGCATGTAGCCGTACAGAATCGCCGAGCCCGCTTCGATGTTCGCACCCGGCTCGGTCAGATCCTTCACGTTGCGCAGCAGGCCGCGGTGCGCCTGCGGCACGACCTGCATCAGCCCCGTCGCGCCATTGGCGCCGCGGGCTTTTTCCTTGAAGCGGGATTCGATCGAGATGATGGCGAGCAGCAGCGCCGGAGGAAGGGAGTATTTGTTGGCGGCGGATTGCACCGCGTCGGAGATCTTTTGAGCCTTTTCTTTGCCCACACCGAACTTCTGCGTCAGGTACGCCGATATTCGGTCGGTGTTTTCGTCGGCCGCCGCGGTTTGCGCGAGGCCGAGCGAAAGCACGATCAGGCAAAGTAACCGGCTCATAGTGGACGTCGGAGGAAGCAAAGATCCGCGCATTATAGCGCCGCTGCATCGGGCGGCGCCTTTCCTCGGCAATTTTTGTCTTTTAAATCAAGGGTGAGCGGAACTCGTCCCGCTTTCCGATGGGTTCATTTGACCGCTTTTGACTTCAGGTCATAGCCGTCGCTCAGCGTCGCGAGGAACGCGGCGACGTCGTCGATATCACGCTCGGACCAGACCGGACGCTCGCCCGTTTTGCGCGTCAGCGGCTCGTTGGTCGTATCGACGTTCACGCGCAGTGCGACCGGCAGATCGTTGAATTTGTCGACTTTGCCGTGCGCATCCCTTGGATACCACTTGTCCGGGTTCGTATCGCGTTGCACGTAGAAACGCAAGGCCTCTTTCAGCGTGTGGAAGCGACCGTTGTGAAAAAACACGTGACGCGTCGCGGTATTGCGCAGCGATACCGACTTGAACAGTCCGCAGTTCAGCTTGTCGCTCTGATCCGTACGCAATGGTCCGCACAGGCCCATGTCGAAATACTTCGGATCGGCGTTGACCTTCAGTTCAGCGTTGCGCGGCACGCCAAGCGCCTGAAAGTTGAAGTCGGTGAAAAGCGGATGAGCGCCGTTCACGCCCGACTGGTCGATATGACAGGATGCGCAATTGCCGCCGGCGGGGTCGTCGAACAGTTTTTTGCCGCGCAACTCTTGTGCAGTTAGTTGCACTTTCCCGTCCAGGTAGTAGTCGAACTTGCTCGTGTACGGATGAAAACTCGGGTCTTCGAGCTCGAAGCGCTCGATCGCGTACATCGCCTGGGTGAACGCCTTGGTCGGATCGGCAAAAATGTTCTGGCCGAATACTTCCTTGAAGCGCGCAGCGTATGGCGCGCGCTGCATCTTCGCGAGCAATGCGGCCGGATCCTTGTTGGCCATCTCGTTCGGATTGAACAGCGGGAAGTTCGCCTGATCGTGCAGGTAGTTGAAGCGCCCGTCCCAGCCGAAGCCGCCGACCGGCGCGTTGTCCGTTTCGCTGAGCCGCTCGGACAGGCTCGCCGCCTGCGCATGCGTCCAGATCGGCGTACGGTTCAGCACGTAGCGCAGGCTCGGCACCGCGCGCGTGCCCTGCTGATGCAAGTCCACGCCGCCCAGTTGCGCGGCGAGACCGTTGGGCGGCCCGTACGCGTGCTCGGGACTGTGACAGCTCGCGCACGACATCTTGCCCGAAGCCGACAGCGCCGGATCGAAGAACATCAGTTTGCCGAGCGCGGCGGCGTCACTATAGACGGGCTTCGCATCGGCGGATGCCGGTGTCGCATTCGACGCAACAGCGCGCGCCGCACCGGCGCCCCCCAGTAACGCGCCGCCCATCAGGGCGGCGAGCGCTATCCGACGCGCGCTCGCGCGCGCCGTGAATCGCATGACAGAAGACAGCATCGAGTCTTTTACAGGTTCGTGAAGATGTCGCTGCCGAACCCCACCAGACCGGCCTGTCCCGCATACCCGAGGTGGTCCAGCTGGAAGATGTCCTCGATGCTCTTCAGCATCGAATAGTGGTTGTACGGCACCGTGGACACCGTGCCCGGCTTGATGAACTTCGAGATCATCACAGCGCCGGTCTGGTCGCCGCCGTAGCTCGACTTGGTCAGGTTGATCGTGATGCCGTTATAGGCGAGCGACGAAGTCTCCGGGAACGACGGCAGGTTCGGGCCGGGTTGCTGGCTACAGCAGGTCGTGCCCGCAAATACCAGATCCTCGCCCGACGCGGACTGCGTGACCGTCGCGTAGCTGCTTTCGTCGAAGTTGATGATCAGCAGGCCATCCTTCTGGAACGCCGGCGATGCGGTGATGATCGGCACCCACTTCTGCAGGAACGTGTTCGCGCTCGTCAGGCCGCCCGGCTGGCCGTTCACGCAAGGTGCGTCGTGGCCGTCGTCGCACAGGTTCGGCGTGATCAGGTTGAAGTTCGCCGTGGTCGAGACCGATTGCAGATCGTTCTGCAGGTTATTCAGATTGACGACGTGCTGTCCGCAATCCGGCGAATCGATGATCGAGTGGAAGTACATGAACGGATTGTGGCGCGTCGCATACTGGTCGCCGAGCGGCACGGCCGCGCTCGGCGCTTCGGCCGACTGCGTCAGGTCCGTCGTGTTCAGCGTCGGATGGCCGCAGGTAGCGGCTTCGCGCGACGGATCGTTGCCCATGTCGCCTTCATAGCCCTTCCACGTATAGCCCGCTGCCTTCAGCTGGTCCGGCAACGTCTTCACGCTCGCCGGATACACGCAGCCCGAGCCGATCGCCTGGCCATCGGACGTCATGCCGGTCAGCTTGAAGTCCTGATAGGTCATGCAGTCGTTGTCGGTCTCGTTGGTCGGCGACTGGCCGCTGATCATCGAGATGTAGTTGTCGAGACTCACGTGGCCCGTGCCGTAGTACTGCTGCACGAGCGCGCCTTGCGATGCCAGCGTTTGCGCGAGATACGGCGCTTTGGTGTTGGCGCCGAATGTGGTCGCGTAGTTTTCGTTTTCGAGCGTGATCACGAAGACGTGGCGAATCTGCTGCTGTCCGGTCAGTTGCAGCCCGCCGGACGAAGAAGACGAGCCGCAGGCGGCCACGATCAAAGCGATTAAAGCCGCGCAAGCGGCCATGATGAGTGCGCGTAGCCCAATGCGGTGTGACATGTTCGTTGCCCTCTGTTGCTGTCTCTTTGTTGCCCTGTCGGGGATGCGGTTTTATTTGTGGGCAGACTTTATGGAGCGCCTATGACATTGCCGTGAAAGTTGACGTTCGTTCACCGATAAAACCATTGGCGAACCAGCGGGTTGCCGACTCGATTCACGCTTCGCGCCGATTTGAGACAATGCGCGTCGGCCGCGCGCATCGTTGCGCGCCGCCTCAACGAACAACCGATGTTTTCAGCTATGAGCAAGACCGCGTTTATTTCCAGCGTCCCCGGCACGTCGGAGGACGACTTCGAGATTTCGGCGAGCGCGAAAATGGCCGGCTACCGGCGCTTCTTCGGCGTGTTGAAGGTGCTGCGCACGACCGACGGCCGCGTGCTGTTTCCATTCGATGGCGCGCCCGAACTGGGCCCACACGCGAGCCGACTCGAAGCGCTCGCGGCCGCGCAGGTGTATGGCGAACACATCGTCGCGAGCGATCTGGCGCGGCCGGAGTTGTAGGATTCGTCGATCACCCGGCGATATGCCGATACGCGAAAAAATGCGGATGGGTCAGCGCACGCGTACCCGGTTTGCCGCGCCGGCCCCCGCACGCGCGGCGAGCACACCACCGAGTACGCCGCCGGCATGGCTCTGCCACGACACATCCGGATAGATCGGCAGTAGGCCGAACAGCAGGCTCAGACCGTAGCTGCTGACGACGACCAGGGCCACGAGGATCGACACGAGATTGCGCGTGTAGTAGCCGCGGGCGACCAGGTAGCCCGCATAGCCGAACACCAGCCCACTCGCGCCGATATGCACCGAATACGGCGCGCCGAATAGCCACGCGCAAAGACCGGCGCCGAGCATCGCGCCGATGGTCGCGCGCCAGAAGCCGGCGATGTTCGGCCACGTACACAGCCAGCCGAGTACGACGAGCCCGCTCGTGTTGGCGGCGATGTGCCCGAGGCTCGCATGCAGCCACGGCGCGAACAGGATGCCCTGCAAGCCGTCGAGCGAACGCGGCACGACGCCGTGTTCGTTCAAACGCAGGAACGGCAACGCAACCGACAGAAAGAACACCGCCCACATCGAACCGACGAACAGCGCGATTAGCACGACGCGTGACTTCAGCTTTTCGGTTAGCGTGTTGGGAGATGAGGTCTTCATGATGACGAGGCCACGTGGGATGTCGACAGAGGGTAGTCGATGTGGCGTCGTCACGTCGAGGCACCGTGGAAAGACAGATGCCGATGGTGTTTCGTCCGCCGGACCGCATGGCGGCGCGGCGGAATGCGTGAGCTTGCGGCCCGGTTTGCCGCTACGTCTTCGTCACTCCACCGTCACCGACTTCGCCAGGTTCCGCGGCTTATCCACATCCGTGCCACGCGCACAAGCGGTGTGATACGCGAGCAACTGCAGCGGCACGACGTGCAGGATCGGCGACAGCAAGCCATAGTGCTCTGGCATCCGGATCACATGCAGCCCTTCGCCGTTGACGATCTTCGTATCGGCATCGGCGAACACATAAAGCTCGCCGCCGCGCGCGCGCACTTCCTGGATGTTCGACTTCAGCTTTTCGAGCAGCGCGTCGTTCGGCGCGACCGTCACCACCGGCATCGCTTCGGTCACGAGCGCCAGCGGCCCGTGCTTCAGCTCGCCAGCCGGATACGCCTCGGCGTGGATATACGAAATCTCCTTGAGCTTCAGCGCGCCTTCGAGCGCGATCGGATAGTGCAGGCCGCGTCCGAGGAACAACGCATGTTCCTTGCGCGAAAACTCCTCCGACCACGCGATGATCTGGGGCTCCAGCGCGAGCACGCTGTTGAGCGCCGCCGGCAGGTGGCGCAACTGCTTCAGATAACTCGCTTCCTGGTCGTCGTTCAAACGTCCGCGCAGCTTCGCGAGCGTTGCCGCCAGCGTGAACAGCGCAACCAGCTGCGTAGTGAATGCCTTGGTCGACGCGACGCCGATCTCGCGGCCCGCGTGCGTGAGGAACGACAACTCGGTCTGCCGCACCATCGCGCTCGTGCCGACGTTGCAGATCGCGAGCGTGTGCTTGTGGCCGAGCTCCTGCGCGTGCTTGAGCGCCGCGAGCGTGTCGGCGGTTTCGCCCGACTGCGAAATCACCACCACCAGCGACTTCGGATTCGGCACCGACTCGCGATAGCGATACTCGCTCGCGATCTCGACCTGAGTCGGAATCTTCGCGAGCGATTCGAGCCAGTACTTGGCGGTGAGCCCCGAATAGTAGCTGGTGCCGCACGCGAGAATCAGCAGGCTGTCGATGTCCGCGAACACCTGGCGCGCGCCTTCGCCGAAGATCGACGCATCGAACGCGTCGGCCTGCGGAATCGTGTCGGTGATCGCGCGCGGCTGCTCGAAGATTTCCTTCTGCATGAAGTGGCGATACGGGCCGAGTTCGACCGCGCCGCCATAGGCGGCCACCTGGCGCACCTCGCGTTGCGCGGCCTCGCCCTGGCGATCGGCGATGCGCACGCCATCGAGCGACAGTTCGCAGACGTCGCCTTCCTCGAGGAAGATGAAGCGCTCGGTGCTGCCTGCGAGCGCGAGCGCGTCCGATGCGAGGAAGTTTTCGCCGTCCCCGAGCCCGACCACGAGCGGCGAGCCCTGACGCGCGCCGACCACCGTATGCGGCTGATCCTTGTGCAGCACCGCGATCGCATACGCGCCGTGCAGTTGCGCGATCGCCTCGCGCACCGCAGCGAACAGGTCGCCGCGATACAGGCTATGGACCAGGTGCGCGATAACCTCAGTGTCGGTCTGCGAGACGAACTCGTAACCCTTGCCGCGCAGCATTTCGCGCAAGGTCTCGTAGTTTTCGATGATGCCGTTGTGTACCAACGCCAGCGCATCCCGCGAGAAGATCGGGTGCGCGTTGTCGGTGACCGGTGCGCCATGCGTGGCCCAGCGTGTATGCGCGATGCCCGTCACGCCTTCGAGGTGACCGTCGCGCACCTGGCCTTCGAGGTCGGCCACGCGCGCGACGCTGCGCGCGCGGCTCGGCCCGCGAGCGCCGAGCACGGCGACGCCGCACGAATCGTAGCCGCGATATTCGAGGCGCCGCAGTCCTTCGACCAGGACGGGAACGATATTACGTTGCGCAACCGCGCCGACAATGCCGCACATGGTGTATTCCTTTTCAGTGCCGGATTCAGTGAGCGCGCCTCGTGGGCACGCCGTATCGATCAGCTTTTCTTTTTGACAGGGCGCACATAGCCCGTCTTGCTCGTCTGGGTTTTATCGTTCAACACCAGCGCGTCGGCGGCGACGTCCTTCCACACCGTGGTGCCGGCCGCGATCGTCGCGCCGCGCTGCACGCGCACCGGTGCGACCAGTTGCGTGTCCGAGCCGACGAACACGTCGTCCTCGATCACGGTGCGGAATTTGTTGGCGCCGTCGTAGTTGCAGGTGATCGTGCCCGCGCCGATATTCACGCGCGCGCCGACATCCGCATCGCCGATGTAGGTGAGGTGGTTGGCCTTCGAGCCATGACCGAGCACCGCGTTCTTGATCTCGACGAAGTTCCCTACATGAGACTCGTCTTGCAGCGCCGCGCCTGTGCGCAAGCGCGCATACGGACCGACAACGGCCTTCGCGCCGACTTCCGCGCCTTCGATGTGCGTGAACGCATCGACGCGCGTACCGGCGCCGATACTCGCGTTGCGAATCACGCAGTTCGGCCCGATGCTGACGTTGTCGGCCAGCGTCACACGGCCTTCGAACACGCAGTTGACGTCGATCGACACGTCGCGGCCGCATTCGAGCGTGCCGCGCACGTCGACGCGCGCCGGGTCGGCGAGCGTCACGCCCGCGACGAGTAGTGCGTCGGCGACATTGCGCTGATGAATCCGCTCGAGCTCGGCGAGCTGCTGCTTGCTGTTGACGCCGAGCGTTTCCCACTCGTCGTCGGGCTGCGTGGTGACGACTTCGAGGCCGGCTTCGATCGCCATTTCGACCGCGTCGGTCAGATAGAACTCGCCTTGCGCGTTGTCGTTTTTGAGCGCCGCGAGCCAGCCGGCAAGGCGCGCGGTCGGCGCGACGATGATGCCGGTGTTGATTTCGGCGATCTTCAGCTGCTCGGTACTCGCGTCCTTCTGCTCGACGATGCGTTGCACGTTGCCGTGCTGATCGCGCACGATGCGGCCGTAACCGGTCGGGTCGTCGAGCGTGACGGTGAGCACGCCGTAGCCGTCCAGGCCGGCACGCCCGGTCAGCGTGCGCAGCGTTTGCGCACGCGTGAGCGGCACGTCGCCATAAAGCACCAGCGTGGGCAACGATGGATCGAGCAGCGGCAGCGCCTGCTGCACCGCGTGGCCGGTGCCGAGCTGTTGCTCCTGCACCGCGAACTGGATATCGGGCGCCGCGACGGCTTCGCGCACGGCTTCGGCGCCGTGGCCGATCACGACGATCAGGCGGGCGGGCTTCAGCGCGCGGGCGGTGTCGATGACATGAGCGAGGAGCGGCCGGCCGGCCAGAGGATGGAGCACCTTGGGAAGCGCGGACCGCATGCGCTTGCCGGTACCTGCCGCCAAAATGACGATGTTCATGGCGTCGGCAAATAGACGAGTTTGGAGCGGACGATTCTATCATGCTGCACCTGCAAAAAAGGCCGCAGACGCGGCCTCGGCAGGGTTTGCAAGCCAGCGGAAAAGCGCCGGAATGCCGCCGGAACAGGCACTTTTCGCTCGTTACAGGTCGTCGAACTGGACCAGCGAAATGGTCTTCGCACTGGTGAGCGGCGCGCCTTCGTCGCCGCTCGAGCATGGTTCTTCGTCGAACGCGATGTCACCTTGCGGGTCGGCTTCGCCGCTCGCGCGCAGCCCCGCGAACGCAAACAGCTGGTGATCCATCAGATGCGACGGCACCACGTTCGACAACGCATTGAACATGTTCTCGATGCGGCCCGGGAAACGCTTTTCCCAGTCGCGGACCAGCGCCTTCATTTCCGCGCGCTTAAGGTTTGGTTGGCTACCGCACAGATTGCACGGAATGATCGGGAATTCACGCAGCTCGGCGTACTTCTCCAGATCGGTTTCCTTCACGTAGGCGAGCGGCCGGATCACGATGTTCTTGCCGTCGTCCGATTGCAGCTTGGGCGGCATACCCTTCAACTTGCCGCCATAGAACAGGTTCAGCAGCAGCGTTTGCAGGATGTCGTCGCGATGATGGCCGAGCGCGATCTTGGTCGCGCCGAGCTCGCCGGCGACGCGATACAGGATGCCGCGCCGCAGCCGCGAGCACAGCGAACAGGTGGTCTTGCCCTCCGGCACGAGCCGCTTGACGATGCTGTAGGTGTCCTGATTCTCGATGTGAAACGGGATGTCGAGCTGGCTCAGATACTCGGGCAGCACGTGCTCGGGGAAGCCCGGCTGCTTCTGGTCGAGGTTTACCGCGACGATGTCGAAATTGATCGGCGCGCGCTCGCGCAGCCGCATCAGGATCTCGAGCATCGCGTAACTGTCCTTGCCGCCCGACAGGCACACCATCACCTTGTCGCCGTCCTCGATCATGTTGTAGTCGCCGATCGCCTGGCCGACCTGGCGCGCGAGACGCTTGAAGAGCTTGTTGTTCTCGTACGCTTCCTTCTGCTCGCGGCGCGTGAGCGGCGATTTCGGGGCGCGGGCGGCGCTCGGTGCCGCGGTGGCGTCAGCGGCTTCGTTGTCTGCGGTCAGGATTTCCGGTGCGTTCATCGCTCAGTCCTCCTTGATGCGGAAGACTTCGACGCCGACCGCATCGCAGTCCGGATACACGTCCGGCTTTTCGGTCGACACGCGCGCGCCGCGCACCTGCGGATGTTCGAGCATCGCGCGCACGAGGTCGTCGCACAGCGTTTCCTGCAGATGAATATGGCCTTGCGAGACGCGCCTCGCGATCGTCGAGCGCATGAAGTCGTAGTCGACGACTTCGGTGAGCTTGTCGTGCACCGGCGTGGACATCGCGAGCGGCACGAACAGTTCGACGTTGATCACGACGCGCTGCTCGCCGCGCTTTTCGAAGTCGTGCACGCCGATATTGATGTGCACTTCGTAATTGCGCAGAAAAAGCCGGCGGCAATCGGCGAGCCGGGGGTGCGAAAGAGCGGCAAACATGTTCGTTCCAGTCCAAAAAAGCGTGCGGGGCACGCAAAGGGGCGCTTCGCCACACGCGTTGGCCGCCTCGAAGGCCGGCCACGCGCGCGGGTCAGGCGCCCGTCAAAAACATCACGTCGCGCGGCAGCGGCACGAGATGCTGCCCGCCGTCGACCACCAGCGTCGTTCCGGTGACACTGGCTGCATCCGCGAGATACAGCGCGGCGGCGACGATATCCTCGGGCCGCGACGCACGGCCAAGAGGCGTCATACGGTGAGCGGCCTCGAACCCGTGCTGGGTCTGGTCGCCCGATTGCATGGTCAGGCCGGGCGCGAGCCCGACCACCCGGAGCTTCGGCGCGAGCGCCTGAGCGAGCGCGACCGTCGCGGTCTGCAGCGCCGCCTTCGACAGCGTGTACGACAGATAGTCCGGGTTCATGTTGTACAGCTTCTGATCCAGCACATTGATGACGACGCCGCGCTGGCTTTCGTCGCGCAACGCCGCATCGGGCGTCGCGTCGTAAAGCATGCGCGCGAGCACGAGCGGCGCGCCGACGTTCATCGCGGTCAGCTTCAGCAGCAGCTCGTAGCCGACGTCGCGCGCCGTGTCTTCCTCGAAGCGCGACGCGTTATTGACGATGCACGACGGCCGCCCGAGCGCAGCGGCGCAGTCCGGCAGCAGCCGGGCGACCTGCGCCTCGTCGCCGAGCTCGGCGTGCAGCGCGACCGCGCGGCGGCCCAGCGCGACGATCTGCGCGACCACTTCGTCGGCGTCCTCACGCGAGGCACCGTAGTGCACGGCCACGTCCCAGCCGCGCGCGGCGAAGCCGAGGGCGAGCGCGCGCCCGATGCGGCGCGCGGCGCCCGTAATCAGCACGACGCGGGGCGTTTCGGGCGGCAGTTCAGCCGCGCGGGCAGCGATGTCCGGAGAAACGGTCATTTACAATGCGGGGATGAATCCCAAAGCTCACCAACCCGATAGTTTACCTGCTCCCGGCCCGAGCGCGCTCGCGCAGTCCGACGCGCTCGTCGCCGAGATCCGCGCGCAGCTCGACGCGGCCGGCGGCTGGCTGCCGTTCGACCGCTACATGGAGCGCGCGTTGTACGCGCCGGGTCTCGGCTACTACAGCGGCGGTGCGCGTAAATTCGGCCTGCGCGCCGACGACGGCAGCGACTTCGTCACCGCGCCGGAATTGTCGCCGCTGTTCGCCGCGACGCTCGCGCGCCCGCTCGCCGAAGCGTTGGAGGCGAGTGGCACGCGCGACGTGATGGAGTTCGGCGCCGGCACCGGCAAGCTCGCCGCGGGCTTGCTCAATGCGCTCGACACGCTCGGCGCCGGGTTCGACAGCTATTCGATCATCGATCTATCGGGTGAGCTGCGCGAGCGGCAGCGCGAAACGATCGCGGCGGCCGCGCCCGCGCTGCTCGCGAAAGTGCGCTGGCTCGACGCGTTGCCGCAGCGCTTCGAAGGCGTGGTGATCGGCAACGAGGTGCTCGATGCGATGCCGGTGCGGCTCTTCGCGCAAAACGGCGGTGTCTGGCGCGAGCGCGGCGTGGTATGGCGCGACGGCGCCTTCGCGTTCGACGACCGGCCCGTCGCGGCTGCCGCCGACCTCGCGCTGCTGACCGAAATCGATGCGACCCGCGAACCGGCCGGCGACGACTACGTGACAGAAACGCACGAAGCCGCGCGCGCCTTCACGCGCACCATCTGCACGATGCTAGCGCGCGGCGCGATCTTGCTGATCGACTACGGTTTTCCGCGCCACGAGTACTACCACGACCAGCGCGCGCAGGGCACGCTGATGTGCCACTACCGGCACCGCGCGCACGGCGACCCGTTCCTGTACCCCGGTCTGCAGGACATCACCGCGCACGTCGAATTCACCGGCATCGCCGAGGCGGGCGTCGAGACCGGCGCGGACCTGCTCGGCTTCACATCGCAAGCGCGCTTCCTGCTGAACGCGGGCGTCACCGAGGTGCTCGGCGAAATCGATCCCGCCGACGCCGCGCGCTTTCTTCCCGCCGCCAACGCGGTACAGAAGCTGCTGTCCGAGGCGGAGATGGGCGAGCTCTTCAAGGTGATCGCGTTTTCGCGTGGACTCGACGATACGCTGCGCGCCTTTTCGAGCGGCGATCGTTCGCATACGCTGTGATTGTGAATCCGCTCTGGCTCGAGGACTCGCGATGATTCGCTGGCTTTTGACGACCTTCGTTGCCGTCGCGGTGCTGTCGTCGTGCTGGCCGTGGCTGAGGAAGCTCGGCATCGGCCGGATGCCCGGCGACGTGACCTTGCGGCTGTTCGGCCGCGAGTATCCGTTTCCGTTCATGTCGACGCTGGTGCTGTCGATGCTGTTGTCGCTGTTGGCGCGGGTGTTGTAGGCGCCGTCGCGCGCTACTTTACGCCCGCGCGACTTGAAGCCAGCGCAGCCTCTACCGCACGCACGCGCTCCTCATGCACGGCGTCCTTGATGCCGGCCGGCGCATCGGCGAGCCGCTGCGCCACTGCCCCTGCATCCACGCCTCGCGCGGCCACCAGTGCAAGCCTCAGCCGCTCGGCCTGCGGGTACTCGCTCATCTCGAGGCCGAGCCGCCCGCGTGCATCCGACTCGCAGGCCTGCAGCGCCTCGGCGAAGCGCGCCGGCTTCCTGATCGCGTCGCTGCGCTCGAGCAGGCGCACCAGAGCCGCCGCCCCCATCTCCATCACGCGATGAATATTGCCGTGCTCGCGCGCGACCAGCACCGCCAGATCGCGGCACTCGTTCGGCACGCGCAGCCGCTCGCACAGCGGCTTCAGCAGATCGACGCTGCGGCCCTCGTGGCCGATGTGCCGCGGCAGCAGGTCCTCCGGCGTGGTCGCCTTGCCGAGGTCGTGCGTCAGCGCCGCGAAGCGCACCGGCAGCGCGTAGCCCTGCTGCGCGGCATGGTCCAGCACCATCATCACGTGGACACCGGTATCGACCTCGGGGTGATAGTCGGCGCGCTGCGGCACGCCGAACAGCGCGTCGATCTCCGGCAGAATCCGCGCGAGCGCGCCGCAGTCGCGCAGCACGCCGAACATCCGCGACGGCTTCTTCTCCATCAACCCGCGCGACACCTCCTGCCACACGCGCTCGGCCACCAGCGCATCGGCTTCGCCGTCGGCGACCATCTCGCGCATCAGCGCCAGCGTTTCCGGCGCGACCGTGAAATCGACGAAACGCGCCGCGAAACGCGCGATGCGCAGAATCCGCACCGGATCTTCGAGGAACGCGGCGCTGACATGGCGAAAAAGCCGCGCCTGCAAGTCAGCCTGGCCGTTGAACGGATCGATGACGGGGCCGGTCAGCTCGCCGTCCGGGCGCACCTCGCGCGCCATCGCGTTGATCGTCAGATCGCGGCGCGCGAGGTCTTCTTCGAGCGTCACGTCGGGCGCATAGAAAAACTGGAAGCCGTGATAGCCGGCCGCCGTCTTGCGCTCGGTGCGCGCGAGCGCGTACTCCTCCTGCGTCTGCGGATGCAGGAATACCGGAAAGTCCTTGCCCACCGGCCGATAGCCCTGCGCGACCATCTGCTCGGGTGTCGCTCCCACCACCACGTAGTCGCGGTCCTGCACCGGCACGCCGAGCAGCTCGTCGCGGACCGCGCCACCTACTGCATAGATATTCATGGGCATTGGTCTTGATAGGCGATCGCGTGCGTTTCGCGGCGCGAGGCGTCGATCCATGCATTGACAGCGGGCAGCTCGGTGAGCCGCTCGACATAGGCGGCTGCGGTCTCCGACAACGCCGGCTTCCACGTGTTGAAGCGCATCGCGACCGGCGCGAACATCGCGTCGGCAATGCCGAATTCGCCGAACAGGAACGGACCGCCGTAGGTCTCGAGGCAGTCGCGCCAGATCGTCTCGATCCGCGCGATATCGGCGAGCGCGCCCGGCGTCGCGTTCTTGCCCGGGAACGACGCACGGATGTTCATCCACATCTTCGAGCGCAACTCGCCGAACCCCGAATGCATCTCGGCGCTGACGCTGCGCGCATGCGCGCGCGCCGCCGCGTCTCGCGGCCACAGCGCGTGTTGCGGGAAGCGCTCGGCGAGCGTTTCGGCGATCGCCAGCGAATCCCACACGGCCTGCCCGGCGTCGTCGATCAGGCACGGCACCTTGCCCGGTCCGCGCGGCGCCTGAGCGCGGATCTTCGCATTCGTGTCTGCTTCGTCCAGCAGGATCAGTTCCTCGTCGAACGGAATGCCGAAGTGCGTGAGCAGCAGCCACGGACGCATCGACCACGACGAATAGTTCTTGTCACCAATCAGCAGTTTCATACTTGTTATCAGGTAGAGGGAAAGGCTTCAGCGCCCGGCGTTGGCGCGGAACGTGTCGAGTCGCGAACCCGAGGCAGCACCGGTCAGGTACGTCGGCACGATCGCTTCGATGCTGACCGGTTCGAGTCCGAGCTCGGGCGCGAGCGGCCCGCTCAGAATGTTGGCGACTTTCATCGAATCGAGATTGTCGCGCGAAATCACCGGTTCGCCCGGCGCCAATTCGAAGCTCAACGCCTGCAGGCGCGCGAGCGGCTCGGGCAGACGGATGATGCGCGCATGCTTGCCGATCACGTCGCCGCAGTACGAAACCAGGTCTTCGAGCGTGTAGACGGTCGGACCGCCGAGCTCGTAGGTGCGGCCGCTCGCGCCATCGAGATCGAGCACGTTGACGATCGCCTTCGCGACGTCGCCGACATAGACCGGTTGGAACTGCGCGTCCGGCATCGCGAGCGGAATGGCCGGAAACACGCGCTGCAGGAACGCGAACTTGTTCAGAAACGCGTCCTCGGGTCCGAACACGACGGACGGCCGGAAGATCGTCCACGCGACGTTGGCCGCATGCACGGCCTTCTCGCCGTCGGCCTTCGAGCGCGAATACATGCTCGGGCCGTTCGGATTGGCGCCTAGCGCGCTCAGATGAATCAGCCGATGCACGCCCTTGCCTTCGCAGGCGGCGACGATGCGCGTCGGCAGCTCGACGTGCGCATGCGCGAACTCCCGCCCATAGGGCTTGCCGCGTTTGCCGTTCAGGATACCGACGAGATTGATTACGCAATCCGCGCCCTCGACGAAGCGCGCGAGTTGCACCGGATCGAACACGTCGGTTTCGAGCACGTCGATCGGCAGCATGGTCAGATGTCGCGCGTTGTAGCGTCGCCGTGTGGCGACGCGCACGTCCTTGCCCATCTCGACGAGCGCGTTGACGAGGTAGCTGCCGATGAACCCTGAACCGCCGATGACCGCGATGGCTTGATGTCGCATTTTTCGACTCCCTGATGGAAGCCGCGGCAACGGCTGGCGAAGCGCGCCGCAACCTCGAAGCGAGATTGCGGCGCCAAGGCGCTTACGGTGCGATGTAACCCAGGCGCGCCTTCAGCGATTGCGGACGGCCTTCGAACAATGCCGCGTAGTAGACCGTGTTGGACAACACATTTTTCACGTAGTCGCGAGTTTCCTGAAACGGAATCGCCTCGGCGAAGACCGCGCCTTCGACCGGGCGCTGCAGCGACTGCCGCCAGTTGCGCGGACGGCCCGGACCTGCGTTGTAGCCAGCGGTGGCCAGCACGGCGGACCCGTCGAACTGATTGTAGATCATCGCCAGGTAGTTCGTGCCGAGCAGGATGTTGGTGTCGATGTCGTTCATCTGCTCGCGCGACACGGGTCCCAGACCGATCTTCTTCGCGACCAGTTGCGCGGTGGCGGGCATCAGCTGCATCAGTCCGCCCGCGCCGACGCCAGAGCGCGCGTTGATGATGAAGCGCGACTCCTGGCGAATCAGCCCGTACGCCCACTCGACGTCGAGCCCGCTCGACTCCGCGTCCTGCTCGACGATGTTGCGGAACGGCGATAGATAGCGCAGCGAAAAATCGTGCTCGCTCTTCGTGCGGTCCGCGGTGTTGACGGTGCGGTCGTACAGCTCGATGCGGCGCGCGTACTCGGCGGCGGCGAGCAGTTGCCGGTCGGACATGTTGCGCAACGGCCAGTTCCACTCGCGATTGCCTTCGAGCCGCAGATTCAGCCCATAGAAGCGCTGCGCGAGATCGAAGCCCGGCGTGGTGCCGGCTTGCTGCACTTCTGCGTCGGTCACGGTGGTTTTCGGCGGCACGGTGATCTTCTGGCCGAGCTCTTCGAGCGCGAGCTGGCCGTAGAAGTTGAAGTTCGACGCGATCGACTGGAATTCCTGACTGGCCGTAGCCGTGTCGCCGGCCTGCTTCAGCGCGCGCGCGTGCCAGTACACCCACGACGATTGCTTGCGCAGCGACTCGGGCATCTGCTCGATCGACCAGCGCACCATGTTCCAGTCGCCTGCGAGCAGCGCGCTGCGTGTGCGCCATTCGTACGCGGGATTCGACAGCGGCGCGTTGGCCGACAGCCGGAACCAGTCGACCGCGCCAGGCATCTGCTTGAGCGCGCCCTGATAGCCGATCGTGCCCCAGCCGATCGCGCGTTCCGGCGAATTCAGCGACGGCGCGACCGACGCGAACGTGGCCGCGGCCATGGCCGGATCGTTGCGCGCCATGCGCGTGATGGCGAGCAGCGCCAGCTGGTGCGATTGCGCATCCGGTCCGACGCCGCGCGCGAGCAATAGCGGCGGCGTATTGGTCGCCTGGCTGAACAGCACCGGGTCGGGCGGCTGGTCGCCGAGCGCGTCGACGAGCTTGCTGCCGGTGCTCGTGTAGTTCTGCTCGTACGCGAGACGAATTTGCGCCCAGATGTCGTCGGCGCTGAACTGGTGGTTCACGCCGAGCACCGTGATCAGATCGACGCAGCCGTCGCCGTACCACTTCGGCTCGACGAGCAGCGCGCGCGCCGCGTCCGCGACGTTCTCGCCGCGCGACGCGCGCGATTCGAGCGCGTAGCACTTGACCTGAGTGTCGTCGTCGAGCACGAACTTCGCATACTGCTGGTCGAAGTTGCGCCAGTCGTGACGCGTGCCGAGCACCGTCAGGTAGTCGTTGCGCATGCGATCGGCGATCGCCTGGCCGTCGTACTTCTGCAGGAACGCGAGCACGGGCGCGTCCGGCGCGTCGATGCGCGCATGGCCGGTCGAATCGAACAGCTGCGGCTTGATCTGGAAGTACTCCAGATACGAGGGCGCCGGATAATTCGGGATCATGCTCGCGAGCTGGGCTGCGCGCGCCGCGTCGTTAGTACGCGAGGCTTCGCGAAGCTGGACGAAAATCTGGTCGTCGTTCGTGAGTTGCGAGATCGGAAGGGGCTTGACGGCCGAGGCAGTGCTGCAGGCCACGAGTGCCGCTGCGGCAAGCGCGATACTGGCCGCGCGATATACTCGAAAAAGGCGTTTTGACATCGTTGTTTCTGGAGCGCGAATTGGACCCAAGCATAGCATGCAACCCTGTCCCGGCAACGAAAAAGGCGCTGCGCCGGATGTTGCTGGAAAGCCGTATACAAGCGGCTTGCGAGCCGGCGAAGAATGCCGCGCTCGGGCGTCGGATGCTCGACGCGCTGAAGCACTACGCGGTACGCAGCGCGGGATTCTACTGGCCGCTTGCCGGCGAGTTCGACGCGCGCGGGGCGATTTCGATCTGGCTTGCCGCGGACTCGCACCACGAAGCCAGTCTGCCAATCATTAAAGAACGTGGCATGGCGCTCGAATTCCATGCCTGGACGCCCGCGACGCCGATGAAAATCGGCCATCACAAGATTGCCGAGCCCACCTCGGGGCGCGTGGTTCTGCCCGCGCTGCTGTTCGTGCCCTGCGTGGGTTTCGACCCGGACGGCTACCGCCTCGGCTACGGCGGCGGCTATTACGACCGCACGCTGGCCGGCTGGCCGGCGGCGCACAAGCCGATCACGGTCGGCATCGCCTACGAAGCGTGCCGCATCGACACGCTGGAACGCGAGGCGCATGACATTCCGCTCGATCTGATCGTCACAGAGGCGGGGTTTCATCCGGCGCTGCCGGGCTGAACGCGCGATGCGCGGCGTGTGACGCCGCCGGCGCTTGCGCGGTGTTTCGTCGTTACAGCGAAGCCGCCGCGCGCGCCGCCGTGTCGTACAGGCCCGACGCATTGCGCATCAACTGCGCGGCCTCGCCGATCTGCTGGTTGGTCAGGCCGCTTTCCTTGAGCGTCGAGATCAGGCAGTTTTCGCGCACCTCGCGATACTTCAGGCATAGTTCGCGGCCCGCGTCGGTTGCGGAAAAGAACACTTCCTTGCCGGTCTTTTCGCTTTTTACGTACCCTCTAGCTACGAGCTTTTTCAACGCGTACGTCGCGACGTGCGTGTCCTCGATGTTCAGCACGAAGCAGATGTCCGCGAGCTTCTTGCGGCGTTCGCGATGGCTCACGTGGTGCAGCAGCGATACCTCGATCGCGGTCATGTCCTTGTCGCCCGCCGCCGACATGCAGCGCACCATCCAGCGGTTGAACGCATTGCCCGCCATGATCAGCGCGTATTCGAGTTCCGAGAGTTCCGCGCTGTTCTCGGAGACGAGATGTTCCGACGAAACGATCTTGGTGGGATGACGCGTCATACGAGGTTCCCGTGACGAAAATGGGCTGGAAAAGTGTCGCAAGTGTACGACGATGCTCGCCGTCGACGAGCCTGGCAAAAACGCTTATTGGTAAATCGTCGATATTTTATTGATAATGTACGCTCCAAACGTCGCCGACTCCGTGCCGGGCATGCGCCAACGCACCGCGCTGTCCGCCTCATCCTCCGACTCGATCCGGGCCGCCCAGTCATGAGCCAACCACGAATTTTTCCCCTCGGCGATGCCGCGCTCGTCTGCGAAGCGCCGCCGCCCGCCACGCTGGAGTGCCAGCAGCGCGTGTGGGCTGCGGCCGAAGCCGCGCGCGACTGGCCGCAGGTGCTCGAAGTCGTGCCCGGCATGAACAATCTGACGCTCGTGTTCGACCCGCTCTCGACCGACGCCGACGCGCTCGGCGAGCAGTTGCTGACGGCCTGGAACGCAGCGGCCAAAGCCGTCGCGCCCGGGCGCGACGTCGAGATTGCAGTGCAGTACGGCGGCGCATTCGGCCCCGATCTGCGGGCGGTCGCCGAACATACGGGCTTGAGCGCGCGCGAGGTCGTCGAACGTCATGCGGGCGGCGTCTACGTGGTGTTCTTTCTCGGCTTCCAGCCCGGCTTCGCCTATATGGGTGGGCTCGACGCCGCGCTGCACACGCCGCGCCGCGCGTCGCCGCGGCTCGAGGTGCCGGCGGGCTCGGTCGGCATCGGCGGCGAGCAGACTGGCATCTATCCGGCGGTGTCGCCGGGCGGCTGGCAGCTGATCGGCCGCACCGAGGTGCCGCTGTTCGATCCGGCGCGCCGTCCGCCCACGCTGCTGCAGCCCGGCGACCGGGTGCGCTTCACGATCGCGGGGATGCACGCATGATCGACGTGATCCGCGCGGGTCTCCAGACCACGATCCAGGACCTCGGCCGCCACGGCTATCGGCATCTCGGCGTCGCGATGGGGGGGGCGCTCGACCGGCTGTCGCTCGAAGTCGGCAACCGGCTGGTCGGCAACCGCCCCGACGCGGCCGGCCTCGAAATCACCTTCGGCCCGACCGCGCTGCGCTTTTTGCGCGCGACGCGCGTCGCGATCACCGGCACCGAGTTCGGCGCGACGCTCGACGGCAAACCCGTCTATTCGTTTTGGAGTCTGCCCGTGCAGGCCGGCCAGGAGCTCGTGCTGCACGCGGCGAAGCGCGGCATGCGCGGCTATGTCTGCGTGGCGGGCGGCATCGACGTGCTGCCGATGCTCGGCTCGCGCAGCACCGACCTTGCCGGCCATTTCGGCGGACTCGGCGGCCGCGCGCTCAACGACGGCGACCGTCTGCCGGTCGGCGCGCCGCAGCAGCGCGGCCACCTCGGCTTCACGCCCGAGGCGTCCGAGTTCGGCGTGAAGGCGCCCGCCTGGTGCAAGTTCGTGCTGGTCAACGAGCCGCTGCGGCGCGGTCGTCATCCGTCGGGCGTGCCGTGGGCCATACCGATCCGCGTGCTGCGCGGCCCCGAATACGACAGCTTCACCGCGGATGCACAGCAGTCGTTCTGGTCCGACGAGTGGCTCGTGACGCCGAACAGCAACCGCATGGGCTATCGCCTTGCCGGCACCGAGCTGAAGCGCACGCACAAGACTGACCTGCTGTCGCACGCGGTGCTGCCCGGCACGATCCAGGTGCCCCCGAACGGTCAGCCGATCGTGCTGATGAGCGACGCGCAGACCACCGGCGGCTATCCGAAGATCGGCGCGGTGATTCAGGCCGATCTGTGGAAGCTCGCCCAGGTGCGCCTGAACGGTGCTGTCCGTTTCATCCCGACGACGCCCTACGAAGCGCGCCAGGCTTTGCTGGAAGAACGCACGTATCTGCGGCAGATCGATGCCGCGATCGCGATGCATGAAGAGCGTTGCGCGCGCCGGGTGGCGCTCGCGGCGCTGTGACACTAAGTAAAGGAATCCCCATGGAAATCGATCTGAACGCCGATCTCGGCGAAGGCTGCGGCTCCGACGAGGCGCTGCTCGACCTCGTGAGCTCGGCCAACATCGCATGCGGCTGGCATGCGGGCAGCCCCAACGCGATGCGCGACTGCGTGCGCTGGGCCGTGCAGAAAGGCGTGTCGATCGGCGCGCATCCGAGCTTCAACGATCCCGAGAATTTCGGCCGCAAGGAAATGGATCTGCCGGTGGGCGAGATCTACGCGGGCGTGCTGTATCAGCTCGGCGCGCTGTCGGCGATCGCGCAGGCCGAGGGCGGGCGCATCGCGCACGTGAAGCCGCACGGCGCACTGTACAACCAGGCCGCACGCGAGGCGAAGATCGCTGACGCGATCGTCTCCGCGGTGCACGATTTCGATCCGTCCGTGGCGGTGTTCGCGCTCGCCAACAGCGGGCTCGTGAGCGCCGCGCGCAACGCGGGCCTGACCGCGATCGAGGAGGTGTTCGCCGACCGCGGCTATCGCGCCGACGGCTCGCTCGTGCCGCGCAAGGAGCCGGGCGCGCTGCTCGACGACGAGGACGAAGTGCTCGCGCGCACGCTCGTGATGATCCGCGAGCAGCGCGTGAAATCCGTCGATGGACAGTGGGTGCCGTTGAACGCGCAGACCATCTGCCTGCACGGCGACGGCCCGCATGCGCTGGCGTTCGCGCGACGCATTCGCGGCGCGCTCGCCGACGCAGGCATCGAAGTGCATGCGGCGGGCGCCGCGCGCGTCTGAGCGTTCGCATCACCGTCGATCACACCGCACGCCGATCCGATCCGGCGGTTCCTTTCATATCGACGAGGTGCTGGCCATCTGACGCAGTACCTCGTCGTCCGAAAGCGGCTGCTGTCCAATCAACGGTGGCGCGGCCGACGCAAATGACTAACGATCGCTAATAGAGCGACGGCCAATATCAACGATCTCCGGATCGTCCTACCGGGTGCAATCGAAAGCTACCACGTCGCACACCGTCTACGAACGTCCAATCATCAATGTGTTGGTCGATGTGGTAAAGAGCAAACCATTCCGTGCGGTGCGTGTCCGCCAATAGGATCTCCTTCCTGTTAGTCGCCTGCGAAAAAAAGTTCTGACGAAGCTAACAGGCACAGGATGCAACACGACTCGGACTCCGCCGAGAAATGCGCCAGAGATTCATGGCGCTGATCGCGATGGCCTGGCTCAGCACGGCGATCGCGCTATACGGTGGTCTGCAGTTGCCTTCTGATCGATCCCGCCGCTACGGCCGCAGTCTCGAACCGACTCAACCCGCCTCAACCACGAAGCCGTGCTGCCGCAACAGCTGCAGCACGCCCTTCGGCCCACCCAGATGCAGCGCGCCGATCGCGACGAACAGCGGCTTGTTCGGCGCGGCGAGCTGCAACATTCTCGCGACGAAGCGGCGATTGCGCTCGTAGACGATCCGGTTGTCGATCGAATTGGAGACGCGCGGGTCGCGCGCGAGCTTCTCCGATTTGGCAGCCTGCCACGCGGCGATCGCATCGGCATCGCCGACCCGCCACAGCCGGTGCAGCGTGCGCACGTCCTCGACGTTCTGCGCGGGCGTCTGCACCAGATCCTGCGCGAGCATCTCCCGCTGCTGCGCGGCCGACAGTCCGGTGAACGCGCGCATCTGTTGCGCGAGCGTTTCGAGTCCGACGATCTTGCCGCGCGTCTTCAGATAGACGTTCTGCAATTGCGCTTCGGTGCCGTATTCCGTTTGCAGCCCCGCGGACAGCGAGTCGTAGGTCTCGACCACCAGCGACGCGAGCCACGGCCGCATCTTTTTGATCGCATCGAGCGCGGCCGGGTTGCCGCGCAGCCGCAACGCGAGCTTGTGCCACAGCGGCTCGGGCAGCAGACCCGGCAGGCAGTCGTGCTTGCACACGCCGTACTTCGACACGTCGTCCTGCGACACCAGCAGCTCGTCGGGCGACAGTTCGAGCGCGAGCGTCGGCGACGCGGCGAGCGCCGCGAGGATCGGCGCGCGGAACGGCTGCCCCGCCGGATAGTCGGCGGGATCGCCGACGTGCAGCGTGCCGAGCACGTAGATCGTCGTACTGCCGCGCGTCGCGACATAGAACGGCATGCGCGCCGGTTGCTGGCGCACCGGTCCGCTCGCCGTGGTGCCGGGGATCGGGGGCGGCGCAATCGACGGCGGTGGCGGGCTTGGCACCGTGACGGCAGGACGGGCCGCCTGGGCTGGCGCCCTGGCCGCCGCGCCGGCCGCGTGAGCGATGCAGGGTACGGCCGCGCCGACCGACAGCGCGCAGCCTACGCGAAATAAAGCGGACAGCGACGCGGGAAGAAATACGGAGAAAAAGGCGCGCGCGAGCGCATGAACAAACGCGCAGAGAAACGTGCGAAAAAACTTGCCGGCGAACCTTCCAGCAAATGCGCCGCAGGGCGCGGCGCCTCCCAGCGCACGCGCCCCGCGGCGCCGCGCGAAGACGGCTATCCAGCCGCCCTCACACAAGCGGCGCGCAAGACGACGCGCCGCCACCACATCAGGCATCCACGTCCCCCACCTCTTCAGCGCGGTGACAGGAGACCAGGCGGCCATCCACTTCTCGCAGCTTCGGCTCCTCGCTGCGGCAGCGGTCGATCACGTACGGGCAGCGCTGATGGAACGTGCAGCCCGACGGCGGATTCAGCGGCGACGGCATTTCGCCTTGCAGCTTGATCTTGATCGTGCGGTCGGCCTCGAAGATCGACGGGGTCGCCGACATCAGCGCGCGCGTGTACGGATGACGCGGCTTCGAGAAGATGCGCTGCTTGTCGCCGAGTTCAGCGACGCCGCCGAAGTACATGACCATCACGTCGTCGGCGATATGCTCGACCACCGACAGGTTGTGCGAGATGAACACGTAGCTCGTCTTGAACTCGTCCTGCAGGTCCATGAACAGGTTCAGGATCTGCGCCTGGATCGAGACGTCGAGCGCCGAGACCGGTTCGTCGGCGACCACGATCTGCGGATCGAGGATCATCGCGCGCGCGATCGCGACACGCTGACGCTGGCCGCCGGAGAACATGTGCGGATAGCGCTTCGCGTGCTCGGGCCGCAGGCCGACCGTGCGCATCATCTGCGCGATGCGCTCGGCGCGCTCGGTCGCGCTCATCTGCGTGTTGATCGCGAGCGGTTCGCCGAGCGTCTGCTCGACGGTCTTGCGCGGATTGAGCGACGCAAACGGGTTCTGGAACACCATCTGCACGCGGCGCCTGAGCGCCGCGATCTTCTCGTGATTCGCGCCGGCCACGTCCTCGCCGTCGATCAGCAGGCGGCCCGCGCTCGGCGTTTCGATCATCGTCAGCTGACGCGCGAGCGTCGACTTGCCGCAGCCGGACTCGCCGACTACCGCCAGCGTCTTGCCGCGGTCGAGCGCGAACGACACGCCGTTCAGCGCCTTCACCGTGCCGTGCGCGAACATGCCGCGCTTGACCGTGTAGTAGCGCGCGAGCTGGTCGGCAACGAGCACGTGATCGCCAGTACGATCCGACTGGCGACGGGTATCGGGTACTGCGCTCATCGGGCGCCTCCTTGCGTGTGAACGTTGGCGTCCTTCTCGAGGTTCAGCGGCTTGATGCAACGCACGCGCGCGAGCTCGGCGTGCGCGGGCAGCGGCGCGAGCGCGGGGCGCGCCTTCATGCAGTCGTCGACCACGTACTTGCAGCGCGGCGCGAACAGGCAACCCTTGGGCCGGTCGTCGCGGCCCGGCACCATGCCCGGCAGCGCCGCGAGCCGCACCGCGCCGACGTTGTGCTCGGGAATCGCGGCCAACAGCGCTTCCGTGTACGGATGATGAGGCGCGGCGAAGATGTCCGGCACCTTGTTCGTCTCGATCACCTCGCCCGCATACATCACGGCGACGCGCTGCGCGACCTCGGACACCACGGCCAGATCGTGCGAAATCAGCACGAGCGCCATGCCGCGTTCCTTCTGCAGGCGCATCAGCAATTCCATGATCTGCGCCTGGATCGTCACGTCGAGCGCGGTGGTCGGCTCGTCGGCGATCAGCAGCTTCGGGTTGCAGGCGATCGCCATCGCGATCATCACGCGCTGGTTCATGCCGCCCGACATCTGATGCGGAAACGAGCCGATACGGTTCTTCGCGTCCGGAATGCCGACCTGATCGAGCAGTTCGAGCGCGCGTTTGTCTAGCGCGCTGCCGCGCAGGCCCTCGTGCAGCTTCAGCACTTCCTTGATCTGGTAGCCGACCGTGTAGCTCGGGTTCAGGCTCGTCAGCGCGTCCTGGAACACCATCGCGATGTCCTTGCCGATGATCTTGCGGCGTTCCCTCGCGGAAGCCTTCAGCAGGTTCTTGCCGTCGAACGTGATTTCGTCGGCGGAGACCTTGCCGGGCGCGTCGATCAGGCCCATCAGCGCCATCATCGTCACGCTCTTGCCCGAGCCCGATTCGCCCACCACGCCGACCACTTCGCCCGGCGCGACGTCGAGATTGATGCGGTCGACCGCGGGCAGGCCACCGAAGTTGACCGCGAGATTGCGGATGGTCAGTAGATTGCTCATGGTCAGGCCATCCGTTTCAGTTTGGGGTCGAGCGCGTCACGCAGCCCGTCGCCGAGCAGGTTGATCGCAAGCACCGAGATCAGGATGGACAGGCCGGGCATCGTGACGATCCACCATGCGCTGTCGATGTAATCGCGCGCCGACGCGAGCATTGCGCCCCACTCCGCCGACGGCGGCTGCACGCCGAGGCCGAGGAAGCCGAGCGCGGCGGCATCGAGAATCGCCGACGAAAAGCCAAGGGTTGCCTGCACGATCAGCGGCGCGGTGCAGTTCGGCAGCACCTGCGAGAACATCAGCCGCAACGTGCTCGCACCCGCGACGCGTGAAGCGGTCACATACTCCTTCTGCAACTCGCCCTGGGCGGACGCGCGCGTCAGACGCACATAGCCCGGCAGCGCGACGATCGCGATCGCGAGCATCGTGTTGACGAGACCCGGACCGATGATCGCGACCACTGCGACCGCAAGCAGCAGCGACGGCAGCGCGAGCAGCACGTCCATGATGCGCATGATCGGCGTGTCGGCCCATTTCTCGAAGAACGCGGCGACGAGGCCGAGCACGACGCCCGGAATCAGCGCGAGCACCACCGAGACGAAGCCGATCCAGAACGACAGCCGCGCGCCGTACATCAGACGCGAAAGGATGTCGCGGCCCGCTTCGTCGGTGCCGAGAATGAACTTCCAGTTGCCGCCGTCGAGCCACGCCGGCGGGATCTTCACGGAGTCGCGGTATTGCTCGATCGGGCTGTGCGGCGCGATCAGCGGCGCGAAGATCGCGATGAAGACCAGCACCAGCACGATGATGCCCGCGCCGACCGCACCGCGGTTGCGCGAGAAGTTCGCCCAGAATTCGCGTGCCGCGATGCCGCGGCCGCTCGGCGGGGTAACCGCTTGGGGGACGGTGTTTTGAATGTCAGCCATCGTGATTTACCTCGTATGGCGAATGCGCGGGTTGAGCACGCCGTACATCAGATCGACGACGAGGTTCACGACGATCACCAGCGTGGCGATCAACAGGATACCGCCCTGCACGACCGGATAATCGCGCCGGCCGATCGCGTCGATCAGCCACTTGCCGATGCCCGGCCATGAAAACAGCGTTTCGGTCAGCACCGCGCCCGCAAGCAGTGTGCCGACCTGCAGGCCGATCACGGTGACGACCGGAATCAGCGCATTGCGCAGCGCATGCACGACGATCACGCGTCCCGGCGACAGCCCCTTCGCGCGCGCGGTGCGGATGTAGTCCTCGCGCAGCACTTCGAGCATCGACGAGCGCGTCATGCGCGCGACGACCGCGAGCGGAATCGTGCCGAGCACGATCGCAGGCAGGATCAGGTGACTGAGTGCGGATTTGAACGCGCCTTCGTCGGTGGACATCAGCGAGTCGATCAGCATGAAGCCGGTCACGTGCGGAATGTCGTATTCGACCGCGATGCGGCCCGACACCGGCGTCAAGCCGAGCTTGACCGAGAACACCATGATGAGGATCAAGCCCCACCAGAAGATCGGCATCGAGTAGCCGGTCAGGGCAGTGCCCATCACGCCGTGATCGACCACCGTGCCGCGCCTCAGCGCCGCGAACACGCCCGCCGGCAGGCCGACGATCAGCGCGAACAGCATCGCGCAGAACGACAGTTCGACGGTGGCGGGAAAGCGCGCGAGGAATTCGCCCATCACGCTCGTGTTGGTGATGATCGAAGTGCCGAGGTTGCCGTGCACGGCACGGACGATGTAGTGGAAGTACTGCATTGGCAAGGGCTCGTCGAGCCCGAGGCGGTGCATCGCGGCCGCATGCATGGCCGGATCGACGCCGCGCTCGCCCATCATCACTTCGATGGGGTCGCCCGGGATCAGGTGAATCAGCGCGAACGCGAGGATCGTGATGCCGATGAACGTCGGTATCACCATGCCGATGCGGCGCAAAACGAAGCGGAACATGGTTCGCTCCCATGGTACTGGTGATGAAAAAACGCAACCGGCGACGAGGGCTCGTGACCCCGGTCGCCGGACCATTTCGACCAGTTTTCTAACCGTGCGAAAAGTGTACTGTGTTGCGGCGTACTGTATTGCGGCGTACTGCGCGAACTTTACGATTACTTGACGCTGACGCCGTCGAAGCGCGCGTAGCCGAGCGGTTCGATGCGCATGTCGACCACCTTCTTGCTGACCGGCTGATAGACGGTCGAGTGCGCGATCGGCGAGAACGGCAGTTGCTGCGCGAAAATATATTGCGCTTCGCCGTAGATCTTCGTGCGCGTCGCCACGTCCGAAGTCGTGCGGCCCTTCTGGATCAGATCGTCGAACGGCTTGTAGCACCACTTCGAGAAGTTGTTGCCGTTGATCGCCTCGCAGCCGAGCAGCGTGCCGAGCCAGTTGTCCGGATCGCCGTTGTCGCCGGTCCAGCCGATCAGCATCGTGTCGTCTTCGCCCGCGTGCGCGCGCTTGATGTACTCACCCCATTCGTACGTGACGATCTTCGCCTTCACGCCGATCTTCGCCCAGTCCGCCTGGATCATTTCCGCCATCAGACGCGCGTTCGGGTTGTACGCGCGCTGCACCGGCATCGCCCACAGCGTGAGGTCGAAGCCGTTCGGGTAGCCCGCCTTCGCGAGCAGATCTTTCGCCTTGGCCGGATCGTACGAGGCGGCCGGCAGGTTCTTGACGTACGACCATTGCGTCGGCGGCATCGGGTTCGTGGCCAACTGGCCCGCGCCCTGGTAGACCGACTCGATGATCGCCTTCTTGTTGATCGCCATGTCGAGCGCCTGACGTACTTCGAGCTTGTCGACCGGCTTGTGCGTCACGTTGTACGCGAGATAGCCGAGGTTGAAGCCCGGTTGCGACGGCATGTCGATGTTCGGCTCGGCCTTCAGCGGCGCGATGTCGGCCGGGCGCGGATAGCTCATCACCTGGCATTCGTCGCGCTTGATCTTCTGCACGCGCACGCCGGCATCCGGCGTGATCGAGAAGATCAGCTTCGAGATCTTCACCGCGCCCGGCTTCCAGTAGTCGGGATTGCCGTCGAAGCGGATCGTCGCGTCCTTCGTGTAGCTGCGGAAGATGAACGGACCGGTGCCGACCGGGTACTGATTGATGTCGGCGGCCTTGCCTGCCTTGAGCAGTTGATCCGCATATTCAGCCGACAGGATCGACGCGTATTCCATCGCCAGATTCTGGATGAACGGCGCGTTGACTTCCTTCAGCGTGAATTTGACCGTGTACGGGTCGACTTTCTCGACGCTCGTGATCAGCTTGTCGAGGCCCATGTCGGTGAAGTACGGGAACTGCACCGGATACGCCTTGCGGAACGGCTGGTTCGGGTCGAGCATGCGCTGGAACGAGAAGACCACGTCGTCCGCGTTGAATTCGCGCGTCGGCTTGAAGAACGAGGTGGTCTGGAACTTCACGCCATGACGCAGATGGAACGTGTAGGTCTTGCCATCGGGCGACACGTCCCACTTCTCCGCGAGGCCGGGCTCGACCTTGGTGCCGCCGCGTTCGAACTCGACGAGGCGGTTATAGACGGTGAACGTGTTGGCCGTGAAGTCGACGCCCGTCGTGTATTGGGCCGGATCGAAACCCGCGGGACTGCCTTCCGAGCAGTAAACGAGGGTTTTGTTCGGGATCCCAGCGGCCTGCGCGCTCGTGACGCCAAGCAGGGATGCCGCTGCGGCAGCGACGAGCGTGGACCTACGCGCGACGCGCAACAGATTGTTTTGCTTCATGTTTCCTCCAGGTTCAGGGCCGGCTTGCGCCGGCGTAGCGGGATATTACTTGAGCTTGGGCCGGCTACCAAGCGGAGCAAAATCCCTCTGTTGACGACAGGAAACACTTCGTGCAAACGTTTGACCACGGTTTTGTCACGGGCCGGGCGGGCCCATTCGAGCCGCCCGGCGACGAATACGGCGCAAAAAAGCGCGCCGCGCCCGCTTATTTCACCCCAACCCCCAGGAATTGCGTCGGCCCGAACGGATCGATCTTGAAGCCCGTCACGTTCTTGCTGATCGGCTGATAGACGGTCGAATGCGCGATCGGCGTGAACGGCACCTGGTCCTTGAAGATCTCCTGCGCCTGCGTATAGGCCTTGGTGCGATCGGCCATGTTGGTGGTGCTGCGGCCCTGCTTGATCAGATCGTCGTAAGGCTTGTAGCACCACTTCGAGAAGTTGCTGCCGTTGACCGCGTCGCAGCCGAGCAACACGCCGAGCCAGTTGTCAGGGTCGCCGTAGTCACCCGTCCAGCCGATCAGCATCGCCTGATGCTCGCCGGCGTGCGCGCGGCGAATGTACTCGCCCCATTCGTACGTGACGATATTCACCTTGACGCCGATCTTCGCCCAGTCCGCCTGCAGCATTTCGGCCATCAGGCGTGCATTCGGGTTATACGGGCGCTGTACCGGCATCGCCCACAGCGTCAGCTCGAAGCCGTCGGGGTAGCCCGCCTGCTTCAGCAGCGCTTTCGCTTTGTCGACGTCATAGGGCGCGTCCTTCAGGTTCTTGTCGTAACCCCATTGCGTCGGCGGCATCGGGTTCGTCGCGGCCTGGCCCGCGCCCTGGTAGACCGCCTCGATGATCGCCTTCTTGTTGACCGACATGTCGAGCGCGCGGCGCACGAGCACGTTGTCGAGCGGCTTTTTGGTCGTGTTGTACGCGATATAGCCGAGGTTGAAGCCCACTTCGCTTGGCATCGCGAGCGACGCATCGGCCTTCACGGTGGGGATGTCGGCCGGGCGCGGATAGGACATCACCTGGCATTCGCCGCGCTTCAACTTTTGCAGGCGCACGGCCGGATCGACCGTGATCGCGAAGATCAGCTTGCCGAGCTTCGCGACGCCCGGCTTCCAGTAGTCGGGATTGCCGTCGAAGCGGATCGTGTCGTCCTTCGTATAGCTGCGGAAGATGAACGGACCGGTGCCGACCGGGTACTGGTTGATGTCGGACGCCTTGCCCGCCTTCAGCAGCTGATCGGTGTATTCAGCCGACAGGATCGACGCGAACGGCATCGCGATCTGCTGCAGGAACGGCGCGTCGACTTCCTTCAGCGTGAAGCGCACCGTGTACGGATCGACCTTCTCGATTTTGGCGATGTTCTTCGCGAGACCGAGGTCGTTGAAATACGGGAAATTGACCGGATACGCCTTGCGGAACGGGTTCTCGGGATCGAGCATGCGTTCGTAGGTGAACACGACGTCGTCCGCGTTGAATTCGCGGGTCGGCTTGAAGTACGACGTGGTCTGGAATTTGACGCCGTGGCGCAGATGGAACGTATAGGTGAGGCCGTCGGGCGACACGTCCCACTTTTCGGCGAGTCCTGGCTCGATGTCCGTGCTGCCGTGCGCAAATTCGACGAGCCGGTTATAGACCGTGTACGAGCCGGCGCTGAATTCGACGCTGGTCGTGTATTGCGCGGTATCGAAACCCGCCGGGCTGCCTTCGGAGCAGAACACCAGCGTCTTGTCGGGCAGCGTGGCCGCCTGCGACGCGGCGGGCGCGAGGCCGCTCGTGGCGACCGCGAGCGCGGCGAGCGCCGGCAGGCAGAACTGGTGAAGCGCGAACAGCCGGTGTGCCGCAGTCTTTCTTGTCACTGTCATATCGTCCTCCGCACAGCAGCCGGGTTGGCTGCGTTTCGATGATAGACAGCCCAAAAATGCGCTTCAACAGGGACTTACCACGCTATCCAGGACGAGTTCGAGACACATTCCAGACTGGAAGAAGCCGCGCGGCCGTCACGGCCGCGCGGCTTGGCGGGCGTGCCGGTTACACGGCGAGCCGTTCGCAGATCGCCTTGGTCGACGCGGCCGCGTTCAGCGTATAGAAGTGCAGACCCGGCACTTTCGCGTCGAGGAGCCGTTGACACAGAGCCGTCACCACGTCGAGCCCGAACGCGCGGATCGACTCGCGGTCGTCGCCGAAGCTCTCTAGCCGGCGCGCGATCCAGCGCGGCACTTCGGCGCCGCACATTTCGGAGAAGCGCATCAGCTGCGAGAAGTTCGTGATCGGCATGATGCCGGGCACGATCGGCACGTCGACGCCGAGCTGGCGTGCATCGTCGACGAAACGGAAGTACGCGTCCGCGTTGAAGAAGTACTGCGTGATCGCCGAGTTCGCGCCGGCTTTCACCTTGTGCGCGAAGTTTTCGAGATCGTGACGCGGCGAGCGCGACTGCGGATGGTATTCCGGATAACCCGCCACCTCGATCCAGAACCAGTCGCCGAACTCGGCACGGATGAAGCTGACGAGCTCCGACGCATAGCGCAGCTCGCCGACCGCGCCCATGCCCGAGGGCAGATCGCCGCGCAGCGCGACGATATGGCGGATGCCGTACGCGCGGTACTCGTTGAGGATCGCGCGCAGGCTGTCCTTCGACGAGCCGATGCACGACAGATGCGGCGCCGCCTCGAGCCCTTCCTTCGCCATGTCGACGACGGTATCGAGCGTGCCTTGCTGGGTCGAGCCGCCGGCGCCGAACGTGACGGACACGAACTTCGGTTTGAGCGACACGAGTTCCGCGCGCGTCGCGCGCAGTTTGTCGATGCCTTCCTGCGTTTTCGGCGGGAAGAATTCGAATGAGAGTTCGATCGGATTCATAGTCAAAAAGGTCAACCGAGACTGCGGTTGCCGAAAATGAGCGCGGACAGTAGCCACGACACGATGCTGTACAGGATCGAGCCGAAGAACGCCGACCAGAAGCCCGACACCTCGAAGCCCTTCAGCAGCGACGCGCACAGCCAGAAGCACAGCGCATTGACGACCAGAATGAAGAGTCCGAGCGTGAGGATCGTGACGGGCAGCGTCAGCAGGATCAGCAGCGGCCGCAGCAGCGTATTGATGAGGCCGAGCACGATCGCGACGATCAGCGCGGTACCGAAGCTACGGATATGGATCGACGGAACGATGTAGGTGATGATCAGCAGCGCGAGCGCGTTGATGAGCCAGGTCAGCAGCACGGTCATGTAGAACTCCTTGTAAGCACCTGTGCGGAGAAGATGTCCAGCAAACGAAAAGCCGCGCTGGCGAACAAAGCGGCGCATTGCGCGCCGCCCCGAGATCGGACCGTCAAGCTTTTACCGCCGCCCGCGTGGCCGGGCGCGCGAACGCGCGCATCGAGCCGCGGACGGCCGCGTGCTTAATAGCGGTAGTGGTTCGGCTTGAACGGACCGCTCTTGTCGACGCCGATGTAGCCGGCCTGCGCGTCGGACAGCACGGTCAGGTTCGCGCCGATGCGCGCCAGATGCAGACGCGCGACCTTCTCGTCGAGATGCTTCGGCAGCACGTACACCTTGTTTTCGTACTTCGCGCCCTGCGTGAACAGTTCGATCTGCGCGAGCGTCTGGTTCGTGAACGAGTTCGACATCACGAACGACGGATGGCCCGTCGCGCAGCCGAGGTTCACGAGGCGGCCTTCGGCCAGCAGGATCACGCGCTTGCCGTCCGGGAAAATGATGTGGTCGACTTGCGGCTTGATGTTTTCCCACTGGTACTGACGGGTCGACGCGACGTCGATTTCCGAGTCGAAGTGGCCGATGTTGCAGACGATCGCGTTATGACGCATCGCCTTCATGTGATCGTGGTTGATCACGTGGTAGTTGCCGGTCGCGGTCACGAAGATGTCGGCCTTGTCGGCCGCGTACTCCATCGTCACGACGCGGTAGCCTTCCATCGCCGCTTGCAGCGCGCAGATCGGATCGATTTCGGTGACCCACACGGTCGCGCCCAGACCGCGCAGCGATTGCGCGCAGCCCTTGCCCACGTCGCCGTAACCGGCCACGACCGCGATCTTGCCCGCGATCATCACGTCGGTCGCGCGCTTGATGCCGTCGACGAGCGACTCGCGGCAGCCATACAGGTTGTCGAACTTCGACTTCGTGACCGAGTCGTTGACGTTGATGGCCGGGAACGGCAGGCGGCCTTCCTTTTCCATCTGGTACAGACGGTGCACGCCGGTGGTGGTTTCTTCGGTGACGCCCTTGATCGCCGCGAGGCGCTTCGAGTACCACGTCGGGTCGATCTCGAGGTGCGCGGCGATCGACTTGTACAGCGCGACTTCTTCTTCGTTGGTCGGTCTGGCGATCACCGAGCGGTCTTTTTCGGCCTTCGAACCGAGGATCAGCAGCAGCGTCGCGTCGCCGCCGTCGTCGAGGATCATGTTGGCGAACTCGCCGTTCGGCCATTCGAAAATGCGGTGCGAGAACTCCCAGTATTCATCGAGCGATTCGCCCTTGAACGCGAACACCGGCGTGCCGGCCTGCGCGATTGCAGCGGCGGCATGGTCCTGAGTCGAGAAGATGTTGCACGAGGCCCAGCGTACGTCCGCGCCGAGCGCGGTCAGCGTCTCGATCAGCACGCCGGTCTGGATCGTCATGTGCAGCGAGCCGGCGACGCGCGCGCCCTTCAGCGGCTGCTGCGCCTTGTACTCTTCACGGGTCTGCATGAGGCCGGGCATTTCGGTCTCGGCGATCGTGAGTTCCTTGCGGCCCCAAGCGGCGAGCGACATGTCGGCGACAACGTAATCCTGCTTCTGGGAATCGATGACTGCGGCGTTCATCACGCCCTCCTTTCTAAGAAAATGACTAGAAATGTGACGTGAGCGCGGTTTGAGGCAGCGTTCGGATTCGCGCGATGCGCATTCCATGCTGCCAATTGAAGCCTTCGAGCCTGGCGGGCGGCCGGCGAATGCGGATTCGCGGTACCCGTCGCAACGCTCCTCGAAGACGAACGGCGATTGTAGCAAATCGAGATGACTTCGGCGCGTGCCGGATGGCGTGGCGCGCGCCACTTCAGATCGGCAGCAGCCCCAGCATCGGCGCGAGCAGCACCATGGCGACACCGGCGATCATCATCGTCAGGCTGGACACTACGCCCTCCTCGCTGCCGAGCTCGCGCGCCTTCGCGGTGCCGACGCCGTGCGCGGCCGCACCGAACAGCGCGCCGCGCGCGAGCCGCGTGCGCAGCGGCACGAACGCGAGCACGATTTCGCCGAACAGCATGCCGCAGACGCCGGTCGCGATCACGAACAGCGCGGTCAGGTCCTTCGGCGCGTGAATCCTGTCGGACACCGCGAGCGCGAATGGCGTCGACACCGAACGCGTCATCAGGCTGCGCTGCAAGTCCGGCGACAGGTGCAGCAGCTTCGCGAGCATCAGCGAGCCGCCGACGCCGACCAGAATGCCCGCCGTCACGCCGACGGACAGCGAGATCCAGTGGCGCTTCAACAGTGCGCGGTACTCGTAGATCGGCACGGCGAACGCGACCGTCGCGGGGCCGAGCAGCCACATCAGCCAGCGCGTGTCCTCGAAGTAAAGCGAATACGGAATGTGCGCGAGTACGACGATCGCGACGAGCGCGGCCGGCACCGTCAGCATCGGCGTGAGCCACGGCGAGCGCACGCGCGCATACAGCGCCTTCGACGCGAAGTACAGCGCGATCGTCAGCACGAGGCAGCCGGCCGCGATCAGGCGCGAGGCGTCGTCGGCCAACAGCGAAGCGAACGGGAGCGGGTTCATCGGCGCTCGCGCGACAGACTGCCTGCCTTACGCGCAACCAGCACGTGGCGCAGCGCGAAACGCCGTTCGACGCGCGCGGCCTGATCGACAGCGAACGCCACCGCGACCATCACCATCAGGGTGCCGGCGATCACCACCAGCGCGAGGCGCCAGCCGTCCGCGCGGAACAGGCCGCCGTATTGCACGGCGGCGACCGCCGCCGGAATGAAGAACAGCAGCATGTCGGACAGCAGCCAGTCCGCGCCCGCCTTGACCCAGCGCGGCGCGATACCGCCACAGAACAGCAGCGCGAGCAGCACGACGAGGCCGACCACGCCGCCCGGCACCGGCAGATGCAGCCGCCGCACGATGAAATCGGCGCCGATCCACAGCGCCGCGATCGCGGCGCTTTGCGCGGCGATGCGTGCGACACGGCCGAAGCCACCCGCGTCCCCACTTGAGCCGCCACCGGCGGGACGCACGGAACGGGCGAAAACTGGCGCGGACATGACATCCCCTGGCTGGCGTGGAAGGCACTCAGTATGGGCCTCGCCGCGCCATAAACAAAATGACTTACAATCATCGAAATCATTCCAAACTGGAATTCTGGAGACCACGCTCATGGAACTCCGCGCGCTGCGCTATTTCGTCGAAGTGGTCCGTCAGCAAAGCTTCACCGTCGCCGCTGAGCAGATGTTCGTCACGCAGCCGACCATCAGCAAGATGGTCAAGTCGCTGGAAGACGAAATCGGCTCGCCGCTGCTGCTGCGCGACGGCCGCCAGATGGTTCTCACCGACGTGGGCCGGATCGTCTATCAGCGCGGCCAGGACGTGCTCGCCGCGCACGCGCAACTGCAGGCCGAGCTGAACGATCTCGACACGCTCGGGCGCGGTGAACTGGCAATCGGCATTCCGCCGATGGGCGGTGCGCTCTTCACACCCGCAATCGCCGCGTTCCGCCAGCGCTATCCGAAGATCGAGCTGAAGCTGTTCGAGCAGGGCTCGCGCGCGATCGAAGCCGCGCTGATCAACGGTGAACTGGAACTGGGCGGTGTGCTGCAGCCGGTCGACCCCGACAACATCGACGTGCTGCCGATGTCGCACGAGCTGTTGTGGCTCGTCGCGCGCGCCGGCTCGCGCTGGGATGCGTTGAACGAGGTGCCGCTCGCCCAACTCGCCGATGAGCCGTTCGTGTTTTACGGCGAAAGCCTCGCGCTGAACGACGTCGTGCTGAACGCGTGCCGCGCGGCGGGATTTTCGCCCGCGATCGTCGGGCGCAGCGGGCATTGGGACTTCATGGCGGCGCTGGTGCTGGCCGGCGTCGGCATCGCGCTGCTGCCCGCGCCCTATTGCCGGCGGCTCAACCCCGCGCAGTTCACCTGCCGCCCGGTCGTCGAACCGGAGATCCCGTGGGAGATGGCGATCGGCTGGCGCCGCAACGGCTATCTGTCGCACGCGGCGCGCGCGTGGCTCGACGTCGCGCGCGAAACGCTGCCGACACACGTCAGCGACGATTTCATATTCGGACCGGGGATCGGCTTTAACGGAATCACAGCGCCGCAAGGAGCTCTGCCACCCTCAGGCGAGTGACGGGCGGCGTCCGGCCGCGTTACGCCGCTCGCGTTTGCCGACCTCCTTGCAAACGGCGATCAAACCGCCTGCGCCGGCATGTCACCTGGGTTCGGGGGCGTCACCGTCGCCGACCTCCCCGCTCCGTCTCGCCGGCTCGTCGCGATCAACTCCGCCGCCCGTTCACCGATCATCACCGTCGGCGAATTGGTGTTGCCGCCGATCAGGGTCGGCATGACCGACGCATCGACGATCCTCAACCCCGTCACGCCGCGCACGCGCAATTGCGGATCGACGACCGAGCGCGCGTCGCCGCCCATCCGGCAGGTCGCGACCGGGTGATAGATCGTGTCCGCGCGCTCGGCGATCGTCTGGCGCAGTTCCGCATCCGATTGCCCCGGCCGCGTGTACAACTCCTCGCCGCCGTGCAGCGCGAGCGACGGCGCGCCGAGAATGCGCCGCGCCATCTTCGCGCCCTCGACGAGCAGATCGAGATCGCGCGCATCGCTCAGAAAGCGCGGATCGATCAGCGGCGCGACACGCGCATCGGCGCTTGCGAGCGTCACGGTGCCGCGGCTATGCGGACGCAGCACGCATACATGCAGCGAATAGCCGTGGCCCCAGTGCATATGGCGGTTGTGATCGTCGACGATCGCCGCGCAGAAATGCAGTTGCAGATCGGGCCGCGCGAGCGTCGGCCGGCTCTTCAGAAAACCGCCCGCCTCGGCGACGTTGCTCGTCAGCATGCCGCGCCCGTGTCGCATGAAGGTCACGAATTGCGGCAGCATCCGCGCGATGCCGCGCACCGAGAAACCGGTGGGCTCGATCGACCTCACGCGTTTGTTGATCGTGAAATCGATGTGATCGATCAGGTTCTGGCCGACCTCGGGCGCATCGTGAAGCACGTCGATGCCGAGCGAGCGCAGATGCGCGGCCGGCCCGATGCCCGAGCACATCAACAGTTGCGGCGAGTTGAACGCCCCAGCGGCGAGCACGACCTCGGCGCGCGCCGCGAGCGTTTCGGCGCGGCCGCCGCGCACGATTTCGACGCCGCTCGCGCGCTTGCCGTCGAACACGACGCGCAGCACGGTCGCGTCGGCCATCGTGTGCAGGTTCGCGCGCGGCCGGTCGTAGATGTACGCGCGCGCGACGCTGCAACGGCGCCCGTCACGTTGCGTGACCTGATAGAAGCCGATGCCTTCCTGGTCCGCGCCGTTGAAGTCGTCGTTCGCTTTGTAGCCCGCTTCGAGCGCGGCCTGCACGAAGCGCCTGGAAAACGGATTCCTGAAGCGCAGATCGGACACGGTCAGCGGACCGGCCTCGCCATGCCACGCATCGGCCCCGCGCTCGTTGTGTTCGGCGCGGCGGAAATACGGCAGCACCTCGGCCCACGACCAGCCGTCGCAGCCGAGCCGCGCCCACTCGTCGTAATCGAGCGGATGGCCGCGCGTGTAGATCATCGCGTTGATCGCGCTCGATCCGCCGAAACCGCGTCCGCGCGGCTGATAGCCCTGGCGACCGGCGAGCCCCGGCTGCGGCGTGGTCAGGTAGCCGTAGTTGGTCTTCAGTCTATTCGGCACCACGGCCGCGACGCCGACCGGCATGTCCACCAACAGATTACGCCCGGTATGCGGACCGGCCTCGATCAGCGCGATGGTCGCGTCGGGACAGCTATCCGCGAGACGGCTCGCGAGCGTGCAGCCGCCCGAGCCCGCACCGACGACGATGTAGTCGTATTGCATGCGCTCCTCCTGATGGTCCGCGTTGCTCGCGGACCCTGTCTCGTGCACACTTGTCTACGTGTGTTTTCTGCGCATTGTAGGGAGCGTATTGGGGCTGCGGCGGCTCCCTGACAGAACGATTCCTCTAAACGCCGGCGGCAACGCGCCCCTATGATGAAAGGCGCGTACGGCCCGCGCGCGGCTTCCAAACATGGCGCGACGCGCGCCCTCCTTCCGGCATGCGGCATCACGCGCGGCGCTCGAACAGATGCGACAAAGCGCATCGGGGATGCCGTCGGCGAAGCGGCGCACAATAGCGAAAGCACGGAGACAGCAGATGGAACGGCACGGCTTCGGCCAGACTCACGAGGTGACGAATCAGGCACCGCCGCTCGCGGACTACAACCTGTTCGCGAGCGACGCCGCTTTGAGCGCGGCCGTCGATCGCGACGGCGCGAGCTGGCATCGCGAGGCGCTGCTGCGACACGGCGCGACGCTGACGACGCCCGACACGCTCGCGCTCGCGGAGCTCGCCAACCGCCATACGCCGGAGCTGGTCACGCATAGTCCGCGCGGCGAGCGCATCGACGCGCTCGAGTTCCATCCCGCGTGGCATGAACTGCTCGCGCTGCTGCGCCGCGAAGGGCTACACGCGCTTCCGTTCGCCGAGCCGCGAAGCGGCGCGATGGCTGCGCGCTGCGCCGGCTACTTCATGCATGCGCAGATCGAATCCGGCTCGCTGTGCCCACTGACGATGACATTCGCGAGCATTCCAGTGTTGCAGCGCGAATCCACGTTGTTCGATACGCTGCGCGACCAGTTGTACACACGCGAGCACGATCCGCGCGACGTGCCGCTCACGCAAAAGCGCTCGGCGATGATCGGCATGGGCATGACCGAGAAACAGGGCGGCTCCGACGTGCGCAGCAACCGCACGCGCGCCCATGCGTTCGACGGTGCCGGCGGACGCGGCGGCGCCTACCGGCTCGTCGGTCATAAATGGTTCTTCTCGGCGCCGCAGTGCGACGCGCATCTGGTGCTCGCGCGCACCGACACGCACGAGGGGCTGTCGTGCTTTTTCGTGCCGCGCTTCGCGCCGGACGGCAGCAAGAACGCGGTGCAGATCCAGCGTCTGAAGGACAAGCTCGGCAATCGCTCCAACGCAAGCAGCGAAGTCGAATTTCTCGACGCGTACGGTGTGATGATCGGCGACGAAGGACGCGGCGTGCCGACCATCATCGAAATGGCGAGCTACACGCGGCTCGACTGCGTGATCGGCAGCGCCGCGCTGATGCGTGCCGCGCTCGTGCAGGCGGTCCATCATGCGCGGCATCGCAGCGCGTTCGGCCGGCACCTTGCCGAGCAGCCGCTGATGCGCAACGTGCTCGCCGATCTCGCGCTCGAATCCGAAGCGGCTACGGTGCTGTTCATGCGTCTCGCGCGCGCGTTCGAGGAATCCGCCGACGCGTCGTCGGCTTCATCGGCCGAACGCGCCTGGCGGCGCATCGTTACGCCTGCCGCGAAGTACTGGGTCTGCAAGCGCGCGCTCGAATTCACCGGCGAGGCGATGGAAGTCTGGGGCGGCAACGGCTACGTCGAAACCGGGCCGATGGCGCGCTTCTATCGCGAGGCGCCGGTCAACTCGATCTGGGAAGGCTCGGGCAACGTGATGTGCCTCGACGTGCTGCGCGCGATGGAGCGCGAGCCGCAGGCCGCGCAAGCGCTGTTCGCCGCCTGGCAGGACGTCGCGCGCGCGCATCCGGCGCTGGGCGCGGCGCTCGCGCGTCTCGCCGCGACACTGAACGGACCGGCCGAACCGCGCGAGGCGTCGGCTCGACGTATCGCGCAGCAGATCGTGCTGATCGCGCAGGCGACGCTGCTCGCGCAGCACGCGCCCGCCGGGGTCGCCGACGCGTTCATCGCGACGCGTCTCGCCGACGGCTGCGGCGAAAGCGGCCGCGTGTACGGCACGCTGCCGGCCACGTTCGATCACGCGGCGATCGTCGAGCGCGCCTTTCCCGGGTAAACGCGGCGGGCACGCAAACCCCGAGCGCACCGCTCGCAACTCCGACTCAACCTCAAACCAATATAAGTGCGCTCGACGCGCACGGTCATCCGTCTGGGAGTGGACTCACATGAAGAACGATGTGCCGGAGGTCGCCGCGCTCCAAGCACTGTTGCGCGATCAACGTCATGCGTATCTGCGCGCGCCGTATCCGTCGTGGGACACGCGCGCGACGCATCTGCGTGCGCTGCGCAAGCTGATGCTCGACAATCGCGACGCGCTTGCCGACGCGATGCACGCGGACTTCGGCAATCGCGCGAAGGAAGAGGTGCTGCTCGCCGAATTCCTGCTCGTGAAGGAAGAGATCGACGCCGCGCTGCGTCACGGCAAGCGCTGGATGAAAGCGCAGCGCCGCCGCACCAACAAGTGGCTGCTGCCGGCGCGCGCGAAGGTGGTGCCGCAGCCGCTCGGCGTGGTCGGCATCATCGTGCCGTGGAATTATCCGGTGCTGCTCGCGGTCGGCCCGTTGATCAGCGCGCTGACAGCGGGCAATCGCGCGATCATCAAGATGTCCGAACTGACGCCGCGCACCTCGGCGCTATTCGAGCTGCTGATCGGTCAGACGTTCGCGCGCACTCACGTCGCGGTCGTCAACGGCGATGCTGCGCTCGCGGCCGCGTTCAGCGCGCTGCCGTTCGATCATCTGCTGTTCACCGGCTCGACGAAGGTCGGTCACGAAGTGATGCGCGCGGCGGCCGAGCATCTGACGCCGGTCACGCTCGAACTCGGCGGCAAGTCGCCGGCGCTGATCGGCGCGCATGCGCGTTTCGACAACGCGGTCGACAATCTGATCGCCGGCAAGACGCTGAACGCGGGGCAGACCTGTGTGGCGCCCGACTACGTGCTGGTGCCGCGCGGCAAGGAGCAGGCGTTCATCGAACGGGCGCGCGTGCGGATGGCGAGGATGTATCCGGACTTCGCGCAGAACCCGGATTACACGTCGATCATTTCTTCGCGGCACTTCGAGCGGCTCGAACGTCTCGCCCACGAAGCGCGGGCTGCGGGCGCGCAATTGCATGCGCTGACCAACGCGACGCCCGATGCCGGGAGCCGGCGCTTTCCGCTGATCGCCGTGACTGGCGCGCCGGACGAATGCGCGCTGATGCAGGAGGAGATTTTCGGGCCGCTGTTGCCGCTCGTGCCGTACGACACGCTCGACGACGCGATCGCGTGGATCAATGCGCGGCCGCGGCCGCTGGCGCTTTATCTCTATGCCGACGATGCGCGGACGGTTGAGCGTGTCACGCATGAAACGATCGCCGGCGGCATGGCCGTTAACGAGACGCTGATGCATCTGGCATGTGAGAGTTTGCCGTTCGGCGGGGTCGGGGCGAGTGGGATGGGGGCGTACCACGGGTACGAGGGGTTCGTTACTTTTTCCAAGATGAAGCCCGTGCTCATGCAGGCGCGCTTGAATGCGCGCGGGTTGATTTCGCCACCGTACGGTAGACGCGTGAACGCGGTGTTGAAGTTGATGATGAGGTTTTGATTTTGCCCCTGGGCGGGGGGAGGCCTTTTTTTGTCTTTGTTCTTTGCGGTGTTGGCCTTTCCTTGTTGTCTTATCGGTCTATTAGCGTTGCCCCTGTGCGGGGCGGCACCTACTTTCTTTGCTGCTGCAAAGAAAGTAGGCAAAGAAGACAGCTAAAACCGCAAA
>NZ_JACHDL010000035.1:0-73476 GCF_014201055.1 Paraburkholderia sp. CI2
GTTCGAAGTCTTCGCCAGCATGCTTGAACTTGCCTCCCGACCTGATACTTCCGTTCATTAAGCCCTGTGTTGCGCTTCACCTTTGAAACCGCCCGACCGATATCTCGCTGCATACACGGGTATCGCCGGCACAAAATGGTTTGTGGTCAGTACGATCCCGGAGAAGAAGTTGACGGCGGAGGCACAGTCCGTCCGCGATCAGATCATACTGGTGGGCATTTCGGGGTTTCTGCTTTCGATCTTCCTCGCCAACTTCATTTCACACAGCATCTCTGTACCGCTCAAAGATCTGGTGCGAAGGATGGACGACACCGGTAGCGATGCAGGCGCAGAGGCGGAGGCATCGGTGGACGCGCGCAGTGAGATTGGCGTAAAGGATGAATTGGGCAGATTGGCGCACAGGTTCGAACGAATGAGTGCGGCGATCGGGCAGAAGATCCAGAAGATCAACGAGATCAACGCTACCCTGGAGCAGACGGTCATCGAGCGAACGGCCGAGCTCGTCGCCAAAGAGCAGGAGTCGCGCACGTTGATCGAGAATTCACCTGACACGATCACGCGCTACGACCGGGAGCTGCGCCGCACCTACGCCAATCCGGCTTTCTGTGTCTCGGCGGCCCGCAGCCTTCGCGAATCGCTCGGCAAACGGCCCTCAGAGATACCGGGCGGTGCTAACGCGCTGGCTTACGAGAAGAAGATCAGCGAAACCATTACAACCGGGAAAAGTCGCCAATTCGAACTGAGATGGCTCAGTAAGGACGGACAGGAACAGTGCAGCCATATCAGGCTCACTCCAGAGATCGACGCGTCGGGCGAGGTGAACTCCGTGTTGGCGGTCGGTCGTGATTTGTCGGACCGGATGGCATTCGAGGCAACGATATGGAAACAGGCTAATTACGATGCGCTGACCCATCTCCCGAACCGCCAGATGTTTCATGCCCGTCTCGAGCATGAAGCCGGCGTGTCCCATCGCTCCGGGCGGCCGATGGCCTTGATGCTGATCGATCTCGACCGCTTCAAGGAGGTCAACGACTCGCTCGGACACGATATGGGCGACATCCTGCTGATCGAGGCCGCGAGGCGCATTACCTCGTGTGTGCGTGAATTCGACACGGTCGCTCGACTTGGCGGTGACGAGTTCACAGTGATTCTGCCCGAGTTGGACGACACCGGGAGCATCGAACAGATCGCGAAGACGATCATCGCCACGCTGGCCCAACCCTTCAAGCTTGGTCCGGACGAGGCTTTCATTTCTGCGAGTGTAGGAGTTACGCTTTACCCTGACGACGGGACAGAACTGGATGTTCTCTTCAAGAATGCCGACCAGGCCATGTACGCGGCCAAAGCCGCGGGGCGCAACCGTTTCCACTACTTTACGCCCGAGTTGCAAGTGGCGGCAGAAAAGCGCCGGCGTCTCACGAGCGATCTACGTACCGCCCTGCAAGCCGAACAGTTCCGTGTTTATTACCAGCCTATCGTCAATCTGGCGACTGGCGAAATTTACAAAGCTGAAGCGCTAATTCGCTGGCTACACCCGGTGCGCGGCACGATCAGTCCAGTGGATTTCATCGCATTGGCCGAAGACACGGGGCTCATCGTTCCGATCGGCGATTGGGTGTTCAAACAGGCCGTGCGCCAGGCGCGTCAATGGCGCCGACGATTCCATCCATCGTTTCAGATCAGTGTCAACATTTCACCGGTGCAGATTCGCCAGGACAATCTGGTGTGTATCCAATGGTCGGAATACCTCATTCGGCAAGGCATGCCTAGACAGAGCGTGGCAATTGAAATAACCGAAGGGCTGTTACTGGACGCCGAATTGAACGAGAAGTTGCTGAGTTTCCGCGAGGCAGGAATCGGGATTTCGATCGACGACTTCGGGACCGGTTACTCGTCCTTAGCCTATCTGAAGCGCTTCGACATCGATTATCTCAAGATCGACCGTTCATTCGTACAGAACCTCGGTTTCGACGGCGGCAATCAGGCGCTCTGCGAAGCAATGGTCATGCTCGCTCACAAGTTGGGATTGCAGGTTATTGCCGAGGGGGTCGAGACGACGGATCAACGTGATTTTCTCGCCGCCGTGGGTTGTGACTTTGCGCAAGGCTTTTTGTATTCGGAGCCGGTTCCATCTGATCAATTTGAGGAGCGGGTGTGGCCGACAGCCAGGCAGGCGGCTCACCAAGAGGTGCGCGACGAATAATCGTGAGCTATCGCCGAACGAGTGTATGCCAGGTATCGAGAAACGAGCCCCGGTTACGGTAGTCTCGAACGGTCGAAAACAGTTCGACCTCAGTCCTCCGAGTTTTCGGGAGCAGCCATTGGACAGGTTGCGATCGGACGGGGCGCCAACGGCCGCAAAGGCCGGTCTCGCGACAGATGGACTCAACGCTCGAAAGTCCGTTTGCTGGCTTGAAGATACGCCTGAACGTGTATATCGAGGCATCGACCAACGGCGGCTTGTGGCCGAACCCAGTCCGACGTTTAACACGCCGAGTGAGCCGCCATTCATCAGTCCGCGTCGGGCAGAGGTCGACCCTGAACCGCCGTTCGGACTATTGCCACCGCAACGGCCGCTTCCGAAGTACAACGGCCGTCCCTTCTTCTGTTTCGTGAGTCGGGTCATCGGCCACAGCAGTCATTCAGCTACCGGTCAAACTTGTCGGCAGCGGACGGCCGCTTACGAGGGAGTTGAATGCTCCTTGCCGACCCACACCGGCCGCTCACCGGTCTTGATAGCAGACACTCGCAAAGTTTGCCCTGCGTAGGGGAGCAGTCATACACCGACATCCGTGACGTGAAACTTTACCCGATGAAACCGGGGCGGCAACCCCGTGCATTGAATGAAGAACGTTTTTACTGATACCCTACCGACAACACCGGTCGGATTTGACAAGGTATGAGATCGCCGCGCTAACCAGCGATTCTAGTGATGACTTCGCGGAGGTAGGTGTCCGCCGTTTTCGGCCGTAGCTACAGAGGTTACATCAATGAAAACGCCCGCTGCTCCGTTACCCGCGTCGTTCTTTGGGATCGTTCTGGGTCTTGCCGGGCTCGGCAGTGACTGGCGCGAAGCGTTGAAGTTGTGGCCTCTGCCCGCTACGGTCGGCGAGATCGTGCTGGCGTTCGCTGGGCTGGTTTGGCTCGTGCTAGTCCTCGCGTATGCGCACAAATGGATCTATCACCGAACCGCGGCGATTGCCGAAATCGGCCATCCGGTCGCATGCTGCTTCGTCGGCCTGGCGTTTGTCGCCACCCTGCTGATTGCCTTGGCACTGGTTCCTTATTCCCGCGTCGCCGCCCTGGTTCTCGCCTCAGTCGGATGGGCAGGCGGAGCCGCGTTCGGCGTTTGGCGGACAGGATGGCTGTGGCAGGGCAGTCGCGCGCCGGAGGCGACCACAGCCGTTCTCTACCTCCCGACGGTTGCTGGGAATTTCGTTGCGTCAATCGTATCCGGCGCTCTGGGCTATGAAGGACTCGGTGCACTGTTCTTCGGTGCAGGTTTCTTCGCATGGCTAGCCATCGAATCCGTGCTGCTGCACAGGCTCTATACGACTGCACCGCTGGCCTTATCCATTCGTGCGACCCTCGGCATTCAGTTGGCGCCGTCAGTTGTCGGCTGCGTCGCGTGGCTGTCGATTAACGGACAAAAGCCAGACCTGCTCGCGCAGGGCCTTGTCGGCTACGGGATTTTTCAGGCGGCAGTACTTTGCCGCCTGCTTCCGTGGTTTGGGCAGCAAGCGTTTAGCGCAAGCTTTTGGACATTCAGTTTCGGCATCACTGCACTCGCTCTGTCGATCATGCGCCTAACCACCGAAGGGGTTGGCGCGCCACTCACATGGCTCGCGTTGCCCGCATTCGGGCTGGCGAACTTGGCGGTGGGGTATCTTGTAATTCGAACCCTGCATCTACTGGTTACCGGGAATTTGCTGCCCGCGCCCACTGCGATGCCAGCACAGGATGACCACAAGGCGTAGGCCGACGATCCACCTCGCCCACTCCAATGTCACCCCGAAACCGAATCTCCCGCACGCGAACGTGGGATATCGGCAACCCTCGTCATTCACAAAGACTCCCAATCTAGCTCACCGGTATTCGGGGACGAAGTGTTACGCCAGAGCCCTGATCTTTCGATCTATTCACAGGCGAAACTCAACGCCGTTGCCAGGCGTCTAAACGAGCGTCCACGAAAAACCCTAAACTACGAAACGCCTGCCAAACGATTTCAACAAACTGTTGCATCCACCGGTTGAATCCGCAAACCTAGGCTGAGCGGCGCAAGTGGGTCGTGTACGGCAGTTCAGTTGCCCGGATTCTGCCACCTCCTTCCATTCGATAACCGCTGTGGTAGAAGGAGACTTCGCGAGAAGTCGATAGACGCCCGTCCGCTCATCCTCTGATCCTGTGCGAGGATCGACCCGTCTGATGTTTGGCAGGAGCGGCGGCATAAGCCGCGCCATTGCCGCCGCGCAAGCCGGTAACATGCGAATAGCGCAGAATAGGATCGTGAGCATCTTCAAACGCGCGTGAGAGGAAGTGGCGCCCGATTTCGGTCGTTATGGCCTACGCGTTAGCGACAACCTTGTTGCAGAGAGCCCAATGAAGAAAGGAAAGACGAAACTTACCCGCCATGATGCTGAGCGCCTTTTCGAGGGTCTGCCTAATGGGAACGTGAAAGTATCGAGCCGGCCAGAGAACCCATTCGATGCAGGGGTGTTCGACGAGGTCGAGCGCGTCGACGACGAAGCCAAACTCTGGAAAGACAACCTCATTACTCTTCCGATGGCGATCGAGTTGCCTGCTGCCTACGAGTCGGTATCTCGCATGCGCGAGTCGATGGCGAGGGCATGGCGCGCGAAGTGGGTAAGGGAAGGTAAAAACGAGGTTGTCACTGAGTTTCCTGAAGGTTGGACAGCCGTTCGCCCGGAAAGCGGACCCATAGAGTTGCGCGATCCGTCCGGCGTGGTCCGCGCCTTATACGGGTGGGCCGAGGATGCTGAGCTCAGGATTCTGCCGCGGTATCTGGTTGAGTCACAGACGGACAGTTCAAGCGGACTGGGCAGCTTGCTCGTCCGTGATCGCGTGAACGGTCAAGTACTTGAGAGGTCGTCGATCTGGTCGGCTCAAACTGGTACCAACCATCCCGATTGGGCCAGGTTGTCAGAGTGGCTCAACTTACACTATCCACAACATCGCGACCCGCTTCGGTACTGGGAAGATTGCGAGGAAAATCTCCGACACTGAGCTATTTTTTGGGGGCTCTGTTCCCGCGTCTGCTGCACCCAGCGTGACGGGGGCGAAAGGAGGGCTCACGGCTTGATTGAGCTTCCGAGCTCGGCCACATTGTCGTGACTCGGCGTTGGCTTCGCGCATATGCTATCGGCACCATGCCGCACTGGACACTAACGAAATCCGGCAATTGATTGTCAAGCTGATCCGAAAGGGCGCCATCCTGGATCGTTAACCACAGATGCGCACGCGGTTCGGCTTACACCCTCTGCCTCATCCAGCATGCAATGCTCATGCGGTCGCGCGTGGCGGGCAGCACCTCGTGTTCAAACTCCGCCGAGAGAAACAAGAGCAGCGTTCCGGCGCGCGGAAAGACGTCGTGATAAGACTGATCGGCAAGGTATAGCCGCAGTGCGCCGCCCTCGGCGTCCTGCCACGCTTCGTTGAGGTAGAACACAGCGGAAATCACGCGGCTGTCGCTGTTACGCAGGCAGTCGAGGTGGCGTGCGTATCCGGCACCTGGCGGATATACCGCGTAGTGTGATTCGCTATCGACCAGACCGAGAAACAGGTCGCGGTTGAGCGCGTTCCGTAGCGCGTCGATGCGATCGGCGAACGCCTGCTGCCGCGTGCTCAGCGCGTCGGGTTGGAACCAGTGCGTGCTATCGCCGCGCAAAAGTGTGGCAGCGCGATTGGCCCCCACACGGGCTGGTGTCAGCAGCTGTGCGTCGTGCATGGCCATGCATTCGGTCGATAAGGCCTGCGTCTGGCTCTGTGACAAAAAGTTCGACACGACACACCAGCCGTCGACGGCGAGCGCGCGTGTCGCGATGTCGAATTCGCTGGATCGGGAATTCGACGCGACATCGATTGCCTCGTCCGGCGCGGCGTCGCCGATCAGGCAATCAACCAGCAATTCGATTTCCGCTTCAATCAGGGGGTGTTCCAGAAATGCATCCGTTTTATTTGTTCTTCCGCTGGCGGCTCGATCGAGTACTCGCTCGGGTCTGCTACCAGCTGGTCAAAACCATCAAGCATTGTCGGGGGCGCGTCGAACGCGGGCATTGACACACGCCGGACCCAGCAGGAAGAGCCGGGTCGAGGTGGTCGATCTGTTGGGACAACCGCGCAGTCTACACGAGTGGGACGAAGGCTGAACGAGCGACCACGAAAGACCCTGGATTACGAAACACCGGCTGAACGATTCGATCGAACTATTGCATCGACCGGTTGAATCCGCCTTCGTAAGCGGCCGCTCTCCGGCTGATATCGGACGGTTATTGCGGTCCCTCGGCGAAGTGCTGCGGGTTAGCACCACGCCTCAGGTCTTCGGTTGTCTGCCCGCTGCCATCAGGCCGCCAACCAGGCGGCTTGAACACATAGCCACACGCCTCGCGCAAAGAGTGCGCCGTTCGCAGATCGCGCCACAATGCACGCCAGTGGTCGAACTCGATAGTCAGCAGAATATATGTCGTCATCGGTCGCACCAGCCCAAAGCGGCACGGCGTGTCGCGCTGTTCAGCTATGTAGGTGCCAAAGAGTCGGTCGAACACAATCAGCACGCCACGGTAGTTTCCATCCAGATATTCATCCCATACGAGTTCGGTGTGAAAGTGTCCATAACTACAACGCACAAGGAGGGCCTGGCGATCGGCATGCGCTCGATGCCGGGCAATCCGTACGACGGTCATACGCTGGCTGAAGCGCTGGAACAGGCCTCGATCCTGAGTGAGGCGAAGCCCGAGGTGGCAATCGTAGATCGCGGTTACAAGGGTGTCGCCGTCGACGACGTGAAGATTTACCACCCGGGCCTGCGGCGGGGCATCACACGCGGACTACGCGCGATGATCAGACGGCGAAGTGCAATCTGGCCAGCCATCGGCCATATGAAGACAGACGGAAAACTCGATCGCAACCGGCTCAAGGGCGCGCTCGGCGATGCGATGCACGCGGTGTTGTGCGGCGCCGGTCACAACCTGCGGATGATCCTGAGGAAGCTGCGGCTTCTTTGTGCCTTCATTCTCGCTGCCCTGATTAACCGCAGCGTTGCCGTGACCCCATCGCCGTAACGCCCGTGGTCGGCAAAACGAATTGTTCCGGACGGACCAGCTAGTCGCGGGTGCTCCCCAATCCCTCGTCGCGACGTTTCACGCGTACAGCATGACCATCCGGAACAGGGACGCGGGGAACATTTCAGATGGACAAGCCGTACCTATAAGATAATTCACGAACTTACATTACTTGTTCGCCAATGCACCGCACGACGTCGTGCATCCATGCCAACCCGGTGCGATTACGTCATAGTTGTCGACTGTTCCGACAAATCCATCGCCCTTGAAATTTGCCTTGGCTGTCGCCCAGCTTTGCGGGGTATGGAACACGTAAAGCGTGTCGGGCGAATAAGTACCGTGCTCGATCGTATCCTGCAATTGCGCCTGCACCTGGCCGAGCTTGTCGAAATCGACGCGCGCAAGATTGCCGCCGTTGATCGTCATCTTCGCATTAGACGCCATGAACGCAATCGGGACATAGGTGTAGCCGCCATCTAGCGGCATGACAAACGCGATCCGCTTGTACTGCCGGGGCACCTCTTTCCAGAAATCGGACGTGAGGGACGGGGTCCACTGCTGCGTCCATTGGCTTCTGAAATACTTTGACGCCTTGATCAGATCCGTGGCCTGGAAGACCACGAAGACACACAAAAGAGGAACTACCCATTTTCTGGGCGAGAGTTTGATGAAGCGAAATAGCAGAAAGACAATAGCCGCATAAAAAACCGGCCAGATAAAGCGACCCGAGGCGCGGAATGTCGACGTGAATCCTGTCAGGAAGGCCGGCATCGGGTACTGGAACAGCTCATGGCGGCCGCCGAGAGAGACCCGGTTTGACAGCGCGAACAGATAAAACAGCGCGCACACGAAAATCAGTGACGCGTGCGTGCCCCAGGCAATGGGCGCGTTCTTGCGATGTTTTATGATCAAGACCGCCGTCGTCACGAAAAGCAGTAAGACGCCAGCACCGATGTAGCAGAAACCTTCGTAATCTCCGCCGAGGAATCCATAGCTGCTCCAGATCGACCAGATGGCCTCCGCCCGGAACGGCGAGGTCAGGGTGACGCGATAGGTGCCGAATCCCCCCGACACGACGCTTCTGACCGTGTAATAGCCGACCGACCAGGTCGTGATCAAAACCGCAACGGCAAGACACGGAAGCTCGACAGCCAATTGCTTCAATCTTGAGCTACCGGGCGCAAGCAGGCGTACCCGATCGGCAAACCAGATGCCTGCGACCATGGCAAGCAAATAGGCGTGAATCGATGCGGTCACGCAAATCAACAGAATCCAGTGCCACATCCTGCCCCGGTTGGTCAGATAGAGATATAGCGCGGCAAGCAGCAGCCAATGCCCTATCAGGGCCTCATGTCCGTGAAGCCGCCAAAGCATAGGCGGAGAGAGTGTCAGAAGTGCGCAACCTAGTGCTTTGATCACGTTGTCCGTGGTGCGCAGCGACAGGATCGCCCAGGCAAAAACGGCCTGTAAAGCAAAGCAGGCAGCGATCCATAGCCCAAAATATTGAAATTGGTCCGGCAGGACGCCGCGAACCAGCTTGAACAGGATTGCGAACAACGGTATTGAATCCGAGAATACGATCGAACTACCGATGACTTCCCCGTACCCCGGATTCAGGCCTAAGGGGAATTGCAGATACGGACTATGACGGAAAAAATTCCATCCGACGTATTGCTGCGGGGCGTCACCGTCGCTCGACATAATCCAGTCCACACGAAGCGGATTCAGCCCGTGTCCGCCCGTGAACGCCAGGAAAACGATTAAGCCGATAGCGGCCGGAATCAGGACGTTCCGAATGCGGAATAAGTCAGCCATTGTTAATGGAAAGTCTAGGTCGTATTGATGGTGAATGTAACGCAACTGGAAAAACGGTAGCGATGAATCGAGCAAGCCGGGAACCTGATGGCAGTGATATCCGAAGCCGCGAAGATTAAAAGTCTGGTAGCGGCATGGCGGCGGGGACGGTTGCCGTAACGCCCGTGGTCGGCAAAACGAATTGTTCAGGACGGGCTAACTACAGATCCTTCCTGCCTCCAGCGACGGTGGAGAATGGTAATCGTGAAGACGTTGTTTGGTCTAGAACCAACCCTGACTATCGACTTGCGGACAGCACAAGGCGAACCGTCAGGATGTCCGGTGATAACTCGCTCACCAGCATTAAACCGCGGGTTGTCGTTTATGGCAGTCTGAAACCGGGCCAGCAGCGGCCGTTCATCCGGATCTGCCGACCGACCGAAAGTGGCCGTTGTCCGCGATAACGCTTGTCGCCGGGAAAATAGCCGGCGGCGCTGCGCTGCGGCGGTCCCGAACCGAAATTCCCGGTTTCTGTGGCACGATTCACCGTCGGCTTCACTGATACCGTCACTGCCAACCGGCCACTGCGTCAAGACTATTGAAATAGTCGAAGAAATCCACGGTCCCCGATTTCACGAACTCTGGCATCCGGCAACGTTCCGCACTACCACCGCTTTGCGGCGTGCTATTTCTGCGAGACCGGATTGACGGACGAGGCCGTTTCTTCCGCATCGTCTCGCGCGATGCCCGGCGTCGCCTCACGGACCGATTGCCGCAAGCGCGTGAACGCCTGGCTCGTGCGTGCATCGCGTTGGTCGCGTGCGTCGTAGAAGTCCTTGTTGAGCCACTGGCCGAGACTCATCATCAGCGAGCCCAACGCGCTCTTGAAGCGCACCCATGCGTTACCGGTGCGCGCCAGTTGCGCGGCCGCCTCGACCGCCTCGGCGGCGAGCCGGTCCAGTTCCGCGTGCAGATAGTCGGCGAAATGATGCAGGCCATGCTGATTGCCATTCGACGATTTGCGCTCCAGTTCGACGTGCTGCGCAATCAGCGATTGATTGGGCACGCGAATAAACGGCGGCGTATTGGTGCGCGCGCCGCCGCCACGGCGAATTGCCACACCGAGGTTCGCGGACGCCTCGGTGCGCTTGCCGAGCGGTGGCATTTGCCACTTGTCGCACAGGTACTTCAGCAGGCTGCAATGATCGAATCGTTCGTTGCACACGCCGGCTTCGCACCACGGTGACACCAGGATGGCGGGAACACGTACGCCGAGTCGTTTGAAATCGAAGCTCGCGGTGTGGTCGTCGGGCGCGAGCGCGTCGGCCGGCGGCGATACGTGGTCGTAGAAACCGCCGTGCTCATCGTAGAGGACCACCAGTAACGTGCGCTCCCACAGCGCCTGATTCGAGCGCAGCGCATTGTAGGTATCCGCGATCAGCTTCTCTGCCTTCATGATGTTGTGCGGCGGATGATCGTCGTTCTGCGCTTCGCCAAAGTACTTCGGCTCGATCAGTACGAATTGCGGAAACTGACCGGCGGGTCCCGCTGCGTCCTCGAAGAATTTATCGAAAGAGCGGTAATTCGTGAGGTTTTCCGCGCGTCGCTGGTTCTTCAGAAGCAACGAGGCGGGGAAGTCGTAGAAATAGACGCTCCACGTTTTGCGCGCGGCGTTCAGCCGATCGAAAACCGTGTCCTGATCCTGCTCGGTGTACCAGCGCGGATTGAGCCCGTCGAGTCCCGAAGGCATTCCGATCTCGCCTTTCGACGTACCCGTCAGCGCGAAAAAACGGTTGGGCCACGTCGGCCCCGGCAATGACGAGAACCACCGGTCGCACACGGTGAATTGCGAACCGAGCGTGTGCAGCGCGGGCAGAAAGCCGAGCGGGTAATAGCCCATCACGTCTTGCCGCGCGGCGAGGCTGCTCTTCGGGTAGTCGTTCACGAACGTACGCACGAAACCGCTGTTGTCGGCGGCGATCTGTTCCATCACGGCCTTGTGCTCGTGATTCGGATCGTGCTTCATCTGCCGCTCGCGCGTTTCACGCGGATAGAAGGTGTGGCCTTGACCGTCGGCGTTCGATTTGCCGGCCGCGTTGCGCACGCCGTCCAGTTTGTCGTGCACGGCGTCGAGGCAGCCGAGCATCTGGTCGAACGAGTGATTCTCCATCAACAGTAGCACGACGTGTTCGATCGGATCGTTCCGCGCGTTCTGCTCGACGTCACTCATCTTTTATCGCTCCACTCGGGACGGGATGGACTTCGCGTTGCCAACTTAGCGCAAAACGCGCGCTGGCGAAAGAGCCCTGCTTTGAGGCGGACATGCACGCGACGGTCAATGTACTTCGTCGCGTGCATGATTCGCTTAACGTAGCATCGACTCAACTGCCGCCCGAGAAGATCGGACCTTGCCCGCCCGGCGCGAACGATGGGAAGTGGTCGCCGGACGGCGCGGCCGCCGCCGGCGCGTGCGCTCCCGACTGCGACGCCGGTTCGCGCAACGTCAACGCGCTATCGGCCGTGATCGGCACGCTCGGCTTCGCGAGCAGCTCGGTCTTGCGCATCGAGCCGACCGACGTGCCGAAGTAATAGCCGATGATGCTGATCCACGCGGTTCCCAACGCGCCGACGATCACGTTGACGAGATCCTTGTTGCTACCCGGCAAAGGCTGGAACGCCATCAGCAGCAAAATGCCGAAGAAGCCGGTGGTGACCGCCATCGCGAGCACCTTCGGGACCCAGTCGCGATTGGCGACACCCATCGCGCGTGCATTCGCGGTGTCGCTCGAGGCGATGCGGGCCATGTCGGCGTCGTGCGCGAGGCTCGACTGCGCGGCCGTCACCATCAACTGCTGCAATTGCAGAGAATTCGCGCTTTCGGCCTGGCGGAGTTTTTCGAGTGCGCCGGGGTCGTTCAACGCGGGTTCCACGAAGGCCGGGTCGCTCGGCGTGCCGAGCGCGTGCGAGATGATCGCGGCGGCAGCGGTCACGCCGAGGCCGACCGGACCACCCACGAGCCCGGCGAGAAGCGGGGCGGTGCTGTTGATATTCTTCGCAACTTTAGACCAGTCCATCATGCTGCTCCCAGGAGAAGATTGGCTGCCATGCGTTCGGTCCAGCCGCGGCTGAAATTCGGCCACGAATGCAGGTTCCGCAGGTACCGCAGACGATACGCGGCGAAGCGCATCACGAACTTCATCGGATCGGCGTTCTTGACCGCATCGAGCGTGTCGGGGCCGAACTTGCCGTCTTCCCTGGCGCCGGACGCTTTCTGCATCCACAGCACGACGAGGCCGCCGTTGTAGTTCGCATCGAAAATCTGGAAAGCCACGCGCGGATCGAGTTCGTCGAGATGCAACGGGTCCCAGTACCTGCGCTTGGCGATCTGATGGGCGGTATCGAGCGGCAGGTCTTTCATCGGGCCGTTATAGCCCTCACTGCGCGCGACGCGCGCTGTCACACCCCACATCGTTTCGCCGCCTGGATCGGCCGGATTGAAGCTGTACCCGCCTTCGTTTCCGATCAAGGCTTTGAATGCATCTTCGAAGCTGTCCATCGAACTGTCTCCTGTTCGGCTGTGTTGCCAACTCAAATGGCGAATGCGCGCGGCTCAGGCCGCTCGCATCGCCCGTCCTACGGCGTCGCGTACCGTATCGAGCGATGCCCGAAGCGGGTACGACGTCATGGGATTCGAAACGGGCTTGACGCGCAGGTCAGGCCTCGATGTCCGGGTGTCGGCTTCGTCGGGCGATGCGTCCGTCGAGAGCGCCAGTTCGCGTTCGCGCGCCGACAACGTGCCGGCGTCGCGCTGCAATGCCTGTGCATACTTGCGCGCGGCCTCGCGCAGCGCGCCTTTGTGTTCCAGCGCGTGGCCCCATTCCACATAGGACGGGGCGAGATCGGGACGCAACGCGACGGCGTGCGACAGCTTGTCGATTGCTTCGTCGTCGTGGCCGGTTTTGACGAGCGCCTCGGCCCAGTCGTGCAGCGTGTCGACGGAGTCGGGGTTCATCTTGGCAGCCTGCCTGAATGCTTCGAGTGCTTCGCGATCGTGCTTCTTCGAATGCAACAGCACGTCGCCGAGCAGTCGCAGGTTTTCAGCGGTGCGCGACTTTTCCTTCGCGCCGGCCCGCAGTTCCTTTAGCGCATCGTCGATGCGGTTCTGCTGTTCGAGCGCAATGCCGAGACCCGCGCGCAGCACCGCCGAGTGCTTGTATTGGGTCAATGCTTCACGGATCTGCTGCTCGGCTTCTGTCGAGCGCTGCTGACTGTCGAGCAACCACGCCTTGCCCGCGACTGCCCATTGGGCTTGCTCGGATGAGGGCAACGCGAGAACTTCGTCATAGATCCCGACGATCTCGCGATAGTCGCATTGCGCGAGCGAGCACTTGGTCTTTTGCACCTGCGTGAACAGATGACTGGCGAGGATGTTAGGTTCGGCGAGGCGCATCGCCGTGACTGCGATGTCGTGCACGAGCTTTTCGAGGTCGCGCCCTTCGAACGGCACCGTGCTTTCGCGGCCGTTGAACGGTCCGTGTTCTATCTGCACGTGCGCGACGTATGAATCCGCGCTGCTATTCGTCTTCGTGATGCCGATGTGCACGGCGACATCGTCGCGTTTGAGCACGCCTTTGATGAAGCGCACCGTCGTCGCATACGACATTTCCTGACCCGGAATCTGGATGTCCTGCTGCGCGTCGTTGCTGGTCATCGTGTCGTGCGGAATCGATTCGGCATCCTGGCCGATTTCCTTCATCGCCGACATGATCCGCTCGGCGAGAAAGTTCGCCGTATAGCCGCGCTCGGTCAGCGTTTGCGGTGTCTCCACCGGCGGTACCAGCAATTGACGCGTGAGCACGCCGCGCACGACGAGGCAGATGGAACCGATCGTCAGTAGGATGAACAACCAGGGCAAGACATACGGCCAGAGGCGTTTCGGTCCGCGGCCGATCACACCGGCGGTGTGCAAGCCGAACAGCACGAATCCGCTCGAATGATGACGATCGCGGCGATTCGCGGTGTTGGCGCGCATGAACGGGCCGCCGTACCCGTTGGTTGACCGGCGTTGACTCTGTGCACTCGACATGACTCACCTCGCTTCGATCCGCGATCGATGTTGGCAATCGCCTGACTTGCGCGGTGGGTATGCATCGAGCGTGCCATAGCGCATGGAACGGGCTGGCAGCCGGATGTTGGCTTCTGGTGGGGGATTGAAAGAGAAAAGTGTTGCGAGGTGGCCAACGTATTGCGAAAAACAGTTTGCTGGCGGGAGACAGGATGTGCGTTAGCAAATAAAAATGCCGCTCAGTCCAGAAGACTGAGCGGCATCGGTGAAGCGAACTACTGTTTGTGGACTCTGCGCTGCCGTGGCTTAAACCGAACTCGGCCGCCACTTCAACAATCGACTCTCCACCGCGGTCAGCAGGTAGTCGGCGGCAAGCGCGACCACCGCCAGCACGATCATCGCCGCGAACACGCCGGCCGCATTGAACGCGCCCTGTGCGGTGGAGATCAGCAAGCCGATGCCCTGCTTCGAGCCAAGAAACTCGCCGACCACCGCACCGACCAGCGCGAAGCCGAAGCTCACGTGCAGGCTCGCGAGAATCCAGCTGAGCGCCGACGGAATCACGACCGAGGTCGTCACCTGACGGCGCGACGCGCCGAGAATCTGCGCATTCGCGATCATGTAGCGATCCGCTTCGCGCACGCCCTGGAACGCGTTGGCGAACACGACGAAAAACACCATCACGACCGCGAGCGCGACTTTCGACGCCATGCCGAGCCCGAGCGCGATCACGAACACCGAGCCGAGCACGACGCGCGGGATCGAGTTGGCGATCTTGATGTAGAGGCTGAACACGTCGGAGAGCAGCTTGTTGCGGCCGAGCACGATGCCGCAGAAGATGCCCCCGATCGAACCGATGATGAAGCCGAGCCCCGTTTCCTCGAGCGTGACCCACACCTGCGTGAGCAGCGGCCCTTGCGAGGTACCGTTCACGAACCAGTCGACGATCTGCGCGAAGATCTCGGTCGGCATCGAGAAGAAGAAAGGGTCGATCCACTTCAGGCGCGCGGACAGTTCCCAGCCGCCGAGCACGACCACGAGCAGGAGAATGCGCAGCGATATCACCAGAACCTGGCGCTGGCGGATCTTCTTCTGCGCAATACGCTCGACGTGAGCGAGCGACGCGGCGTCGATGCCCGAGGGCATCATCTGTTGAGAGGGTGTAGACATGTTTGCCGTTCCTTGATTAACCGATCTGCACTTCTTCGCGCAGGTCATGCCAGATATCGCGCGAAATTTCGATGAAGCGTGAGTCGTAGCGGATCTCCGATGTGACGCGCGGTCGCGGCAGATCGATTTCGTAGACTTTCTTCAGCGTGGCGGGGCGGGCAGTCAGCACGAACACGCGATCGGCGAGCGCGATCGCTTCTTCGAGGTCGTGCGTGACGAACACGACCGATCCGGCGCCGCCCCACAATTGCAGCAACTCGTCCTGCATCAATGTGCGCGTCTGCATGTCGAGCGCCGAGAACGGCTCGTCCATCAGCAGGATTTCCGGCTTGTTGATGAAGGTCTGCGCAAGCGCGACGCGCTTGCGCATGCCGCCGGACAGTTGATGCGGATAGTGCTTGCCGAACTTGTCGAGGCCCACGCGGCGCAGCCATTCGTTCGCTTCATCGTAAGCGGCCGATTTCGAGCGGCCGCGATACAGCGGACCCGCCGCGACGTTGTCGAGCACCGAGCGCCACGGAAACACCGCATCGGCCTGAAACACGAAACCGATGCGCGGATCGATGCCGTCCACCGGCGCGCCCATCACGCGCACTTCGCCGGTGGTCGGCTTCAGCAAGCCGGTGATCATGCTGAGCGTGGTGGACTTGCCGCAGCCGGTCGGGCCGACCACCGCGACGAATTCGCCGCGTGCCACCGACATGCTGAAGTCGCGCAGCGCGATCGTGGCCTTGCCGTCCGGGGAAATGAAACGGCACGACACGTTGCGCATTTCGATCGCTGGCGTCTCGCGTGACATAGGTTGATTCATCGGCGGGTGCCTCGCAGTTCTGTGAATATGAAGGAAGCGTTACTTCGACGCGGTCTTGACCGGCACCGACACGTAGTCGTTGGTGTAGGTCTTGGCGAGATCGATATGCTTGCCCTTTACCGACGGATTGAATGCGGACAGCACCTTCAGCACGGTATCCGGGCCGTCGGCGGGCATCTTGCCGTCCTTCGTGAACATCGGCAGCGACGCCTTCAGCGCGTTCACGTACAGGTCCTTGTTGTTGCCGTAGTAGTCTTTCGGCATCTGCGCGGCGATGTCCTCGGCGCTATGCGTCGCGATGTAGTTCAGCGTCTTCACGAACGCATGCGAGAGCTTCGCGGCCTCGTCCTTGTGCGCTTCGGCCCACGCGCGCTGCACGTAGAAGCTCGAAGCGGGGTAGGTGCCGCCGAGCGCGGCGCGCGTGCCGTCCACGTTGCGCATGTCGACCAGCACCTTCGCGTCGCCGGTCTTGAGCAGTTGCGAGACGGTCGGCTCGGTGGTCATGCCGGCGTCGATGCGGCCTTGCTTGACGGCGGCGATGAAGCTGTTGTCCGCGCCGACCGGCAACATCGTGTATTGCGTCGACGGCACGCCCGCGCGCTGCGCGAGGTACTGCGTGAGGAAGCTGGTCGACGAACCGAGGCCGGTCACGCCGAGTGTCTTGCCTTTGACGTCGGCCATGCTCTTCAGCGAATCGGCCGCCTTCGTCGAGACCATTTCTACTTCGCCCGGCACCTGGCCGAAGACGACGAGCGCCTGCACTTCCTTGCCCTTGCTCTGCAGGTCGATCGTATGATCGTAGAAGCCGACCACGCCTTGCACCGCACCCGCGAGCAGTTCGTTCTCCGCATCGACGCCGGCCGGCTGCGACAGGATCTCGACGTCGAGGCCTTCGTCCTTGAAGTAACCGAGCTGCTCGGTGAGCTTGGCCGGCAGATAGATGATCTTGGTGGCGCCGCCGACCATGATCGTGATTTTCTCGGCGTGAGCGGCGGCCGATGCGGCGGCAAGGGCGAACGCAACTCCTGAAACAGCGGCAATCTGGCGCAAGGTACGCATGAAGCAGTCTCCTTAGGTGGGTCGCCGCGAGCGTGGTGCGCGGCGCTTTTCTGGGTCAATGGGGGCGATTATAGAAACGCGAAACCTTCTGGCAGCTTTCGGGGTTTGGCGCAAAACATGGGTGTTAACCCGAAAATGCGCCGAAAATGCGCCGAAATTGCGCGCGGATCGGCACTGCGCTCGCGGCGGGCACTGGACGGATGCGGCAAACCACACGGTATGCGCGCAGCCCCCTTGTTTTAATGCACAATCGACGACCTGACTTTTGCCGTTGCCGCCATGAAGCTGCTGCTGATCGAAGACAACCCCACGCTTGCGCACTGGCTCGCGAAAATGCTGGAGCAGGAAGCCTTCGCGCTCGACGCCGTGCTGGACGGCGATGAAGCCGACCGCCTGCTGCGCACCAATCACTACGACGTGATCCTGCTCGACCTGAACCTGCCGAAGCTGTCGGGCAAGAACGTGCTGCGCCGGCTGCGTCAGCGTGGCGACGCGACGCCGGTGCTGATCCTCACCGCGAGCGGCTCGATCGACGAGAAGGTGGAGCTGCTCGGCGCCGGCGCCGACGACTATCTGGTGAAGCCGTTCGAAGTGCGCGAGCTGATCGCGCGCATCAAGGTGGCGATTCGGCGGCAGTCGCCGTCGAAAGCGGGCGAGGTGGTGTGCGGCGATCTGTCGTTCGACATCGACACGCGCCAGTTCACGCTGAAGGGCGCGTCGCTGAATGTGACGCCGCGCGAGCGTTCGGTGCTCGAAGCGCTGATCCTGCGCCTCGGCAAGACGGTGACGAAGCCGGCGCTCGTCGATGCGATCTTCACGCTCGCCGACGAGCCGAGCGAGGATGCGGTCGAGATCTACATTTCGCGTCTGCGCAAGAAGCTCGATGGCAGCTCGGCCGCGATCGTCACGCTGCGCGGGCTCGGCTATCTGCTGCGCAAGCGGGAAGACGACCAGTAACGATGGCCAATAGCCTACGCATACGCCTGCTGTGGTGGCTGCTCGTACCGCTCGCGCTTTATGTGTTCGTGACCGGCAAGACCGAGTACGACAACGCGCGGCACACCGCGAATCTGGTGCAGGACAATCAGCTGGTCGCGTCGGCGCGGATGATCGCGGGCGAGGTCGAATGGAGCGACGGCTTTCTGCGTGTCGATGTGCCGCCCGCCGCGCTCGAGATCTTCGCATCGCCATATCGCGACCAGGTGTTCTATAGCGTGCGTGTCGACGATGGGCGGCTGCTCGCGGGTACGCCTGATTTTCCGCCGCGCCCGCTGCGGGCGCCCGACGTGCCGGATTCGTACTACACGCAGTTGCACGGCCAGCAGGTGCGCGCTGTCGACATCGTGCGGCTCATGTACGACAACGGCGCGACGCGTCCCGTGCGCGTGACGGTCGGCAAGACCGTGCGCTCGCGCGATGCGATGACGCAACAGCTGTGGCGGCCGCAACTCGTGCGCCAGCTCGAAATGATCGCGCTGGCGGTGGCGCTCGTTTGCATCGGGCTCACGTTCGAGTTGCGGCCGTTGATGAAGGTGAAAGACGAGGTGGCCGACCGCGATCCGATGCAGCTCGAACCGATTCGCGTCGAGCGTCTGCATACGGAACTGCGGCCCATCGTCGATGCGATCAATCAGTGCATCGCGCGGCTCGGCGTGCAGGTGGCGGCGCAGCGGCGCTTTATCGCCGACGCCGCGCATCAGTTGCGCACGCCGCTCACGCTGCTCGGCACGCAACTGCAATTCGCGCGGCAGCAGGAAGGCCTCAATCCCGCGCTCGACGAAGCGCTTGCCGCGATGCATCGCAGCAACCGCTCGATGGTCGGGCTCACCAACAAGCTGCTTTTGCTCGCGCAGGCCGAGGCCGCCGACAACTCGCAGCTCGCCATGGAACGCGTCGATCTGGTGCCGCTCGCGATGGAGGTCGTCGAAGATCTCGGCCTGCTCGCGCAGGCACGTGAAATCGATCTGGGCGCGGAATTGCACGGCGCGGCGCCGGTGCTCGGACATCGCGGCTTGTTGCAGGCACTGATCGCGAATCTCGCCGAGAACGCGATTCGCTATACGGGCAGCGGTGGTCACGTGACGGTCGCCGTGAACGCTGATACCGCGGCCAATGCGGTGACGGTCAGCGTGATCGACAACGGCCCCGGCATTCCGGCCGAATCGCGCAGCCGCGTGTTCGAGCCGTTCTTTCGTGCGTCGACGGATACCGAGGGCACGGGCCTCGGTCTTGCGATCGTGCGCGAAATCGCGGACGCCCATCACGGCGAGATCACGCTGAAGGCGGGCGAGGGCGGCAAGGGTGTGCATATCGCCGTGACGTTTCCGCGCGCAACGCCGAAGTGATCGGGATAAACCCGAGGTTCGCGCAACATGCACAGCCGTGAAAGCATCGGGAAGGGTTCGCACCTTCGAAATCACGGGCAGGCGACCCGCGCGGCGCCCAGACACAAGATAACGGAGACACCCCCAATGAAGCTTTCCTTGACGCGTTTCTCGCGCGCGGCCTATGCCGCCGTCGCGGCGTCGCTCGCGCTGTGCGCGCTCGCGAGACTCGCGACGTCTGCGCAAGCCGCCGCGCCGGAGAAACTCGCGATCATGGTGGGCGGTACCAACAAGCTCATCTATCTGCCGGCGCGTCTTGCCGAACGGCTCGGCTATTTCAAGGCCGAAGGGCTCGACGTCGAACTGCTGTCGCAGCCGACTGGAATAGACGGCGAAAACGAAATGCTCGCGGGCGCGGTGCAGGGCGTGGTCGGCTTCTACGATCACACGATCGATCTGCAGACACGCGGCAAGGAAGTGAAGACGATCGTCGTGTTCAGCCAGGTGCCCGGCGAAGTGCAACTGGTCGCGGCGAAATCGGCCGATTCGATCCGGAGCATGGCCGACGTGCGCGGAAAAACACTCGGCGTGACGGGGCTCGGCTCCTCGACGAGTTTTCTCACGCAGTACCTCGCACAGCGCGCGGGCGTGCGGTCCACGCAATACACGCTGCTGCCGGTCGGCGCGGACAGCAGTTTCATCGCGGCGATGCGGCAAGGACGCATTCACGCGGGTATGACGACCGAGCCGACCGTCACTCAACTATTGAAAGCGGGCGACGCCAAAGTACTCGTCGACATGCGCAATGTCGATGGCACGCGCGCCGCGCTCGGCGGCATGTATCCGGCGTCGAGCCTCTATGTGCAAAGCACGTGGCTCGACGCGCATGCCGACGAAGCCGCGAAACTCGCGCGCGCATTCGTCAAGACGCTGCGCTATATGCGCACCCACAGCGCGGAACAAATCGCCGCGCAGATGCCAAAAGAAGACATCGGCAACGACAGAGCGCTGTATATCAGCGCATTGCAGGCCTCGCTGCCGATGTACACCGTCGACGGCAAGATGCCAGCCGACGGTCCGCAGACGGTGCTGAAGGTACTGTCGAGTTTCAATCCGGCGGTGAAGGGGCGGCATATCGATCTGTCGCGCACGTTTACCAATCAGTTTGTCGATGACGTGAAGCCTTGAAAGCGGGCTGACCGCGGGGGTTGCTCCTGGTTCAGGACAATGCGCTGCTGTCGTCGATGCGGATCATCGGCGAGGATATCGACTGGGACAACGGCTCCGTGCGAATCGCTGCGAAAGCCACCTCACGACTTGCGCTCGCGTCCCGCACGCGTCTTGCCCGCTCCGCTCCTCGCGCGGGTCTGCGCCGCGAGTTCCTCGACCATCTCCCGCGCGGCCGTCTGCAACTCGGGCACATAGCGCCGCTTCGCTTCCGCGAGCGACACTGCGCGCGACAGAAACACTACGTTCAAGCTCGCGAGCACGCGTTCCTCGAACACGATCGCGACGGCAACCGCGCCAATCTTCCCCTGATCCGCCCAGTCGCCGTGATTCGAGCCGAACCCATCCGCGCGCACGCGTCGCACGAGGCTGCGAATCAACGCGTCGTTCGACGCGAGCGCCTTCTGCTCCTCGCCGCCGGCGCCCGCGCGCAGCAGATCGAGAATGTCCTCGCGCTCCTCGTCGGGGCACATCGCGAAGTACGCGCGACCCGCCGCGGTCAGCAGGATCGGTAAACGGCGGCCGACCATCGCGCGATGAAACGATAGCGGACTGAAGCGGTGCGTGGTCTCACGGACGATCATCGCGTCGCCGTCGGGAGTGGTCAGATCGGACGGCCACGCGACGCGTTGCAGCAGACGCCCCATCACCGGCGGCGCGATCGTCGCGATACGTTCGTCGTCGGTGAAGCCTTCGCTCAGCGCGCGCACCTTCAGCGTGAGCCGGAAGCTGTCGTCGGACGCGCTGCGCCGCACGAAGCCTTCCTCCATCAACGTTTCGAGCAGCCGCCGCGCGGTGGTGCGATGCAGGCCGGTCAGCTCGCTGATCTGCTGGCTCGTCGCGCGGCCGCTGTCCATCGAGTTGAGCGCCTGCAGCACCTGCAAGCCGCGCGACAGACCTCGCACATTCGTGTATTTGGTCACTTGAGACCTCAATCAAATCAACTGTGTGCATTCTATGCACAATTTCCAGATTTTGTTGAGCGGGCAGGTGGCCGGTCCTAGACTGCCAACAAATCAACGATTTCATGGAGACGCAAGCTGTTGCCCGCAGGCGATTTTTCGCCATGGCGACAGCCGGTTCGCGCCGCCGCGCTCCGTGAATATCTCGACCCGGTCACTCTGGTCGACATACGGAGACAACATGCCCCAACCGCTCGACCCGGTGGCCGCGCAAGGCCACAGTGGACCCGTCACCACCGACGTCGCGATCATCGGCGCCGGCCCGGTCGGTTTGATGATCGCCAACTATCTCGGCCTGCAGGGCGTGCGCGTCGTGCTGATCGAAAAGCTCGACGGGATCATCGACTATCCGCGCGCGATCGGCCTCGATGACGAAGCGCTGCGCGTGTTTCAGTCCGTCGGCCTCGCCGATGCATTGCTGCCGCACACGACCCCCGATCACTGGATGCGCTTCGTCACGAGCAACGGTCACTGCTTCGCGTCGATCGAGCCGCGCACCGACGAATTCGGCTGGTCGCGCCGCAACGCGTTCATTCAGCCGCTGGCCGATCGCGTGTTGTACGACGGCCTGCAACGCTTCCCGCACGTCGAGGTGCTGTTCGGCCACACGGTCGACTCGTTCACGCAGGACGGCAGCGGCGTCACGATCGAAGCGGAACACGCGCAGAGCGGCCGCCGCACGATCCGAGCGTCGTACATGGTAGGTGCGGACGGCGGCAACAGCTTCGTGCGCCGCACCCTCGACGTGCCGTTCGAGGGCCGCACGAAACCGAATCAGTGGATCGTCGTCGACGTGCGCAATGACCCGATCGGCTCACCGCACGTGTACATGCATTGCGATCCGCGGCGCCCGTATGTGTCGGCCGCGCTGCCGCACGGGATTCGCCGCTTCGAATTCATGGTGATGCCCGGCGAGACCGAGGAAGAGCTGTCGAAGCCGGAGAACATGGCCGCGCTGATCCGCAAGGTCGTCGCCGAGCCGGAGAAGGTCGACTACATCCGCAAGCGCGTCTATACGCACAACGCGCGCCTCGCGAGCAGCTTCCGCGTGAAGCGCGTGCTGCTCGCCGGCGACGCCGCGCACATCATGCCGGTGTGGCAGGGCCAGGGCTACAACAGCGGTATTCGCGACGCGAGCAACCTCGGCTGGAAACTCGCGATGGTGGTCAAGGGCGTCGCCGGCGATGCGCTGCTCGATAGCTACACCGCCGAGCGCCGTTCGCATGCGCGCTCGATGATCCACCTCTCTGAGGTCGCGGGCGACATCTTCGCGCCGACGAGCCGCTTCGGCATCAAGTTTCGCGATGCGTTCGTGCGTACGTTCAACTGGTTCCCGGCGGTCAAGCGCTACTTCGTCGAAATGCGTTTCAAGCCGATGCCACGCTATGAAAGCGGCGTCGTATTGCTGGCGCGCACGCCGCGCAAGCGTGGCTGGCTCGCGCGCGCGCTCGAACGCGCGGGGCATTCGGCGCCGGGCCGCCTGCTCGGTCTGATGAGCGAGAAGCGCGAGTCGCGGCTCGGCCGTCTCGTGTATGGACGCGACCCGCATTGTCATTCGCCGGTCGGCCGCATGTTCATTCAACCGCGCGTGCGCACGGAGAGCGGCGAGGTCGTGCGACTCGACGATGTGCTCGGCAACCGCTTCGCGATCGTCGGCTGGGGCGCGGAACCGACCTTCGGTTTGTCGGAGCAGGCGCGTGCGATCTGGCAGCGGCTCGGCGGCTGCTTCGTGGTCGCGAAGCCGAACACGCAGCTGTCTTTCCATGACGACGTGCCAGAAGACGTCATCGCGATCGGCGATGTGAACACGCGGCTGAAGGACTGGTTCACGCGAGTGCCGGAATCGGTCGTGCTGTTGCGTCCCGATCGTTTCGTCGCGGGCATGGGCTCGCCGCAGCAGGTGTCGCAACTCGTCGTCGAACTCGCGCAGCAGCTGCATCTCGACGCGGCGGGGCGGGCCGACGTGGCCGGTTCTCGCAACGAAGCAGCGTTCGCGCCCGATGCCGTCGCCATTTTCGCCACCGCTGCAACCGCCGGAGCCTGATATGCCGATGCTGCTCGAATGCCTTTCGCACACGCCGTTGCACGGCTATTACGATCCCGCGCCCGAAGTCGTCGCGGAAGTCGCGCGTGTGCATGCGGCAGCGCGTGCGCGCGTCGTCGAGTTCGATCCCGAACTGGTCGTCGTGTTCGCGCCCGATCATTACAACGGTTTCTTCTATGACGTGATGCCGCCGTTTTGCATCGGCGCATCGGCGAGCGCGATCGGCGACTTCAAGAGCCTCGCCGGTCCGCTGGAGGTGCCCGCCGATACCGCGCTCGACCTTGCCGAAGCGGTGCTCGCGAGCGACGTCGACGTCGCCGTCTCGTACCGCATGCAGGTCGATCACGGTTGCGCGCAAGCGCTGGAGATTCTGACGGGCAGCCTCGATCGATATCCGGTCGTGCCGGTATTCATCAATTCGGTGGCCGCGCCGATGGCTTCATGCCGCCGAGCGCGTCTGCTCGGCGATGCGTTGGGTCGAGCGCTCGCACGCTCGAAGCAACGCGTGCTCGTGATCGGCTCGGGCGGCATCTCGCACGAGCCGCCGGTGCCGGAACTCGCGGGCGCGAGCGAGGAAGTCGCCGAGCGTCTGATCGCGGGCCGCAATCCGTCGGCCGAATCGCGTGCGGCGCGTGAGGCGCGCACGATCGCGGCGGCGCGCGCGTTCGCCGCGGGCGACAGCCGTCTGCATCCGCTCAATCCGGAATGGGATCGCGCGTTCCTGAAGCTGCTCGAAGACGGCGAACTCACCGCGCTCGACGGTTTGACCAACCGCGCGATCACGCGCGAGGCGGGCAAGTCCGCGCACGAAATCCGCACGTGGATCGCCGCGTTCGGCGCACTGAACGCGAGCGGCCCGTATCGCGCGTCGCTCGATTACTACCGTCCGATCCCCGAATGGATCGCGGGCTTTGGCGCGATGCACGCGCGACCCGTGACGGCCCACGTCTAACCGAATCAGGAACCCGCCATGACCACTCAAAGCAATATAGACGCGCTCGCCCTGCGCCTGCGCGAATCGGAACGTACGCGCGCGACCATCGCGCCGTTGCGCGACGACCCGCGTTTCGTCGACCTGTCGAACCCGGCCGACGCCGAGGAGCTCGCGTACGCGGTGCAGCAGGCCAACGCGGCCGCGCGCATCGCGGCGGGCGAGCGCGTCGTCGGCCGCAAGATCGGACTCACGTCGCCGGCGGTGCAGCGTCAACTCGGTGTCGACCAGCCTGACTTCGGCGCGCTGTTCGCATCGATGGCGTATGGCGACGGCCAGCCGATTCCGCTGGACGAGCTGATCCAGCCGAAGGTCGAAGCGGAGATCGCGCTCGTGCTCGAACACGATCTGCTGCACGAGCGCCACACGTACGCCGATCTGATGCGCGCAACCGCGTATGCGGTCGCGGCGATCGAAGTGGTGGACAGCCGCATCGAAGGCTGGAACATCCGCTTCGTCGATACCGTCGCGGACAACGCGTCGAGCGCGCGCTTCGTGCTCGGCAGCCGCCCGGTCCTGCTGCGCGATATCGATCTCGCGGCCTGCGCAATGACGCTATCGAAGGATGCGGAAGTCCTGTCGCGCGGCAATGGCGCCGCGTGTCTCGGCAATCCGCTGAATGCCGCCGCCTGGCTCGCGGATCGCATGGTCCGGCTCGGCACGCCGCTGCGTGCCGGCGACGTGCTGATGACAGGCGCTTTGGGGCCGATGGTCGCCGTCAAGGAGCCGGGCACCTACTGCGCGCAGATCGAAGGTCTCGGCAGCGTCCGCGCGACTTTTTCCGCATAAAGCATGCACTCGCAAGCACTCGATTGGGAACTCATATGGCAAGCGAAAAACTGAAGGCCGCGATCATCGGCTCCGGCAACATCGGCACCGATCTGATGATCAAGATCCTGCGTCACGGCAAGCATCTCGAAGTCGCGGCGATGGTCGGCATCGATCCGAACTCCGACGGCCTCGCGCGCGCCGCGCGGCTTGGCGTCGCGACCACGCATGATGGTGTCGAAGGTCTGACTCGTCTGCCCGTGTTCAACGACATCGACTTCGTGTTCGACGCGACCTCGGCCGGCGCACACGTCAAGAACGATGCGCTGTTGCGAAAGCTGAAGCCCTCGGTTCGCGTGATCGATCTGACGCCGGCGGCGATCGGCCCGTACTGTGTGCCGGTGGTAAATCTCGACACGCATCTCGACGCGCCGAACGTGAACATGGTCACGTGCGGCGGACAGGCGACCATTCCGATGGTCGCGGCCGTGTCGCGCGTCGCGAAGGTGCATTACGCGGAGATCGTCGCGTCGATCAGCAGCAAGTCAGTGGGCCCAGGCACGCGCGCGAACATCGATGAATTCACCGAGACCACGTCGAAGGCGATCGAAGTGGTCGGCGGCGCCGCGAAGGGCAAGGCGATCATCGTGCTCAACCCGGCCGAGCCGCCGGTGATGATGCGCGACACGGTCTATACGCTGTCGGAGCTGGCCGACCTCGACAAGGTCGAGCAGTCGATCGAGCAGATGGCCGCCGCGGTGCAGGCGTACGTGCCGGGCTATCGCCTGAAGCAGAAGGTGCAGTTCGACGAAATCAGCGCGAGCGCGCCGCTGAACATTCCGGGCCTCGGCAAGTTCAGCGGTCTGAAGACCTCGGTCTTCATCGAGGTGGAAGGCGCCGCGCACTATCTGCCTGCGTATGCGGGCAATCTCGACATCATGACTTCGGCCGCGCTCGCGACCGCGGAGCGCATGGCGCAGGCGCTCGTGCAGGCATCAGAGGCTTAAGGAGACTTCCCGCATGGACAAGAAACTGTATATCTCCGACGTGACGCTGCGCGACGGCAGCCACGCCACTCGTCACCAGTACTCGATCCAGAACGTGCAGGACATCGCACGCGCATTGGACCGCGCAAAGGTGGACAGCATCGAAGTTGCCCACGGCGATGGCCTGCAGGGTTCGAGCTTCAACTACGGCTTCGGCGCGCACAGCGACCTCGAATGGATCGAAGCGGTGGCTGACGTGGTCGAGCACGCTCAGATCGCGACCCTGCTGCTGCCTGGCATCGGCACGATCCACGACCTGAAGGCCGCCTACAACGCGGGCGCTCGCGTGGTGCGCGTCGCCACGCATTGCACGGAAGCGGACATCTCGAAGCAACACATCGAATACGCGCGCGAACTCGGCATGGACACCGTCGGCTTCCTGATGATGAGCCACATGACTACGCCGGAGAACCTCGCCATCGAAGCGAAGAAGATGGAGAGCTACGGCGCGACCTGCATCTATGTGGTCGACTCGGGCGGCGCGCTGACGATGAACGACGTGCGCGACCGCTTCCGCGCGGTGAAGGCCGTGCTGAACCCCGAAACGCAGACGGGCATGCACGCGCACCACAACCTGTCGCTGGGCGTGGCCAACTCGATGGTCGCGGTCGAAGAAGGCTGCGACCGTATCGATGCATCGCTCGCGGGCATGGGCGCCGGCGCGGGCAATGCGCCGCTCGAAGTGTTCATCGCGGCGGCCGAGCGCATGGGCTGGAATCACGGCACCGACCTCTACACGCTGATGGACGCCGCCGACGACATCGTGCGTCCGCTGCAGGACCGTCCGGTGCGCGTCGATCGCGAAACGCTCGCGCTCGGCTATGCGGGGGTGTATTCGAGCTTCCTGCGCCACTCGGAAGTGGCCGCGAAGAAATACGGCCTGAAGACCATGGACATTCTCGTCGAGCTGGGCAAACGCCGCATGGTCGGCGGCCAGGAAGACATGATCGTCGACGTCGCACTGGATCTGAAGCGCGCGCACGCAACCGACGCAGTGGCTTCATGACCCGGACGCTGCGCGACGGCGCCGCATGCCGCGCGCGCAGCGTTCATTTCATCCAGCAAGGTCGCCGCAAGAGCGACGCTGACTCAACATTGGAGACTTTTATGCGGCAGTCAACGCAAGCAACGCAAACAACACAGTCGACGAAACCTCTTGCCGGCGGCGCGCTGACGATCGGGCTCTGCCTGATCGTCGCGCTGCTCGAAGGCGTGGACCTGCAATCGACCGGCCTCGCGGCACCGCGCATGGCGCGCGAATTTCATCTCGCGGTCGCGCAGATGGGCTGGGCGTTCAGCATCGGCGCGTTCGGGCTGCTGCCAGGAGCCGCGATCGGCGGACGTCTCGCCGACCGGCTCGGGCGCAAGCGCGTGCTGATGTGGTCGGTTGCGCTATTCGGCATCTTCTCGCTCGCGACCGCGCAGGTGTGGGACCTGAACAGCCTGCTCGCCGCGCGCTTTCTGACCGGCCTCGGTCTTGGCGCAGCGATGCCGAATCTGATCGCGCTGTGCTCGGAAGCGGCGCCGCCCCAACAGCGCAACACCGCGGTCGGCGCCATGTATTGCGGCATGCCGTTCGGCGCGGCGCTCGCGGCGGTGGTCGGCATCATCAGCCCGGGCGACGCGGGCTGGCGGCATATCTTCTACGTCGGCGGCTTCGGGCCGTTGCTGGTGCTGCCGCTGCTTGCGCTGTTCCTGCGCGAGTCGGCGCAGTTCGTCGCGGCGCGTGCAACCAAAGGCGCGCGACGCGATGCGTCGGCTAGCGTGACGCACGCGCTGTGGCAGGAAGGGCGCGCGGGCACGACGATCGCGTTGTGGATCAGCTATCTCGGCACGCTGATCGTGCTGTATTTCCTGATCAACTGGCTGCCGTCGCTCGTCTTGACGCGCGGTCTGACGCGCGTGCAGTCCGGTGTCGTACAGATGATGTTCAACATCGGCGGCGGCATCGGCGCGATCGTGATCGCCGGCATGATGGACCGGATGGGGCGGCGCCGCACGGTCGCGGGCATGTATGTCGGCATCGTCGTTGCGCTTGGCGCGTTGCTGAGCGCGAATGGCGGCACGTCGATGGCGTGGGGCGGTCTGCTCGCGGGGCTGTTCCTGGTCGGCGGCCAGTCGGTGTTGTATGCGCTGGCAAGCAGCCTGTACCCGACCGAAGTGCGTGGCACCGGCGTCGGCGCGGCCGTGGCGGTGGGCCGTCTCGGCTCGATCCTCGGACCGTTGATCGCGGGGCAACTGCTCGCGATCGGTCAGGGTGCGAGCGTGCTGCTCGGCGCGAGCATTCCGCTGATCGCGGTCGCCGCGATTGGCGCGTGGCTCGTCGTGAATCGCTCGACACTTCGATATACCCCGGTGGCCGCGCAATAGCTTTGCAGCCCGAAATACCGCGCGGGTCCGCCGTCAACGGCGACTCGCGGTCACTTAATCCGTGAAACAAAGGAATTCGACATGAGCAACACCAACACGCAAGCAGCGGCGATCACCGAGGAAGCGACCAGCCGATTCGTCCGCATCACCGAAGACGGCCGCGAGATGCAGCTCCACTACAACGACGTGGGGCAGGGTGCGAAAACGGTCGTGATGCTGCACGGCTCGGGACCGGGCGCGACCGGCTGGGCCAACTTCAATCGGAACGTCGAGCCGCTCGTCGCGGCGGGCTATCGCGTGATCCTGATGGACTGCCTCGGTTGGGGCAGGAGCGACCCGATCGTCTGCAAGGGCTCGCGCTCGGAACTGAACGCGCGCTGCCTGAAGGCGCTGCTCGATGCGCTCGATATCGAACGCGCGCATATCATCGGCAACTCGATGGGTGGGCATAGCGCGGTCGCGTTCGCGCTCGCCGAGCCGCAACGCGTCGGCAAGCTCGTGCTGATGGGCGGCGGCACCGGCGGCCCGAGCCAGTTCGTGCCGATGCCGACCGAAGGCATCAAGCTGCTGCAAGGGCTGTACCGCAACCCGACCATCGAGAACCTGCAGCGCATGATGAGCGTCTTCGTGTTCGACACGAAGGCGTTGACCGAAGACCTGATGCAAGCGCGCCTCGCGAACATGCTGGCGCGCCGCGATCACCTCGAGAACTTCGTCGCGAGCCTCGCCGCGAATCCGAAGCAGTTCAACGACTACGGGCCGCGCCTTGGCGAAGTAACCGCGCCGACGCTCGTGATCTGGGGTCGCGACGATCGTTTCGTGCCGATGGACATCGGCCTGCGGCTCGTTGCCGGGATGCCGAACGCCGATCTGCATGTGTTCGGCCGCTGCGGGCATTGGGCGCAGTGGGAGCATGCGGACAAGTTCAACCGGATGGTGGGGGAGTTCCTGGGACGCGGGCATTAAGCAGGGTTGTCGTTGTGGGCGACTGGTGCGTCGTTGCGGCGGCGGGCTGGTTGCCTCGTTTAGGTTTGGGTTCTTTTCTTCGCCGACTAATAGGCGATTTCAAGATCCGGATGTAGCGTCAATGTAGATACGGACGACTTGCTGTTTTCGCTGTGAGTATCTACAATGGATATACATTTGGAGCTGGGATATGGAACTCAAGATTCAGAAGTGGGGCAACAGCGCTGCAGTACGGTTGCCGGCCGTGTTGTTGGAGCAAATTCATGCGTCGGTGGGCAGTTCGCTGAACGCGGACGTGCGCCCCGAGGGGGTGTTGCTTACGCCTGCGCGTCGCAAGTATTCACTGGATGAACTCGTCGCGCAGTGCGATCCGAAGGCGCCACCGCCAGCCGATCTCGACGTCTGGAGTGAAGTCAAGCCGGCGGGGCGCGAAGCATGGTAAGGCGCATCAAGTTTGAGCGCGGCGATATCGTGCGCGTGAGCCTGAATCCGACGCTTGGCAAGGAGCAGCAAGGCGATTTCCGTCCCGCGCTGGTTTTGTCGCCTGCCGCATTCAATGCTCTTGGGGTCGCGCTCGTTGCGCCGATCACGCAGGGGGAGTTCGCTCGATACGCTGGGTTCGCGGTACCGCTCTCGGGTTCGGGAACAGAGATTCAGGGGGTGGCTCTGGTGAATATGGTGCGCACTCTGGACCTCGAGGCCCGCGGCGCACGCAAAGTCGAGCGCGCTCCGGCCGAGGTAGTCGAGGACGCGCTCGCCCGCCTTCAAACGATTCTGGAATGACGGGAAAGACGATACGAACTAAACCGATCCGCGGCGAGCGACCCCATCACTCCGCCGCCGGCATCCGAGTCACACTCTTCGGCAACCGCCCATCACTACCCGCGGCGTCGTCCGCTGCCTCTCCCAACTCCCGCCTAACCGTCGACTCCCGCACCACCAGATGCGGATCAAGCATCGAATAACCCGCGCTCTCTTCGCCCTTACCGTGCAGTTCGTCGATCAGATTCATCATCGCGAGCTCACCCATCTTCTCGCTCTGAAAGTCTACCGAGGTCAGCGCCGGCGACGCGTACTCGCCATACGGCACGTTGTCGAATCCAGCGATGGAAACATCGCGCGGCAACGAGAAGCCCAGCTCGCGCGCTTCCTTGATGAAGCCGAGCGCGATCAGATCGTTGTAGCAGATCACGGCGTCCGGTCGTTTCGGGCCGAGCATCAGGCCCGAGCAGGCGCGCTCGCCGTCCGTCGACGACGCCGGCGCAGGACGTCGTGACGCGCGAAGCGCGGGCGTGAGGAGCCGGCGGCGCAAGCGTATCTTCGAGGCGCCCAATCGTCGGCAAGTGGAGGGCAGCAGTCACGGCTCGGTGGCGGCATTTGCGGCTCGTCAATGCGACCAATTCGCATTCATCCAAAAATAATATTCCGCAAGTCATCTATAAGATATCTGTCTTAAGACCGGGGTGATCGGCCGCAAACCCTTGCCAGTCATGGCTCGACCCCTTTGGGTAGGGTCTCGCGACCTGTTTGTCTGGTCACATTTAGTGGAAAACGCGCATATACTCTCGGTCGTATCGCAAAACGAAGGTCGCGGGGTTGCGTCGTGCCGAACTGACGCCGTCGCCGTCGCCGTCGCGCCACGATTTGCGCTGGCTTCGACTGCCAACGCTCTGTCTATCACTTCCTAGCAAAGCATTAATCATGTCCACACCGCCGAAGATCATCTACACCCTGACCGACGAAGCGCCCGCACTGGCGACGTACTCGCTGCTGCCGATCGTCAAGGCGTTCACGCGCTCGTCCGACGTGCTCGTCGAAACGCGTGACATCTCGCTCGCCGGCCGGATCATTGCCGCATTTCCGGACTACCTGAGCGCGGAGCAGAAGGCTTCCGACGATCTGGCGGAGCTCGGTGGACTCACCATGCGCCCGGAAGCGAACATCATCAAGCTGCCGAACATCAGCGCGTCGGTGCCGCAGTTGAAGGCAGCGATCGCCGAGCTGCGCGACCAGGGCTATAAGCTGCCGTCGTACCCGGACGTCGCGACGACCGACGCCGAGAAGGACGTCAAGGCCCGCTACGACAAGATCAAGGGCAGCGCGGTGAACCCGGTGCTGCGCGAAGGCAATTCGGACCGCCGCGCGCCGTTGTCGGTGAAGAACTACGCGCGCAAGCATCCGCACAAGATGGGCGCATGGAGCGCGGACTCGAAGTCGCACGTCTCGCACATGAGCGATGGCGATTTCTACGGCAGCGAGAAGTCGGCGCTGGTCGCGCAGGCCGGTAGCGTGAAGATCGAACTGACCGCCGCCGACGGCACGATCACGGTCCTGAAGGCGAAGACGCCGGTGCAGGCAGGCGAAATCATCGACGCGTCGGTGCTGAGCAAGAACGCGCTGCGCAGCTTCATCGAAGCGCAGATCGCCGAGGCGAAGGCGAACGGCGTGCTGTTCTCGGTGCACCTGAAGGCCACGATGATGAAGGTCTCGGACCCGATCATCTTCGGTCACGTGGTGTCGGTGTTCTACAAGGACGTGCTCGCGAAGCATGCGCAAGCACTGGCCAAGGTCGGCTTCAACCCGAACAACGGTATCGGCGACCTGTACGCGCGTCTGAAGGATCTGCCGGCTGAAACGGCCGCGGCGATCGAAGCCGACATCGAGGCGCAGTACGAACAGCGTCCGCCGCTCGCGATGGTCAACTCGGACAAGGGCATCACGAGCCTGCACGTGCCGAGCGACGTGATCGTCGACGCATCGATGCCGGCGATGATCCGCGAGTCGGGCAAGATGTGGGGCGCCGATGGCGCGCTGCACGACGCGAAGGCGGTGATTCCGGACCGTTGCTACGCCGGTGTGTACCAGGCGGTGATCGAAGACTGCAAGAAGCACGGTGCGTTCGACCCGGTCACGATGGGCACGGTGCCGAACGTCGGGCTGATGGCACAAGCCGCCGAAGAATACGGTTCACACGACAAGACGTTCCAGATCCCGGCGAACGGCGTGGTCCGCGTCACCGACGAAGCCGGCGCGGTGCTGCTCGAGCAGCCGGTGGAACAGGGCGACATCTTCCGTATGTGCCAGACCAAGGACGCGCCGGTCCGCGACTGGGTCAAACTCGCGGTGAACCGCGCCCGCGCTTCCAACACGCCGGCCGTGTTCTGGCTCGACGCGGCGCGCGCGCACGATGCGCAGATCATCAGGAAGGTCGAGCAGTACCTGAAGGATCACGACACGAACGGTCTCGACATCCGCGTGATGACGCCGGTCGAAGCGACGAAGTTCTCGGTCGAGCGCATCCGCGCCGGCAAGGACACGATCTCGGTCACCGGCAACGTGCTGCGCGACTACCTGACCGACCTGTTCCCGATCATGGAACTGGGCACCAGCGCGAAGATGCTGTCGATCGTTCCGCTGATGGCCGGTGGCGGGATGTTCGAAACCGGCGCGGGCGGTTCGGCGCCGAAGCACGTGCAGCAGCTGGTCGAGGAAGGCTTCCTGCGCTGGGATTCGCTCGGTGAATTCCTCGCGCTGGCGGCATCGCTCGAGCATCTGGGCACCGCGTATCACAACCCGAAGGCGCAGATTCTTGCGAAGACGCTCGATCAGGCGACCGGCAAGTTCCTCGACAACGACAAGTCGCCGGCGCGCAAGGTCGGCGGTATCGACAATCGCGGCAGCCACTTCTACCTCGCGATGTACTGGGCCGAAGCACTGGCCGCGCAAACCGACGATGCCGCGCTGCAGGCGCAGTTCGCGAGCGTCGCGAAGGCGATGGCCGACAACGAGGCGAAGATCGTCGCGGAACTCGGCGCGGCGCAGGGCAAGCCGGTGGATATCGGCGGCTACTACCGTCCGAACGTCGAGCTGACTAGCCAGGCGATGCGCCCGAGCGCGACGCTGAACGCAATCGTCGATTCGGTGGCTTGAGCTCGCGCGGGCGACTGATGCGGTAAGCACGCAGCACACCGCGGACAAAGCCGCAAGCAGGACCGCAAATACGACAATGGCGCCTTCGGGCGCCATTGTCGTTTCTACTGTCACTGCTACGTCGCCGTCGGTCATGCCCGTCCTTATACGTGAACGATTTCCCAATCGGCGAGCTTCTCCGGAATCTCGAGCGTCGACGTGTCGAGCTCCGACAGATGCTCGCAGCTCAGACCGCGCGCGAGGTCGTCGGCGGCCTGTTGCGGGCTCGAGAATTCTCCGAGCGTTTCGTTGCCGTAGGTGGCTTCCCAGCCGTCCTGACCCGGCAGAATGTAGAACGCTCCCTGCGTCGAACCAAAGCGAAAGCCTTTCATTTTTAGTCTCCCAGTTGCCAATAAAAAAAGCCGCGATTCGTGACGGCTTCTGCGCAATCTGCGGGATTTGGGTGGCCGTGTCGTGGGGCCCCTCGAATCCGACTGCGTGAAGCGCGTGCTCTTGTGAAAGAGTCTACGTCAGCGAATCGGCGGGCAATTGGGCGTCGAGCCGGTCTTTATATTAAAAATATTCGTGTAAAAACAAAGGCTTGCGCGATACTTTTTGCGATGTGCAACGCCGCCGGGCATCGTGAAATGGCCGCTTTGTGCCCCGCAACATGATTTTTTACGACGCGCGGCATCGTTTCGTATCGTGAAAATTAGGGCTGCGCGCGACGCGCAAAACGACGCTGTGCGGCCCTATGACGCGCCGAGCCGTTCGATCAGCATCGCGACGAAGGTCTCGGTCACCGGCGGCAAGGTTCGGCCGCGCTTTTTGATCAGCGCGATGCGCCGCGTGAACGCGGCTTCGTCGATCGGTCGCGCGACTAGCTCGGGCTCCGCGCGCACCTCGCGCGCCGACGCCGGCAGGATCGTGATGCCGAGCCCGGCGCGCGCCATCGCGACCGCGCTCATCATGTAGGTCGGTTCGCAGGCGATGCGCGGCTCACATTGCGCGTCGTTATCTGCAGCCCGACGTGGTCGCCGATTTCTCGCAGGTGCGCGTCGAGCAGGAAGCCGTGGACCGTGTGCGCGTCACCGGCGGTGGCGGCACGGAGCGCACCGCGACGTTGAAAGTGTCGGTTGCGTATTTCGACGGCTATATCGGCGAGGGGCAGATTTCGTACGGCGGACCCGGCGCGCTTGCGCGGGCGCGGCTCGCGCTCGATATCGTGCGCGAGCGTCTCGCGCTGACCGCCGTGCAGACGCGCGAGTTGCGCTTCGATCTGATCGGCGTGAACGCACTGCATGGTGACGCGGTGGCGGCCGGTCATGGCGAGCCGTACGAAGTGCGCGCCCGGGTGGCGGGACGCACGGCGTCGCTCGCGCAGGCGCTGCGCATCGGCAACGAGGTCGAGACGCTGTACACGAACGGACCGGCGGGCGGCGGCGGCGTGACGAAGGCGGCGCGCGAGGTGGTCGCGGTGCAGTCGGTGCTGCTGCCGCGCGAGTATGCGACGCCGGCTTTCTCGCTGATGGAGGCTTGAGATGAAACTACGAGAACTGGCCCACTCGCGCACCGGCGACAAGGGCAATACGCTCAATATCTCGGTGATCTGTTACGACGCGCTGCATTACGAGCGGTTGCGCGATGTGCTGACGCCCGAGCGCGTCAAGACGCATCTGCGCGATGTGGTGCGCGGCGAGGTGGTGCGCCACGAGTTGCCGGGCCTTGCCGCATTCAACTTCGTGCTCGGCGACGCGCTCGGCGGCGGCGTTACGCGTTCGCTCGCGCTCGACGCGCATGGCAAATCGCTGAGCTCGGCGTTAATGGATCTCGACGTGGGGCAGTGAGGGCATTGCCGGCGGCGCGTCGTGTTGCGGGGCGGCCGCTCAGCCCCGCATGTGATCACACGCCAGCCTTCGTCAGGTCATGCGCGCGGCGCAGTCGCTCGCGGCTGTTGCTCAGATGCATGCGCATCGCGGCGCGCGCGTCGTCGGCATCCTGACGCTCGATCGCGCGATAGATCATCAGATGCTCGCCGAGCACGCTGCGCAACACCTCGATATGGTCTAGCTCCGCGATCTCGGCCGAACCGAGCCGGGTGCGCGGGCTGACCGAGCGGCCGAGCTGGCTCAGCACGTCGAAGAAATAGCGGTTACCGCTCGCGCGCGCGATCTGCAAATGGAACTCGATGTCGTGTGCGAGCGTGTCGGTGCTGCCACGCTCGAGCTCCGACTCGAATCGATCGAGCGCAGTGCGGATCTGCTTCAGGTTCTGCTCGGTGCGCCGCGATGCCGCGAGCGCGGCCGCGGCCGCTTCGACGTCGATCCGGAACTCGATGATCGCCATCACGTCGAGCATGCTGGTGAGATCGGCGGCGGGAAGCTGCATCGGCTTTTCGGCGGCGGGCGCGAGCACGAACGTGCCAATGCCATGGCGCGTCTCGACGATCCTCTCTGCCTGCAGACGCGAAATCGCCTCGCGGACCACGGAGCGGCTCACGGACAGCTGCTTCATCATCGCGACTTCGGTGGGGATGCGGTCGCCTGGCCTCAGCGCCCCGCGGCGAATCTCATCGGAAAGGGTGGCCACCACCTTTTCAGTTAGGCTGCTCATTTTTGTGGCTGGTTGACTGATCCTGCAAAGTATCGCACAGGACTGTACTCGATTCTGCCGCGTTCGGCGGCATCGGCGCGGGCTATTTTTTGCGTGCAGATGCGCGGTGGGGGCGGGGATGAGACGGACATTTGCGCAAACGCATGGGTTGCTGACGACAGTCTGCCAATCGTAGACATCGGACGTCTTAGTTCGAGGCGGATTCCGGGTTGGTCAACAGGGTTATGAACCTTTGAATCTGCCGTTATTTCAAGGCGATCCCTCTGGAACCACAGGGTAAACACCCCATTGGATTTGACCAAAGTAACGCGGTAGACTGTCGTCAGACAACATATCAGGCGTAGAGCAGGGTCTTGCACCCACCGGGTGCGCCGCGCTGCGTTCCACCAGGCCTCGTGGCCGACAGGGAGACACAACTTGACATCAGTTCTGACCACCGCGCTCGACCCGCTGGAATCGGCGGTCGCGAAGGTGAAGCGCAACGTGTTGCCGCTTTTCCTGATCATGTTCATCGCGAACTATATCGACCGCGTGAACATCGGCTTCGTCAACGCGCACATGAAGGCCGATCTCGGCATCGGCGCGGCCGCCTACGGGCTCGGCAGCGGGCTGTTCTTCATCGGCTACGCGCTGTTCGAAGTGCCGTCGAACGTGCTGATGCAGAAGTTCGGCGCGCGCGCCTGGCTCACGCGCATCATGGGCACGTGGGGGCTGGTGGCGGGCGCAATGGCGTTCGTCTGGAACGACACGTCGTTTTACGTGCTGCGGTTCCTGCTCGGCGTCGCCGAGGCGGGCTTCTTTCCCGGCGTCGTCTTTTACTTCACGCAGTGGCTGCCCCAAAAGGAACGCGGCAAGGCGATGGCGATCTTTCTGTCGGGCTCGGCGCTCGCGTCGGTGCTGTCCGGTCCCATCACCGGCTCGCTGCTGTCGATTCGCGGCCTCGGCCTGCAAGGCTGGCAGTGGATGTTCCTGATCGAAGGCGCATTCTCGATCGCGCTGTGCGTCGTCAGCTGGTTGCTGTTGAAGTCGCGCATCCGTGACGCGCATTGGCTCACGGCCGAAGAACAGCGTGTGCTCGAACAATCGATCGCGGCCGAACAGGGCGAGCGCGAAGCGCAAGGCGGCGCGCATCTGCCGACGGTGAAGCTGCTGAAGGACCCGCAAATCGCGCTGTTCTGCTTCCTGTACTTCGCGATCCAGCTGACCATCTACGCGGCCACTTTCTGGCTGCCGACCATCATCCGCAAGATGGGCGGCCTTTCCGACTTCGAGGTCGGCATGTTCAACGCGATTCCGTGGCTGATCTCGATGGTCGCGATGTACGGGTTCGCGGTCGTATCGGCGAAGTGGCGACATCAGCAGGGCTGGCTCGCGGTCGCGCTCGTCATCGCGGCAGTCGGTCTGTTCGCGTCGACGTCGGGCAACCCGGTGTTCTCGTTCGTCGCGATCTGCTTCTCGGCGATCGGCTTCAAGGCGGCGTCGTCGCTGTTCTGGCCGATTCCGCAGGGCTACCTCGATGCGCGCGTCGTCGCCGGCGTGCTCGCGCTGATCAACTCGCTCGGCAACCTCGGCGGCTTCTTCGCGCCGGCCACCTTCGGCTATCTGCAGCAACACACGGGCTCGATCACGGGCGGGTTGTACGGTCTCGGCGTCGCATCGCTGCTCGCGGCGGCGGCCGGCTTCCTGACGCGCAACAAGCCCGGCAATCGCGAGCCGTTGCCCGATTCGTTGCACGGCAACGCGCATTGACTACACTGACGGCTCGTACGCGGCCGTCGATTTTTCTGTATTCGAGTTCTCATCCGGTCCGGTCGAACACGCACGCAGCGCGCGGCGGCTTCCGCCGGCCGGCCTACTTCATCACACAGGTGCTTTTCCCATGTCCACCAAACCTACCGAATCGAACGCCACGCCGGTCGTCACCGAACTGCGCGTCGTGCCCGTCGCCGGTCGCGACAGCATGCTGATGAATCTGAGCGGCGCGCATGGTCCGTTCTTCACGCGCAACATCGTGATTCTGCGCGACAGCGCGGGCCATACCGGCGTGGGCGAAGTGCCGGGCGGCGAGAACATCCGCAAGACGATCGACGACGCGCGGCCGTTCGTGGTCGGTCAGTCGATCGGCAATCTGCAGGCGATCCTGAACAAGGTGCGCACGCAGTTCGCCGATCGCGACGCTGGGGGGCGTGGCCTGCAGACCTTCGACCTGCGCACGACGATTCACGCGGTGACCGCGCTCGAAGCCGCGCTGCTCGACCTGCTCGGGCAGCATCTCGGCGTGCCGGTCGCGGCACTGCTCGGCGAAGGCCAGCAGCGCGACGAGGTGGAAATGCTCGGCTACCTGTTCTATATCGGCGATCGCAACAAGACCGATCTGCCGTACGCGAACAACGCCGGCGCGCGTGACGACTGGGAGCGCGTGCGCACCGAGAAAGCGCTGACGCCGGAGACGGTCGTGCGTCTTGCCGAGGCCGCGAAGGCGCGCTATGGCTTCAACGACTTCAAGCTGAAGGGCGGCGTGCTGCCAGGGGACGCCGAGATCGAAGCGGTCACGGCTCTCGCCGAGCGCTTCCCCGAAGCGCGCGTGACGCTCGACCCGAACGGCGCATGGTCGCTCGCGGAAGCGGTGCGCCTGTGCCGTGACAAGCACGATGTTCTCGCCTACGCGGAAGATCCATGCGGCGCGGAGAACGGCTATTCGGGCCGCGAAGTGATGGCCGAGTTCCGTCGCGCAACCGGCCTGCCGACGGCGACCAACATGATCGCGACCGACTGGCGTCAGATGGGTCACGCCATCCAGCTGCAATCCGTCGATATTCCGCTCGCCGATCCGCATTTCTGGACCATGCAGGGCTCGGTGCGCGTCGCGCAGATGTGCAACGATTGGGGCCTCACGTGGGGTTCGCATTCGAACAACCACTTCGACATTTCGCTCGCGATGTTCACGCACGTCGCGGCCGCGGCGCCGGGCAAGATCACCGCGATCGATACGCACTGGATCTGGCAGGATGGTCAGTTCCTGACGCAAGATCCGCTGCAGATCGTCGGCGGGAAGGTCAAGGTGCCGCAGAAGCCGGGGCTCGGCATCGAACTCGATATGGATGCGCTCGAGAAGGCGCACGCGATGTATCAGCAGCACGGCCTCGGCGCGCGCGACGACGGCATTGCCATGCAATATCTGATTCCAAACTGGAAGTTCGACAACAAGCGGCCGTGTCTCGTGCGTTAAGGACGATTTAACTCAATCAAAAAGCCTGGCGGGCTGCACGAAAGATGCGGTTCACCAGGCTTTTTTGTTTCCTTTTGCATTGCACGGTGCGAGCTAGCCGCACCGCGGATATCGGCGGCCATCATCGGGCCACTTGTCAGCTCTTGCGAAACACCACATGCGAAATCCGCTGCACCAGCAGCGCGGCCGCGAGCGATGCCACCGCCGTCAGCCACACACCGATATGAATCGACTGCACGAGCGCGTCGCGTGCGCTATCGATCAGCGCGAGCGTATCGAGTCCCGACTTCTTCATATCCGCAATCAGCTGCGTGCGCGACGCGTCGTCGATCAGGATGCGCAGATCGACGAAACGCGGCCGCCATTGCGATGCGGCCGGCTCTCCGAGCACGCTCATCGTGCGCGTGACGACATTGCGATAGTGATGCTGCACGACAGTCGCGACGATGCTGGTGCCGAGCATGCCGCCGACCATGCGCGTCGATTGCAATAGCGCGGTCGTGATGCCGAAGCGCTCGCGTCCGGCGATCTCCTGGCCGAACACGTTCAGGTTGTTCAGGATGAAGCCGAGGCCGATGCCGACCGCGCCCATCGGCAGCACGATGCGCCAGCGCGGCGTGTCCGGATTGGCGAACGCGAGCGCGATCGACGCGAACATCAGCAGCCCGAAACCGATCGTCAGAATGCGCGTGGGCTTCTTCATGTGAATCACGATGCGCGTGTTCAGCACACTGCCGAGCGCGATGCACGCGGCGATCGGCGTCGCGAGCAGGCCGGCCTGCTGCGGCGAGAGACCGAAGCCGCCTTGCAGCAGCAAAGGCGCGAAGAAGATCAGCGAGAACATCACGAACCCGGACAGCATGCCGAGCGTGAATAGCGTGACGAGCTGCGCGTCCTTGAACAGATCGAGCGGAACGATCGGATGCGTGGCGCGCTTTTCGCACGTGAAGAGTGCGATCGCGCCGGCGATCACGCACGCGCCGAGCACGAGATTGCCCACGGTGAGGCCGTGCTTCGGCACCGCTTCGATAAACGCCTGCAAGCCGCCGAGCACGCCCGCGACGAGCCCCGCGCCGAGCCAGTCGATCTTTACTTCGCCGTCATGCGGCCGCCGGAAATTCGGCAGATGCATCCAGATGAAATAGAGCGCCGCCGCGCCCACCGGCAGATTGACGAGAAACGTCGAGCGCCAGCCGAGGTGCTCGCTCATCCAGCCGCCGAGCGACGGGCCGGCCGCCGTACCGATGCCGTAGGCCGCGGCCAGCACGACCTGCCAGCGCACGCGGGTGCGCGGGTCGGGGAACAGGTCGGGAATCGACGCGAACGCGGTGCCGACCATCATGCCGCCGCCAACGCCTTGCAGTCCGCGCGCGATCGCGAGAAACAGCATGCTGTTGGCGAGGCCGCACAACACGGACGCGACCGTGAACGTGATCACCGCGGCGATCACGAAGCGCTTGCGGCCGAAGTAGTCGCCGAGCCGTCCGAACACCGGCACCGTGACGACCGAGGCGAGCAGGTACGCGCTTGCGATCCACGCAAAATATTCGAAGCCGTGCAGCTCGGCGACGATCGACGGCAGCGCGGTGCTGACGACGGTCTGGTCGAGCGCGACCAGCATGTTGACGAGGCCGATGCCGAGCATCGCGTAAAGCGCGTGGCGAAACGGCAGGGCGGGGGCGGCGGCGGCGGAACTGGCGGGGGCGGTGGAATTCACGGATCGGGCAGAAGGCGGTTCGGGGTGGACGCTGCACGGCGGATCGCGGTCAGGCTGCCGGCGATTGTACGCAAGTTGTCTGACGTCTTGAGGATTATACGGGTTTCCCCTGGTCAAATGCATTCGTCGCGCGAAAAACCACACGGCGCGGGAAAAAAGGTGGTGCCCCGGGCACGACGTCGCACACGGGCCGCGGCGACTCCTGCATCGCCGTCCTCCAGTCGCGGACGCTGGCGCGCGCTTGCATCGTTGGGATGTGCGCGAGCGTACTGGACGGCCCGCACGGGTTCGCCCGAACGTGGTAAGTTCGCTCGCGGTATATCCGATCGATGTGTTCGAGGAGGAACTCATCCTGCGTCACGCCATGGCTTGCCTGCTGAACACAGTCCGCGAAGCCTTGACGATCAGCGTCGGCGTGAGAGCGGCTTGGGGAGGTGGCGCGCTTCTGCTCTATGCGCACGGCGCAGCCGCCGTCACCGACATCGATACCGGCACCGGCGCCGCCTCAGGGATCAACACCGGCTTCGTCTCGCTGTATGGCGTGATCGATACGAGCGTCGAAATCACCGACCCCGGTTCGGGCTGGGTCGCGCGCATGGACTCGGGCGCGTATCGCGGCTCGCGGGTCGGGCTGCATGGCGCGGAGCCGCTCGGGGGCGGCAACGCGATCGTGTTCACGCTCGAAAACGGCTTCAGCTCGACCGACGGCAGCTTGCAGGTGCCGGGCTCGATCTTCAATCGTCAGGCATGGATCGGCGCGAGCGGCAGCTGGGGCGAACTGCGCGTCGGCCGTCAGTATTCGCCGATCTATATCCCGTTCAAGGGCGATCTCGACGCGTTCGGCGCCGGCACGATCGCCTCGGGGCTCAACAATCTGTCGAAGATCACGCCGTATGCGAACAACGCGGTTGCGTATCTGTCGCCGCACATTGCCGGCCTCAGTGCGACGCTGATGATGGCGATGCGCGATCCGTCCGAGGCCGACGGCAACGGCATCGACGGTTATTACGCGACCGCGTCGTATCGGCTCGACCACCTGCATCTGCTGTACGCGCGCCAGCAGACGCACGGTGCCGGCGCGCTGCGCGCGAACCTCGGCGGCGCGAACTACGCCTTCGGCAAGCTGCGCGTGTGGCTGTCCTTTTTCAACGGCGATGGCGGCACACCGGTCTATCACGGCGCGGGCGGCTCGCTGTCGGCGCAGTACAGTTTTTCGACCAATGCGCGTGCCTCGCTCGGCTATGCGCACGTGCGCGACTACACGACGCCTGGCGGCAGCGCGGACCAGTTCAGCGCGGCATTCGAATACAGCATGTCGCCGACGCTGCTGCTGTATTTCAGCGCCGCCTATCTCGCGAATCACGACGACTCGCGCTTCACGCTGCGCGGCGTCAACGTGACCGGGCTGCCCGTTGCCTATCCGGGCGCGCCGGTCGCGGGCGTCCAATTCGGTGTGATAGAGCGGTTCTAGCGCGCATCGCAATACGTCAAGCTTTCAGTCGAGTCATTCACCCATTGGATAAAAGCGCTTGAATGCGTGCGCGAAATCACATGTCGCGCGGGCCTGATTTCTGCGTCGCGTTTTGCGCCAGCTTTCAACACGAAACGGCTGAGGGCGTCTCTCGTGTCGACGAATCAATTAACGAATTTTTGCTTATGCTGATCCTCATATCGTTCGATTCACATAACGCGCAGATTCCGCGGGATCACGCTCGCGCGTTGGCACGATTCCGATTGAACAGAAAACGGGGTAGCGGCGCTATGCTAGCGGTTTCGTCTACTCGAGGAGCGACCGATGACCCAACACGCAGGTTCGATGATCACGTTCAACCGTCCCGACGGCAAGCAGCTACAGGGCTATCTCGCGAAGCCTGAAAAAACCGCGGGTGCGCCCGCGGTCGTCGTGATCCAGGAATGGTGGGGCTTGAACGACCAGATTCGCGGCGTCGCCGATCGCCTCGCGAAAGCCGGCTACTTCGCGCTGGTGCCCGATCTGTATCGCGGCAAGTCGACGGTCGAAGAGGATGAGGCGCATCACTTGATGAGCGGCCTCGATTTCGGCGATGCCGCAACGCAGGACGTGCGCGGCGCGGTCCAGTATCTGCAGCAGCACGCGGCGAAGGTTGGCTTGACCGGCTATTGCATGGGCGGCGCGCTGACGTTCCTCGCGCTGTGCAACGTGCCTGAAGTGGCGGCCGGGGTCGTCTGGTATGGCTTCCCGCCGCTCGACTATATCGACGCGTCGAAGATCAAGGTTCCGGTGATGGGCCACTGGGGTCTGCAGGACGAGTTCTTCGCCGCCGACACCGTCGACGCGCTCGAAAAGAAACTCACCGACGCGAAAGTCGACGTCGAGTTTCATCGCTATCTGGCGCGTCACGCGTTCGCGAACGAAACGGCGGTCGGGTCGGGCCGCATCGCGAGGACGCAATACGACCCGGTCTGGGCGCAACAGGCGTGGGATCGTACGTTGACGTTCTTTGGCCGCACGCTGTGGAAATGAGTTGGTGAATGGCGGAAGCGGACGGTTCGTCCGCTTCGTGAGAGTGCCTGCGGTCGTGGCGCTTTCTTGATACGGCCGCGCTGTTTTGCAGCGCGGGCGTTTTCTTATGCAGCCCTTTCCGGGTTTACGCGGCGCGCTTCGTTGCTCGCGAACGGCAGCTCACAGCTTCGAAGCGCCATCGACATGCAGCGTCTCGACGGTGATCCAGCGCGCGGCGTCCGAAGCCAGGAAAGCCGTCGCGCCGGCATCGACGCGCTGGCAACAGGCCCATGACGTTTTCGCCGACCACGGCTATCATGCAGGCGCACACGACAAAACCGGCGGGGACACCTTGACGACCGATCAGGCAGCCAACCGCACCGCAACCGCAGCCGCAGCCATGCCAGCGGCTTTCGACTACACCCACTTCGACACCTTAGGCACTGTGCCGCGCGAGCAGCTGCCTGTGTGGCGCGAGCGCGTCGGCCATTTTCTCGATGTGCCGATTTCGCGCCGGCAACTCGCCGACGGCTTTCGCGGCACCATCGATACCTATCGCGCCGGCGGCATGGCCTTTACGGGTTGCCGCACCGATCCGGTCGCGCAATCGCGGTCGGTCGCGCGCATTTCGACCGACAACGTGCGCCAGATCGTGTTTCATATAGCCGTCGAAGGGACGTTCGAAACGACCACGGGCCTCTATCCGAAGCGCGTCGCGCTGCAAACGCGGCCGGGCATTCTCGCGCTCGACATGAACCAGCCGATGCGGATGACGCGCGGCCCGTGCCGTCTGCTCGCGCTGTTCCTGCCGCGCGCCATCATCGATCCGGTGCTGCCGGAGGCGGAGTCCATACATGGCCGCGTAATCGAATATCAGACGCCGCTGGCGCGGCTGATTCCCGCGCAGCTGTCGGAACTGTGCCGCACGTTGCCCACGATGGACGCGTCCGCGGCTCAGGAAGCGCTCCACACCTGCGCGCTGTTGATGGCGGCGGCGTTCGGCAAGGAAACAGGCTTGACCGGCAGTGCGCGGGCGGTGGCACGCACCGCGATGTTCACGGCAGCGCGCCGCTATATCGACGCAAATCTCGGCCAACCTGATCTGACGGTCGACAGCGTGCTGGCCATGTCGCAGCTGTCGCGGCCCACGCTGTATCGATTGTTCGAGCCGGAGGGTGGGCTTCACGCGTATATCCGCAACCGGCGCCTGCGCGAAGCGGCCGATGAACTGCATCGCCACCCGCGCAGGCCGGTGATCGAGGTCGCGTACGGCTGGGGCTTCAATAGCGCGTCGGATTTCAATCGCGCGTTCAAGCGTGCCTACGATATGTCGCCGGGTGATTTTCGCGCGGCGGCATCCGCAATCAATGCATGGAGATGACAACGTGGTGAAGATCGATCCTGACCGGCTGATGGCCGACCTCAAACGGCTGCGCGGTTTCGGCGCGACCGGTCCCGGCGTGGTCCGGCTCGCGCTGTCGCCGGTCGATCTGGCGGCACGCGAATGGCTGGTCGGCAGGATGACTGAGGCGGGGCTCGACGCGCGCATCGACGGCGTCGGCACCGTGTTCGGACGCTCGCGCAATAGCGGTCCCGCGCTCGTGATCGGCTCGCATACCGACACGCAGCCGACCGGCGGCTGGCTCGATGGCGCAATGGGCGTGATGTACGGGCTCGAAATCGCCCGCGCGCTAGCGGAGCACGAGGCGACGCGGCACCTCGCCGTCGACGTCGCGTCGTGGATCGACGAGGAGGGCACGTTCTCGGGCCTGCTCGGCAGCCGCAGCTTCGTCGGCGAGGCGGTCGACGACTCGATTCGCAGCGCGACGAACCGGCAGGGCGAGCGCCTCGCCGACGTACTCGAGGCCGCTGGACTGGCGGGCCGGCCGCGTGCACGTTTCGAGGCAGGGCGCCAGGTCGCGTATCTGGAGCCGCATATCGAGCAGGGCGGACGTCTCGAAGCGATCGGCAAAGCGATCGGCGTCGTCACGACGATCGTCGGGCTGCGCGAATCGCGACTGCGCTTCACGGGTCAGCGCAACCACGCGGGCACGACGCCAATGGCGATTCGCCGCGACGCGGGCGCGGCGCTCGTCGCGTTCATCGCGCGGATGAACGACGCGTTCGGGCAGCTGGCGGACGCGGATACCGTCTGGACCGTGGGCCGCATCGATCTCGATCCGGGCTCGATGAGCGTCGTGCCCGGCGCGGCCGACATGTACCTGCAATTCCGCGATGCGAACCCCGCACGGCTTCAGGCCATGGAACGCGCGCTCGCGGAACTGGTGCGCGCTTTCAACGCGCACGACGCGGTGAGCGTCGAATTGCAGACGCTCGACGAGCCGATCGAACCCGTCAGCATGGACGCCACGCTCGCGGAGCACATCGCGCGAGCCGCCGAAGCACTCGCGCCGGGCCAGTGGTTGCGCATGCCGAGCGGCGCCGCGCACGACGCGCAGGTGATCGCGCGTTGCATGCCGGCGTGCATGATGTTCGTGCCGAGCATCGGCGGCGTGAGTCACGACTTTATCGAGGACACGGCCGAGGCGCATATCGTGCTCGGCTGCCAGGTCGCGGCGACGGCCGCGGCTTCGATGCTGCTGCAGCTATCGGCTGGGCATTCCTGAGGGCCGCGCTACTTCCACTTGTCGCCGAGCGCGTCGAGCCCGGCTTTCATCAGATCCTCGGGCAGCATCGCGATGCGCAGCTCGCAGTCGGCGTCGAGCGTCAGGAACCACGGTTCGGCAAGCGCGGGGATCGCCGATGCATCGGCGACCTCGACGACCGCCACCGCGCCGCGTTTGCCCTGCTGCTCGGTGAAGTAGATGGCTTCTGGTTTCATGTCCTCGAGGATCTTTCTCATCAGGTCGCCGATTCGGCCTTCGCGCACGAGTGTGCTGAACGGTTCGTTCGGTATTTGTATGTTGAGAAGCATGCGCATGTCATCCTCCTGTTCGATACCCCAAAGGGCATCTTAAGGATAGGTGTTGCATGCGCGGGCGATGGTGCTGATCGCGGACGAAGCATCGGCGATTGCGGCCGGTGGGTGGCGCATCGTGCCGGGTGTGCGCTGCTTTAGCTACCGAACAGCGAACCCTGCGTTCCCCGGCTCGGCTGACGATGCGCCGGTTTCGCGGGCGCATCGTCCTTGACAGCTTGCGCCGCTCCCCGGTCAGGCGCCTGCCTTTGCGCGTGGTCCGCCGCTGCTTCGAGCGAGGTCTGCCCCGCCTCCAGCGAAAGCAGCAGCATCTTGTTGGCGAGGCCGCCGGCGAATCCCGTCAGCTCGCCCGACGCGCCGATCACGCGATGACACGGCGCGACGATCGAAATCGGATTCCGGCCGTTTGCCGCGCCCACCGCGCGCACCGCATTGACGTTGCCGATCTGCTGCGCGATCTCCGAGTAGCTGCGCGTCTGGCCGAACGGAATGGTCAGCAGCGCGCGCCAGACCTGCTTCTGGAACTCGGTGCCGTGAAAGTCGAGCGGCAGATCGAAGGCCTGGCGCGTGCCCGCGAAGTACTCGTGCAATTGCCGCGCTGTCTCGACGAGCACCGCGAGTTCGTTCGCTTCGCTCATTTCGCCGAGTCGCACGCGGTTCGGCTTGTCGTGCTCCCACAGAATCGCGGCAAGGCATTCGCCTTTCGCCACGAGCTTCAACTGACCGACCGGCGAATCGATCAACTTGTATGCATACGTCACTTTCTCAGGCTCCTGACAGGGTGGCGGCGCAAGGACTTGCGAGGCGGCGGCGTTTCGGCGACCGGACGCGCAAAACTGCATGAAGGCTGCGCCGTTATCCGATAGTGTGTCGCTTGCGTGGCCCGAACGCGCTCCAGATATTGCTGTCTCATTCGCATTCGACATGGCCGCGACGGCCGTGACCCCAGCGACGCTCGCATCACTGTACCGCAGAGAACCCCAGATGACCTTCGACTCAGTAAAATCGACAGCTTCGGTACGACGCGCTGCGGGCGCTACCCGATCTTCTTTCCCACGACTGTGACCACGACTTTAGAACACCTGCGGGCCGGGCGACTGGCGGGTGCGCGCGAACTCAAACTCGCGTGCGGCCTGAGCGAATTTCCGCGCGAGATTTTCGATCTCGCCGATACGCTCGAAGTGCTCGACCTGTCGAACAACGCATTGACGACGCTGCCGGACGATCTGCCGCGTCTGCGCAAACTTCGCATCCTGTTCGCGTCCAACAACCCGTTCACCGAATTGCCCGGCGTGCTCGGCGAATGCGCGCAACTGAGCATGATCGGCTTCAAGTCGAATCGCATCCGCGAGGTGCCGGCTCGCGCGCTGCCGCCGCTGCTGCGTTGGCTGATTCTGACCGACAACGATCTCGAACGCTTGCCCGCGGAGCTCGGCCGCTGCACGCAACTGCAGAAGCTGATGCTTGCCGGCAACCGGCTGCGCGCGCTGCCCGAGGAGTTGCTCGCATGCACGCGGCTCGAACTGCTGAGGGTCGCGGCGAATCGTTTCGATGCATTGCCGAGTTGGTTGCTGCGTCTGCCGCGGCTTGCGTGGCTCGCGTATGCGGGCAATCCGTTCAACGCGGCGCTCGAACAGGCGGCGCTCATCGACACACCCATCAGCGGCATTCGTTGGGATGCGTTGCGGCTCGAACGGCCGTTGGGCGAGGGCGCATCGGGCGTCATCTATCGCGTGGCGCTGCACGCGGACAACGAGCCCGCGCCGCGTGCGGTCGCCGTCAAGCTGTTCAAGGGCGCGGTGACGAGCGACGGTTTGCCCGACTGCGAGATGGCTGCTTGCATTCGCGGCGGCGAACATGCGAACCTGATCCCCGTGCTCGGCAAGGTGATCGGGCATCCGTCGGATACGCATGGCCTCGTGATGGGATTGATCGATACGCGCTTCGCCAATCTCGCCGGCCCGCCGAACCTCGCATCGTGTACGCGCGACATCTATCGCGACGACGCGCGCTTCGACCTTGCGACGGTGCTCGGTATCGCGAGCGGCATCGCGAAGGTCGCGAGTCATCTGCATCGGGGCGGCGTGATGCATGGCGATCTGTACGCGCACAATATCCTGCACGGCGGCGCGGGGCGCGCGCTGCTCGGCGATTTCGGGGCGGCGTCGTTTTTTGACGCCGGCAATCGCGAGCTCGCTATCGCGTTGCAGCGGCTCGAAGTGAGGGCGTACGGCTGTCTGCTCGAAGAGCTGCTCGAGCGTTGCGACGTACCCGATGGACTCGCCGCGCAACTCGCCGCCTTGAAGACGCATTGTCTGAGCGAAGATATCGACAGCCGGCCGCTCTTCGACGAAATTGCCGCCAGCGTCGCGTCGTTCGATCGGCACCTCCGCAACCGGCACCTCCGCAACCGGCAACTCCGCGAAGGAGTCAAGCCATGACGCAGAACATGCGCCGCCGCGTGCTGCTCGCGGGCGCGCTGGCCGCAACCGGTCTCACTGGCATCGCGCTGTTCGCGGACGATGCCGGCGCCGAAGTGCTGCCCGGCACGAAGCCGAAGATCGCGCTCGTACTCAAATCGATGTCTGACCCGTTCACGGTTGCGATGGTCGACGCTGCGCGCAATTACCATGACCACTTCTCGTCGCAATTCAGCCTGACGATTCGCGGCACGGCCAAACAGACCGACACCGCCGCGCAGATCCGCATGGTCGACGAGGCGATCAGGGCGAAGGTGAACGCGATCGTGATCGCGCCGACCGACTCGAAGGCGCTGATCCCGGTGATCGCGCGCGCGATCAAGGCCGGCATCATCACGATCACGATCGACAACCCGCTCGACGATGCGGCGCAAGCGGCCGCCGGCATCTCGGTGCCGTTCGTCGGGCCGAACAATCGCAACGGCGCGAAGCAGGTCGGCCAATATCTGGCCGCGCGGCTGAAGCCCGGCGATCAGGTTGGCATCATCGAAGGCATTTCGGCGAGCAGCAATGCGCAGCAGCGCACGGCCGGCAGCCGCGATGCGATGGATGCCGCGAGCGTGCAGGTCGTCGCGGTCGAGTCGGGTGACTGGGAGTACGGCAAAGCCCGCGACGTGGCCGCGAAAATGCTGGCCGAGCACCCGCAGCTGCGCGCGCTGTTATGCGGCAACGACAACATGGCGATGGGCGCGGTCGACGCGGTTCGCGACGCGGGTCGCGGCGGCGGCGTCTATGTCACCGGCTACGACGCGATCGATGCGATCAAGCCGCTACTCGCCGACGGCCGCGTGCTCGCGACGATGAACCAGTTCGCCGGCCGCCAGACCGTGTTCGGCATCGACTTCGCGTTGAAGGCGGTGACCGAGCGGCGCAAGCAGCGCGAGTTGTCGAAGGTGATCGAGACGCCGCTGCAACTGGTGACGGCCTCGATACGTTGAAGCGGCGTAGCGATTAGCGCGCAGCGACGGCGGCAGCGATTTTTTCCGTGGCATGATGATGTCCGGTGTATTGGTATTCAACCACAACGAACCGCTGGGCCTGCCATGTCCTTCCATACCTGGTTGCTTTTCGCCGGTGCCTATCTGCTCACCACCATTTCGCCGGGACCGAACGTTCTGCTCGTGATCCGCAATTCGGTCCGCTATGGAAACCGCGGCGCGGCGGCGAGCGTCGCCGGTAATCTGCTCGCGCAAGGCGTCGTCGTCGCGCTCGTGGCGCTAGGTGTCGGCGCGGTATTGACGACGCTGCCGCCGCTCTTCGTCGCGATGAAAGTGCTCGGCGCGGGTTATTTGATGTATCTCGGCATCAGGCAACTGCGCGGCGGCAACAAAGAGGCAAAGCGGGCCGCGCAGCCGGCGGGCGTCGCATCGTCCGCTTATACGTTCGAGCGCAAGAAGGTATTCCGTGAAGCCTTGCTCGTGTCGGGCAGCAATCCGAAGACGATGATCTTTCTATCGGCGTTCATGCCGCAATTCATCGACCACGAGCGCGGCCTGGCGGAGCAGTTCATCGTGATGTATCTGACGATCGCGGTCACCGTCGCGCTCGTGCACACCATTTATTCGCTCGGCGTGCGCGGTATCCATACGCGCGTCGGAGCCAGCCGTTGGGTCGCGGCCCTCAAACGCGGTAGCGGGCTCGTCTTCGTCGCGCTCGGCATCAAGCTGCTGACCGCGCAACGCGGCTAGTCGTCATGATGCCGGCAAGAAAATGAGCCGAATGCAAAGCATCGTCGATGTGAACGTGCTGTTCCTGAATGGGCAGGGCGAGTGCCTTTTCATCCGGCGCGCGAATACCGGTTTCAGGGACGGCCAGTACGCGTTGATTGCCGGCCATCTCGAACCGGGCGAATCGATCGAGGCATGCGCGATTCGCGAATCGAAAGAAGAAGCGGGTGTGACGATCGCGCCCGGCGCGCTCGAATTCAAACTCGTGATGCGGCGCGACTCGGACACGAACCGCATCAGCTTCTTTCTCGTGTGCCGTTCATGGCAAGGCGAACTGGCGAACATGGAGCCGCACAAGTGCTCGGGCTTCGTGTGGGCGAAGCCCGACCATCCACCGGCACCGGTCGTCGACTACGTGGCGGCCGCTCTCGCGCATATCCGCGACGGTGTGATGCTGGCCGATTTCAAGCCGTGATTCGCAGAGTTCCTGCTTATCTCGTCACTTTTGCCGACGATGTCCTGAACGAATCAAACCCGCAAAATCCCGCTGAATCGAGCGACGAAACGACCGCCAATTGACGCGGCTCCAATCGCGACGTTCGACGCGAAGGGCGACCTTCAGCACGGCGTGATCTCGCTGTACGACTACAAGGACGGCAAGAAGACGCTGCTGGACGTCGTCAAGATGTAACAGCGAGCGGTACGCCGCAAAAGCACAAAGGGCCGATCAAGCATTGCTTCATCGGCCCTTTGTTTTGACGGTAGCGAGATCGTTCGACTCAGGTCATTGTGGTTACGGCACGAGCCACAACGCCAGCGCGTAAATCACCAGCGACACCGCGAACGTCACCGCCGTATAGCCCATGACGCGCTGAATCCGGATACCCGCGATCGCGACGATCGGCACCGCCCAGAACGGCTGCAGCATGTTCGATACATTCTCGGCCATCGCCACGCCCATTGCGGTGCGCGGCACCGACGCATGCAGGCTGAGCGCCGCGGGCAGCACGAACGGACCCTGCACCGCCCAGTGGCCACCGGCGCTAGGCACCAGCAGGGTGATGATCAGCGAGCTCAGATAGCTCCACAGCGGCAGCGTGACCGGTGACGCGATCGTCACGAACGCTTTCGCGATCATCGACGCGAGACCCGTGCCCTTCATGATGCCCATGATCCCGCCGTACATCGGATATTGCAGCAGCATCGAGCCGGTCTGACGCGCGGCGCGGCGAATCGAATTCGCGTACGCGATCGGCGTGCGTTGCAGCGCGAGACCGATCATCAGGAAGATCAGGATCGTGTTGTTGATGTCGAGATCGAATCCTTCCTTGTGCCACGTCAGCGCCAGATAGCCGATGCCGAGCGCGAGCATCAGCAGTGTGCCGAGCATCGACTGTTCGAGGCGCGCCGCGAGCGATGTCTCGCTGCTCGCGCGGGCATGCGGGTCGTCGCTCGGCGCGTCGGCGGCGGCTTCGCCGCTCTGACGAAACGCGACGACGTTCTCCGCCTTCGGATGCATCTTGATGAAGATCGCGGTCATCACGACGACGACCAGCACGGTCGGAATGAACACGAACGGCGCGAAGATGGTTTCGCTGAGCGGCACCACGTGGCCGGTCGCTTTCTCGACGAGATTCAGCGCATTGCCGTGCGATGCCTGTGATAGCGCGATCGAACTTGACAGCCCGCTGTTGCAGATCGACCAGGCCGAATAGCTGCCCGCGACGAGCCATGCGAAGTCGACGTCGACGCGCCGCGCGATTTCCCGCGACAGCAACGCGCCGACGATGAGCCCGAGCCCCCAATTGAGCCACGCGGCAACCGCGACGACCGGAAACACGAGCAGCGCGGCACGCGTCGGCGAGTTCGCATGCGACGCGAGCGCGCGCAGACCGCGTTGCACGATCGGCGCTTCCGCGATCGCGTAGCCGGTCGCGAGGATCAGGATCATCTGCAGCGCGAAGCCCAGAATGCCGAACGTGCCGGTGTACCAGGAATCGAGCAGCGTCGGCAGTGTGCCGTTCGGAGCGATCAGCATCGCCAGCACGGCGACGAAGAACGTCAGGCAGATCGACAGGACGAACGGGTCGGGCATGACCTGCTCGAAAACATAAACCAGCCCTTCGACGATGCCGCGCGAAGCGGCCGGTCGGCCGGCGGCGTGAGGGGGAGTGTCTCGCTTCATGTGTGTGACTCTGTGTAGTGCCGGGCCCTGTGCTGGGCGGAGGGGCGGGTACGGCGCGCCGGCGCGGGGTGCTGGCGCGTATTGGCGGCAAACTTGCCTTACCTGATCTTGATCACAGCGGACAGATTGGCGCGAATCCAGGAGGGTGGGCCGAGGCTTGGGCGCGCCTGGCCTCGAACCCGGTGTTGCGCTCGAAAAGACCTCTGTTTCCGTTTCAATGTTCTTATGGTGAACACGGTTTCGTTAAACGAACGCTGCATTATTCGCGGTGGGAGCGGGCAATGTCAAGAAAAGGTGAAATCGGCTGAGCGGTCGCGGCATCGTTTAATACTTTCCCCGACCTAATTACGCAGAAAAAATATATTGGACGTCTTACTGGCGTTCTTGCACTATTCGTTCCCAGCGCAAAGTCCGCGCTGCGATCCCCACGCCCGCGCGGGCGCTCATCAAAACCGATAACAGCAATACCTGAGGATACAGATGCCTAACTATCGCTCACGCACTTCGACTCATGGCCGCAACATGGCCGGCGCCCGCGCGCTGTGGCGCGCCACCGGCATGAAGGACGACGATTTCGGCAAGCCGATCATCGCGGTCGTGAACTCGTTCACGCAGTTCGTGCCGGGCCACGTGCATCTGCGCGACCTGGGCGCGCTGGTCGCGAAGCAGATCGAAGCGGCCGGCGGCGTGGCGAAGGAATTCAACACGATCGCCGTCGACGACGGCATCGCGATGGGCCACGGCGGCATGCTGTATTCGCTGCCGTCGCGCGAACTGATCGCGGACTCGGTCGAGTACATGGTCAACGCGCACTGCGCGGACGCGATGGTCTGCATCTCGAACTGCGACAAGATCACCCCGGGCATGCTGATGGCCGCGATGCGCCTGAACATTCCGGTCGTGTTCGTGTCGGGCGGGCCGATGGAAGCGGGCAAGGTCAAGTCGCCGACCGACGGCCAGGTGATCGCAAAGATCGACCTGATCGACGCGATGATCAAGGCCGCCGATCCGAAGATCAGCGACGCCGAAGTCGCCGAAGTCGAGCGCAGCGCGTGCCCGACCTGCGGTTCGTGCTCGGGCATGTTCACCGCGAACTCGATGAACTGCCTGACCGAGGCGATCGGCCTCGCGTTGCCGGGCAACGGCACCATCGTCGCGACGCACGCATGGCGCAAGGGCCTGTTCGAGCAGGCGGGCAGCCTGGTCGTCGATCTGTGCCGCCGCTACTATCAGGAGGAGGACGCCTCGGTCCTGCCGCGCAGCATCGCCACCAGGCAGGCGTTCGAAAACGCGATGACGCTCGACGTCGCGATGGGCGGCTCGACCAACACCGTGCTGCACCTGCTGGCCGCCGCGCAGGAAGCGGGCGTCGATTTCACGATGTCGGACATCGACCGTATCTCGCGCAAGGTGCCGTGCCTGTGCAAGGCCGCGCCCATGACCGACAAGTACCACATCGAGGACGTGCATCGCGCGGGCGGCATCATCGGTATTCTCGGTGAGCTCGCGCGCGCGGAGCTGCTCGATCTGTCGTGCGGCAACGTGCATAGCGGCACCCTCGGCAACGCGATCGCGAAGTGGGACATCGCCGGCGGCGCGGGCGAGGAAGCGCAGAAATTCTTCCGCGCGGCGCCGGGCGGCATTCCGACCACGGTCGCCTTCAGCCAGGAAGCGACCTACGCGACGCTCGACACGGACCGCAAGAGCGGCTGTATCCGCAGCAAGGAAAACGCGTACTCGAAGGACGGCGGCCTCGCGGTGCTGTACGGCAATCTCGCGGAGAAGGGCTGTATCGTGAAGACCGCGGGTGTCGACGAATCGCAGTGGCTGTTCTCGGGTCGCGCGCGCGTGTTCGAAAGCCAGGACGACGCGGTCGACGCGATTCTCGGTGACAAGGTCGTGCCGGGCGACGTCGTGGTGATCCGCTATGAAGGTCCGAAAGGCGGTCCGGGCATGCAGGAAATGCTGTACCCGACTTCGTATCTGAAGTCGAAGGGCCTCGGCAAGAGCTGTGCGCTGTTTACCGATGGCCGTTTCTCGGGCGGCTCGTCGGGCCTCGTGATCGGCCATGCGTCGCCGGAAGCGGCGGAAGGCGGCACGATCGGTCTGGTCGAAGACGGCGACGTGATCGAGATCGACATTCCGCAGCGCAAGATGCATCTCGCGGTGTCGAACGAAGAGCTCGCACGCCGTCGCGCGGCGATGGAAGCGCGCGGCGACGACGCATGGCAGCCGACCAATCGCGAGCGTGTCGTGTCGCAGGCATTGCAGGCGTACGCGGCGCTCGCGACCTCGGCCGATCGCGGCGCGGTGCGCGATATTTCGCAATTGAAGCGCAAATAAAGCGCCAATAAAGCGCGGACTGGCGCGGATCAGCGCGGCGGCCCTTTTCGCGGTGACGCGACTGGGCCCCAATAGAGACCGGTATGCGGGCGACTGCGTGCCGGTTTTTTTTTTGCGGCGGCAGTGCGAATGGACGATCGATCAGGCGTCTCCTGCGCAGCCCTGCGCGGAGCCTTGCCTAAGCCGGGAAACTGGAAACGATGTCATCGGCACGCTGCGACGACCCCGCCAGCATCACGCAGTTTCTGCCGTTGGCTTTCGCGGCATAGAGCGCTGTATCGGCTCTCGCCATCACCGAGGCAACGGTATCGCCGTCACCGAATTCGTCGACGCCAGCGCTGAGTGTGCATGCGACGTCGCCGGCCGGAGCGCGCGCAGCAGACGCCGCGACGAGTGCGCGCAACATGGCAGCGTAACAATGGGTGTGATCCATGAAGGCTCCTGGCGCAACACCAGGTCGCGCCAGTTACATCCGCTGCCTCCGCACGAAGCGCATATCGTACCGGAAGAATTTTTCGCGCCAGATCAAATTTCAACGATTTTCGCCCGACGAATTCCTTTCGAATCGCCGGACAGACTGATCTGGCGTCGACGTAACGGGGCGGTTGCCACGCATAGCCGGATTTCGGCCTCATGCGACCTTCGCGTTACGGCCTGCTTGCGTCTATGCTTGACTCACTTGTTTGGCTGCCAACAACGCCGACGAGGTCTTCTGCAGTCTTCAATAATCGCCCGCTCACCAAGGGCAAACCCAACAGGAGAAAACCAGATGTCACGATCCATCACGCGGCGCGCTTTCATGGTGTTCGGTGGTTTGGCCTTCGCGGGTACGCTGACCTTGGCGCAAGCGGCGCCCGTCTCGTTTGAGGTGCCTTTGACGGGCGCCCAACAGGTTCCGCCGGTGCAGACGCCGGGCAGCGGCAGCGCCAAGCTCACGTACGACCCCAGCACGCGGGTCGTCACCTGGAACATCAGCTTCAGCGGATTGACGAGTCCGACCACGATGGCGCATTTCCACGGACCCGCCCCGGCCGGTAAAAACGCTGGCGTAAAGGTCTGGCTGTCGCAGAAGGGCACCATGGAGGTGACGAGCCCGATCACCGGTCAGGCCACGCTATCTCCGGACGAAGCCAAGATGTTCGAAGCCGGTGACATGTACATCAACGTTCACACGAAGAACAATCCGGATGGCGAGATTCGCGGCCAGGTGACGCCGCCGAAGGGCAACTGAAGCAGGCACGGTAGCCGCGCCCGGAGAGCGGGTTTGCGTCAGGCTCACAGATAAGCCGCGAGCAGCATCACCACGGCAACGCCGACGCCGAATGGCAGCAGCGCCAGCAGCGCTGGCGCCTGCCGCGGCGCGTCTACTGACGAGGGCAGCAGTTTGTAGCCGGTCAGCATCGGGCGCAGCAGGTTGTGTCCCTTCGCTACCGCGTAGAGGGCGATCACGAGCACGTGCAGCACCACCGCGGCGAGCAGCACGTACCAGACAAGGCCGTGCAACGCCGAGATTGCGTTGGCGAGCCACGCGGGCACCAGTTCGCTAAACGGCCCTTCGTCGGCGATGTCGTTGTTGACGTAGAGCCCGCTCAGCGTCTCGGTCAGCAGCAAGACGAGCAGAAATAGAACCATCCAGCCGCCGGCCGCATTGTGACCGACCTGTACATCGGGCTCGCGATGAAACAGGCGGCGCAAATGACGAAGCGCGGCAGCGGGTGATGCCACGAAACTGCGAAAGCGGGCGGTCTCACTGCCAAAGCAGCCCCATAGCAGCCGGAAAATAACAAGGGCGAGCAGCGTCTCGCCGACGCGCACGTGCCAGTCGATCCAGTTCAGCTTCAACGTGACATACGCGGCCGTGACCAGCACGACCACCAGCCAGTGAAACAACCGCACCGGCGCGTCCCAGACAAGGACAGGGCGGGTTACGGGCTGGGTCGGCCGTGTGTCGGGTTCGTGAGCATCCATGTGTCGTACCTGCGTGCGCAATCGCGCTCGGACGAAAATCCGCGTGGCTCCTCGGCCACTAGCAAAATCGACGGAGCCGTGCTGACAAACGAATTCAGTGTTTCGAGCGGGACCGGAAACTTCCCCACACACTAGCCGGCGGGAGCTTGAATCCGATTGCCACTCGAAGATCAGCTGGCGGCGGCGAGCGCGGTCGTTGGCGTCTGTTCAAGCCGATTGCCCCCCAGCGACTTGGCTCGATACAACGCCTGGTCGGCGGCTGAGAGCAGGTCGGTGAGGCAAGCCGTTTCGCGACTTGACTCGGCGAGTCCAATGCTGACAGTGGCGCGAATCCGGTCGCCGTCGGCGCCATGGGACATTGCGGCGAACCGGCTGAGAACGTTCTCGCCTAGCTTTTTTGCGCGGTCGCTGTCGTAGCCCGGCAGCAGGGCGGCAAATTCTTCGCCGCCGATGCGTGCAAGAATCGCGTCCGTACCCGTCACGGCTCGAACGGTTTCCGCGAATGACCTCAAAACCTCGTCGCCGGTCTTGTGCCCAAAGTGGTCGTTGATTCTCTTGAAGTGATCGAGGTCGAACGCAAGAAGTGTGACGGGTAGTCGATTTATGCCGCGGTCGCTGATAACCCGCTCCCCCTCTTCGAAAAACAACTTTCGATTCCCGAGGCGAGTCAGGTAATCCGTGCGGGACTCCTGCAAAAGCTCACCATGAATTTCTTCCCGGGTCAGCCGGAGCAAGGTCATCGGCAAAATGACCGAGTAGAGAACCCCTTCGTACATCGTGACTTCGCTGGAGACAGCCAGCACGCGCGGCCCGAAGATCGGCACCAGCCATGGCAGCACGAAAGCCCGGGCGACGTAAAACAGCGCGTGGATGCCTGTTACCGCCACGGCGACGCGCCGGGATTGAACCGCCGGCATGCCGTCGCCTCGCAGCAGTTCGAGCGACGTCATGGCGGAAGCCAGCGCGATCGGGATGGCGCTGACGTACATCCAGACGGCAGCCTGCCAACGCACGCCAGCCACGGCCCACGTGAGCCCCATCAGCAGAAGCAACCCGATCGAGCTCGCGAGATATCGTCGGCCGTTGAACATTGCCACACCGTCCAGGACGAGCAGATAGCCGGTGAGAATCATGAGATCACTCACTGCGGGGCCAGTTGCACCGAGCAGTTGAACCCGAAATGTAGCAGCCGCGCAACCGATTCCGAGGGTCGCATATCCGGCCGCCAGCATTCGTAATTCCTTGCCGCGCTTGGGATGGGACAGGTGTTCCCAATACATCATGGCGGAACTGGCAAACAAGGTTCCGATCACAAGAAGGTAAAGCGTGGCTAGATCGACTTTCATCGCTGACTTCAGAGCGCGTCCCCGCTGCAACGGGGAAAAGGTTAGAGACTACATACGTGATAACGGCAAATGCCGCGCATCCTTGCGAAATGATATCGGAATGGGTCGTGGGGAGACGCGAAGCCGGGCGGTGGGCCTACGGTCGCCCGAAAAACTACACGGTGAACGCGGAAATTTCGCCGGTTGGCATCTTCTGCGCAACGCGCCATGTCGGCGCAAAGCCAATACAAATCGTCGCGAAAGGTTGAGTTCATCGCGAGGCGCAGCAGCGCCAAATTGCTATTCTTCATAGACATAGACATAGACCGGCTCTTCAAGCGCACTCCCATGCGTGCCCGCGCGGAAAGGGGGATGTATGACGCGTCCTGCACTATCGCTGCTTTTCCTGTGCATTTCCGTTGCCGGTCTGTCTGCGACGCACCTTGCGTGCGCAGCAGGCGTTCTTCCGGAGGGCGGTCAATACGTTGCCGGGGCCGGCACCATCTCGAGCCATGGCAATGCGCTGCTCGTCACGCAGCCGGGTTCGACGCGCGGCGTGATCGATTGGAACAGCTTCTCTGTCGGAGCCCACAACCGCGTGACGTTCGACAACGGCTCCGGCGCGACCTTGAATAGGGTCACGGGCGGCTCGCCGTCGGCAATCCTCGGCAGACTCAGCGCAACGGGTAGCGTGTATGTCATCAATCCGCAGGGCATAGTCGTGGGCCCCTCGGGCGTCGTGACAACGGGTGGACGTTTCGTCGCGTCTACGCTCGATGTCTGCAACTGTGCTTTCATCAAAGGCGACGCACTCACGCTGTCGGGCGAGTCAAATGCGAGCGTGATTAACCTCGGCAAAATCAGTTCGAGCGGCGCCGATGTCTTCCTGATCGCGCGAGGCGCGGTCGTCAATGCGGGCACGATCAAAGCGCCAGGCGGCACGGCCGAACTGGCCGTGGGCGAACAGGTGCTGTTACAGGACTCGGCCAGCAGCAAACAGGTTTTCGTGCAGACGGGGAGCGTTGGTACGGTCGTCAACAGTGGACGCATCGCAGCCGCGCAGATCAGCCTGCAGGCCGCCGATGGCAACGTGTTTGCGCTCGCCGGCGGTGGCACGCGCATTCGGGCGACGGGCACGGCGAACCGCGACGGACATGTGTGGCTCGTCGCCGACAGCGGCCGTGTCGAGCAGTTGGGCACGATCACCGCCAGCAACGCGGACGGCAGCGGCGGGACAGTCGATACTGGCGCGGCGCAACTGGCGTTCGGCGCAAAGGCAGCCGTTCATGCGGGCGAATGGAATCTTTCGACGCCCGCATTCACGATCGATAATTCCGCTGCTCGCGCATTGCGCCGCAGCCTGAATTCGGGCACTTCTGTCGATGTCACCACGACAGGCGCGATGGGCGCGACGGGCGATCTGGACGTCGCATCGACCCTGCGCTGGTCTGGTCCCGCTTCGCTGACGCTCGCCGCGTACCGAGACGTGTCGGTCGCGAGCGGCGCGACGATTGCGAACAAAGGCGCGGGCAATCTGAGCTTGCGCGCCGACGCAACCGGAAGCGACAACGGCGGCAGCGTCGTGAATCACGGCACGCTCGACTGGTCGAAAAGCACCGGCGCGCTGAGCGCTTTCTATGACATGAACGGCACATACGTTGCCGGTACCCAACTGAGCAACCCGGCGTGGACGCCCCCCGCATTCAGCGGTCTGGTTACGCAGATCACCGCGTACAAGCTGGTGAACTCGCTGACCGATCTGTCGAATGTCGCCAACGACCTCACCGGTAACTACGCGCTCGGCAAGAATATCGATGCGAGCGCGACGAGCAACACCGCCTTCGTTCCAATCGGCAGCGTCGACACACCATTCACGGGGCAGTTCGACGGACAAGGCAATACGATCAGTTCGCTAACGGTCGCGCAGTTGGCGCCTTCCCAGTTCGTACGATTGATGGGTATGTTCGGCGTGATCGGCGCCCAGGGCGTCGTGCGCAACGTCGACATTTCGGGCACGGCGAGCACGACTCCCAACCAGATGGCCAGCGTCTACATGGGCTTGCTGGCCGGCATGAACAACGGCACGGTCCTGCGGGTGAATACGTCCGGCACGGTTCTTAGCGGTGGACCTGGCGCATTCGCTTTGCTCGACTTTTCGATAGCCGGTGGGCTCGTGGGCGCTAACGCCGGCTCGATCCAGCGTTCTTCGAGCAGCGCCGCCGTGACCGCGGGGAATGTGCTCGGTGGTCTGGTGGGCGCGAATAGCGGCCTGATCGACCAGTCGTTCGCCACGGGTCCGGTCGTTTCGCTGAGTTATATCAATGAGGGCGGCGGCGGCCTTGTCGGCGATAACAGCGGCACGATCAACCAGTCTTATGCAACCGGCTCGACAACGCTTCTGGGCTATTGCCGAGGCGCTGCCGGTACGCCATGCGGCGGCGCCGGCCTCGTCGTCATAAACTCGGGAACGATCACCCAGTCATTCGCAACCGGTCTCGTGACTCAGCCGTCCTATCAGCCGATCGGCATCGCGCGGGCCAATACCGGCACGATCGGGAACGATGTGTACTGGGACACCGACACCACGACCGCCACAGTCGGCGTCGTGTACGGCACGCCGATTCCCGCGGCGAACGGGCTGACCACCGCGCAGATGAGCACACCGGCATCATTCGTGGGTTATGACTTCAGTCCGACGGGGGTGTGGGCGATGCCTGCCGGCGCGACGCATCCGGTGCTGCGCTGGCAGCTGGCGCAATGACGCGTGACTAATCAAGCGGAAGTTGGAAAAAAATTCTAGCTTCCGCTGATTAGTTACCCCCTGACAAATGAAGCAAAAGGCGGTCAAATTATCGCGGCCAGCGCACGAGCTGGCCAGTTGAGTCAGGCCCTCCCGCTCAACCCTCGCATCCGCCGGGCGAAATGGGCGCGCTCCGCATCGTCCATCAGCATGAGGAACTGATCCGCTTCCATATGAATCAGTTCTTCGTGATCGCCCGCCTCGAAGTAGACGTCTGGCTGGCCTGCCAGGCTGGATTCCAGGTAGGTTTTCATGCCATACGCCATACAAATTGGCGGCAACGCACCCACATCGCAGTCCTTGAATAATTCGCGCAGTTCGACTTCCGTGGCCAGGGCGAGCCGGCGCCCTGTCTTGTTCCAGAGTTCGGAGAGCTGCACGGCGTAAGTTGACGGCAGCACGGCGGCCACGTAGCCGTGTTCGTCTTCGAGGAGCACGGTCTTGGCGAGGCGGTCGCCCGGAATGTGCGCCGCAGCAGCCGTTTCGATACTCGAGTGGCTGTATGGGTGACGCACGACTTCGTAGCGGGAACCCTTGCTGCGCAGGCAGTCCTGCAAGGTTGGCGACATCGACATGGCACACCTCCTGTCGAATACCTGAAAAGGAATGAACAATTGCCATCTTTTCAGAATAGTTCACGCACCGGCAATACGCACGCCAGCTGAACGATTCCATCGAGCGATCGAATCCACCGGTTGAATCCGCCGTTCCTCGGCTGACGTTGGTCGGCCGGTCCGGCGAACGACACCTTTGGTCCGTGCGAGGCATCGCGCCGCCGCGGACCGAAAAAGTTCGCAAGCTGTTGATCGTTAAGGAACTGCGTTCTACCGTTCTCGCAGGTGCAGCCGATTTACGAGTAGCCTGCATTCGTCAACTTGACAACGCCCATCGTGAACCTCGAACGCAGCCATACCTTCTCCTTTAGCCCCGACGGCGAACATTTCCTGCTCGACGGCCTGCCGTTCCAGATTCGCAGCGGCGAGATGCATCCAGCCCGCATCCCGCGCGAGTACTGGCGACACCGGATTCGCATGGCAAGGGCGATGGGGATGAACTGCATCGCGTTGTACATCATGTGGAATTACCACGAGACGCATAGAGGCGTGTTCGACTTCCGCAGCGGGAATCGCGATATCGAGGCCTTCATCCGCCTATGCCAAGCCGAGCAGATGTGGGTGCTGTTGCGCCCCGGACCTTACGTGTGCGCGGAGTGGGATCTGGGCGGCCTCCCTTCCTGGCTGTTGCGCGATCCGGACATCCAGTTGCGGACCGACTCGGCCACCGATCCTCGCTACATGGCGGCGGTGGCTCGCTATATCGACGAACTGGTTCCGCGTATCAAGCCATTGATGAGCGAGCACGGCGGACCGATCCTGATGATCCAGATCGAGAACGAATTCGGTTCGTATGCGAGCAATCCGGCTTACCTCGAAGAGCTCAGGCAGCTTTGGCTAGCAGGAGGCATAACCGGGCCGTTCTACACCGAAGACGGTCTCCCGCAACTCGAACGCAATCGCACCACGGTAACGGGCGGCGCGATCGCGCTGAGCAACGGCGACGCAGCGCAGATCGCAACCGTGCGCCGCGATTTCCCCTCGGTGCCCGCGATGGCTGGCGAGGTGTACCCAGGGTGGCTCACGCATTGGGGCGAAGCGGGGTTCGCGGGCGTGGACTACGACCTCTCCAGTACCTTGGCCACGTTCATGCAGGCGCGACTGTCGTTCAACCTGTATGTCATTCACGGCGGCACGAGCTTTGGCTTTTTTGCCGGCGCGAACGTGGACGGTTCAGGCAACTATCAGCCCGACATCACGAGCTACGACTACTGCGCGCCGGTCAGCGAGCAAGGCATGGCGACGCCGAAGTACATCAAGTATCGAGACCTGATCGCCAGCTATCTGCCCGAACCCTTGCCAGCCATACCCGAGGTCATCGCCACGCTTGACTGCGCAGGCGCTGAGGCCTTGATGCCAACGCTCTACGCCTCGATCTGGGACAACCTGCCCGCGGCACTGCCACGCGAGCATGGCGTCGAGCCGCAGTCGTTTGAACGCTACGGTCAGGCGTTTGGCTTCGTGCTGTATCGCAAGTCTTTGCCGGAGCACGCGCGCGGTGTGCTGGATATCAGCGCCGTTCACGACTACGCAACGGTTTTCCTTGGTGAACGGTACGCGGGCGGCGTATCGAGAGCGCAACTGCCGCAGAAGTACGCGCAGTCGCTCCACATGATGCATCGCGCGCCGCTTGCCCTGCCTTCGGCGCGGCACAACCACGGGTCGAACCCGGACGGCCAGGTAGCGCTGGAGATACTCGTCGAGGCCATGGGGCGCGTCAACTTCGGACCCGCGATCGTTGACCGTAAAGGTCTGCTCGAGCCGGTCACGATGAAACACGTCGACGGCTCGCTCGCGTTGCTCGAGGAATGGGACATCTACCTGCTGCCGATGGATGAAACGTTTATCGCCAACCTCAACGAAGACTGCACGAACCCACGAAAACCCGGTCTCTTTTATAAGGCGAGCGTGCTGCTGACTGAAGTCGGCGACACCTGGCTCGACATGAGCAACTGGACCAAGGGTATCGTCTGGGTCAATGGCCACAATCTCGGACGCTACTGGAACATCGGCCCGCAAAGGCGCCTGTATTGTCCCGCGCCGTGGCTCGTGCAAGGTAACAACGAGGTGCTGGTCTTCGACCTCCATCAGATCGAGACAAAGCCGATTCAACTGGCCGACAGGTTGTACTAGCGCCTACGCCTCGTCCCCCCTTCACCGCTTCGCGGCGGCAACCGGCAGCAGTTCGAGCGTGAGCACTTCGAACGGCGCCAGTTGCACTGCTTGCGACAGATCAGCGTCCAGTTGAGCAGGAATACCGGAATCCCCCGCACGCCCAAGGCTGCGCGATTCGAATCGTGCCGCCGCGTTATCCGGCAGTTCCAGTTGGCGCCGCAGGTCGAGTGTGAAGCGTTGCGTGCGACTGTGAGGATTGCGCAGCGTCACGATCGCCTTGTGCGGCGCCCACGCTGCCCAACCATAGGCCGCCTGTTCGTCCGGCGCTCCGCCGATCCAATGACTGTCGCGAAGTATGTCGCCGTTTTCGCGCGCCCATTGGGCGGCGCGCGCAAGCACATCCCAGTCGTGCTCGCCCAGCAGCGCCGGCGTAATGTAGAGCTCCTGCAATTGCGTGCCGGTCCCGAAGTACGACCACACTTCGTTGGAGAATGCGTCGCCCGCCGACGCATTGAGGCGTGGATTGCACTGCGCGTAGAGGATGCCGTGCAGCATCAGCGAATTGAGTGGAAAGAGCGGACTGCGCTCCACGACGTTGTGATACGTCTGCGTGTCGCGGTATGTGATCCAGCGCTCGCGGTTCGTGCCGCTGCCCGCCAGGCCATCGCCGCTGCCGCCGCGCCAGATGGAGTCGACGTGGCGCAGCCAGAACGGCGACGGATGCGTACCTGTGGTGAGATTGATGAAGGTTTCGGGTTTGGCCGCGCGGATGTCCTCGATCAGTTGAATCGCCGCGTCCCAATCGCTGTCGAACAGGCTGCCGGGGAACACCCTGTCGGCATTGCCTGTGCCGTCGAACTTGAAATGGTTGACGCCGCCCTTGTCGAGCAAGTCCATCACGACTTCATGAAAGCGCCGGTAATACGTCGGCCCCGATAATGCGAGACCGTTGTCGATGACCTCATAACCAGCGGCACGTCCTCGCGTCACGCGTTCCTGTTTCGGCATACCGTAGCCGCCCCACGGGGAAAGCCATATGCCGGGAGCGGCGCCGAATCGCGCGGCAGCGTCGCGCAGCGGAACGAAGCCATGTGGAAATGCCTTGCTGAAATGCCAGCCGCCGCCAAGGTCGTCCCAGCCATCGTCGAACAGAAGCGAATCGATCTGCACCCCGCGCGCTGTGTGCAACTCGTGGCCGATCGTTGCGATGCGCTCGAGCGCCTGCTCCTGCGTGTACGGCGTGAGGTAGCCGATGTCGCCCCAGCTGTTGTAGTGCAGAAACGGGCGATACGGGCGAGCCCGTTCCCGCTCCAGATAGATGCCGAAGTCGCGCCGAACCTGGCCGTCGCTGGCTACACCTGCTACAGCGGAGTAGACCAGCGTCCTGTTTTTCTCCAGCGGCAACGCGCGATGCAGCATGAAGCTGAGGCTGTCGCCCTTCACCTGACTTGTCGCCAGCGGGTGCTCGAAGCCCAGATAGAAGTTGCCCGCAATGACCGGCGTGCCCTTGCGCTCACTACTGGCCCTGGCGCCCGGAGCGCGCGTCTTCAGCAATGAGACGGCAGCGATCGCTTCGTCCTGAAGAAGCGCCGTAATCGCCAGCTGGACGCGCAGATATCGTGACCCTTCGCGCTGCTCCACGCTCCATTGCACCTTTAGGCGTCCATGTGTATCTACCAGGGAGACGCTCGCGCGTCGCCCTGCGATTCGTTCGCCCAAGCGGGACGCATGCGGGTTGGGTTCGAGCGCCGCGTCGCTCACGGGCGCAACGACCCTCAGCTCGGCCAGGCCCATGGTGGTTCCGTCAGCGAGCGTGAGCGTGAGCGGCGCGACGATGCGTAACGTGCGTTTGCGCTCGCAATCGATCAGTGAGAAACCGGCGAGACGTTCGTCCTCGTTCGTCCAGCGCAATGCAATCGCGTCGTTGCCGAACGAGGAGATATGGCCCGTCGTCTGGAGCACGGGCATGCCAGTTTGCGTAGGCGAAGCATGGTTGGCGCGCATGGAGAAACCTGTCTCGGGCCAGAGGAAGAGATTTTCGCCGCCCCCGCGAATGGCGTCAGATAACGAACTGCGCCGTGGTGGAGGGCGCGAACAGTTCGTCGATAGTCATTATCCGTTCGGAAAGCCCCTGCGTATGGTGGTAGCGCAAGAACGCGTTGAGCACCGCTTCGTTGCCGGGCACACCGTAGCGCTCGCCCGAGGCGGCTCCGGAGCGGCGACTCTCAAATCCGCCAACGCGTACTTACGACCCACTGCCGCCCTTCGGCCCGGTGCGAAACCAACGGCTGCTTGCGTGTACAACGGCCGTTGGTCGATGTTTATCGGGAGACGGCTGGTCAGCCGGCGTCGCAACGTTACTGTCCCGATGAGGGCGAGCCTTAGACAGGATTCGAGGCGGGCCGTCCTTCCAGCACGGCGGCGATATTGTCCAGCGCCGTAAAGCCCATCTGGTCGCGGGTCTCGATCGTTGCGCTGGCCATATGGGGCGTCAGGAACACGTTGTCGAGCTCAGCAAACCGCTTGTCGACGTTGGGCTCGTTCCGGTACACATCCAGAGCCGCGCTGAACAGATGACCCGACGTCAGGGCGTCATAAAGCGCATCTTCGTCCACCAGGCCGCCACGCGCCGCGTTAACAAAAATCGCGCCTGCGGGAAGGAGTCCAAACTCTCTTTTCGTCATGAGCGGGACGCTTCCACCCGGCACGTGCAGCGTGAGGACCTGGCAGTGCGGCAGCATTTCGTCGAGAGCGGCATAGAAGGTCGCGCCATTTTCCAGCGACGGGGCCGCACGGCGCATGTCCGTGTAGATCACGCGCATGCCGAATCCCTGCGCACGCTTAGCGACCGCCCGTCCAATACGCCCAAATCCGACGATGCCGAGCGTCTTGCCATTCACTCGCATACCCAGCATCTCGGTCATGCCGAACGATTTGCCCCATCCGTTGCGCATGATCCGTTCGTATTCTGACGCGCGACGGCACGCAGCCAGCAAGAGCAGCATGGAAAAATCGGCTGTGCACTCGGTCAACGCATCGGGCGCGTTCGTCACGACGATTCCCCTTTCACGGGCCGCCGCTACGTCCATGTGATCGAAGCCCGCGCTCGCGTTCGCAATAATCTTGACCGTCGAAGGCAGCGCGGCAATGTGTTCCGCTTGCAGGCCGGATTTTTTCCCGATGAGTACGGCCGGCACGTCGTGCTTCTTGCAGAAGTCGACGACAGACCACGAGTTCATATCGGACTCGGTCACGAAGGCATGGAATTCGGCCGCAGCGCGATTAGCCACGGCGGTGGGAACCGTTCGCGCAATCAACAGGCTGGTGCGTTTATCTTCCGACATGGTTTTTCCTTTGGTAGGCAGACGTCGAGAGACTACGAAATCGCTGACCGGGCCGTCAATGTTGATTGGATGAATCAACTTCTCGGTGATGACTCGCCCCTATTGTTCGCGGCGCCTGCGCGTTGCGATTTGTTTCCGTTTTGTCCCTCTTCAATCTTGCTTGCGGCCACACGCGCATCAGGAAAACCCTGATGCGATCCCCATCCGCAAGGCCCGCGGATGTTGATTCAATGAATCAAGATTGCTCAACCCCTGATGCGAATGCAACTCTGTTTCCCATGTCCAATTGACTTGACGAGAGGAAAGGAAATGTCTGCATCGAAGAAGTTCGCAGCCGTTACGGGCGCCGGCTCCGGCATCGGCCGAACCGCCGCCGTCGCACTTGCTAACGCAGGATTCGCCGTCGCGCTGATCGGGCGCAGAGCCGAGCCGCTGCTGGAAACAAAGGAAGCAATCGGCAGGGCGGGGGGAGAAGCGGATGTATTCCAGGCCGACGTTGGCGACGCAGCATCGGTCGAGCACGCGTTTTCGGGAATTGCCGAGGCATTCGGTCGGCTCGACGTGCTGTTCAACAACGCGGGGCGCAATGCTGGGGCTGTCCCTCTGGAAGACTACGAAGTCGACTTCTGGAACGACGTCGTGGCCACCAATCTGACCGGCGTTTTCCTCTGCGCTCGCGCCGCTTATCGTTTGATGAAGGCACAGTCCCCGCAAGGCGGACGAATCATCAACAACGGATCGATCTCCGCCCACTCGCCAAGGCCGCACACCATTGCCTATACGGCAACAAAACATGCTGTGACTGGCATCACCAGATCGATCGCGCTGGACGGACGCGCATTCAACATCGCCTGCAGCCAGATCGACATCGGCAACGCCGCCACATCGCTCACTGAACGGATGAACCGCGGCGTACTGCAAGCGGACGGACGCCTGGCACCCGAAGCAAGAATGGATGTGACGCACGTGGCGAATGCAGTCGTGCACATGGCCAGTCTTCCGCTCGAAGCCAATGTTCTCAACATGACCATCATGGCGACCGCCATGCCGTTCGTCGGCCGCGGATAAATCGCCCTTAAGCCAACTAAAAAAACAACAGGCTAATGTTACGGAGACACCGATGAAAATCGCAGAGGAACAAACATTGCCGGTGGGAACCCCGGCTTACGCGGATACCACGAATCGCTCCAGAGTCCGCTACGTCGTGCTCTCGATGTTGCTCATGGCCACCATTCTGAATTACGTAGACCGGTCGGCGCTGGGCATCGTTGCGCCGGGCCTCTCGAAGGGGCTGGCGCTCAACAAGATGCAGATGGGCGAGCTGTTTGCGGCATTTGGTCTTGCCTATTCCATCGCGCTGGTGCCCGGCGGGGTGCTGACCGACATTCTCGGCTCACGCCTCGCCTATGCGCTGTCTCTGGTCGGTTGGTCATTCGCCACGCTGACGCAGGGTTTCGCGACCGGCTATCAGATGCTGCTCGGGTCGCGGTTCGCCATCGGCGCACTGGAAGCGCCGGCCTTCCCTTCAAACGCACGCGCCGTGACCTTGTGGTTTCCCGCCCGGGAACGCGGCTTCGCGACCAGCGTCTATGTAATGGGGCAATACATCGGGACGCCCTTGTTCACCGGATTGTTGCTGTGGATCTTCGCCGCGTACGGTTGGCGGACGGTTTTTTATGTGACCGGTGGCTTCGGCATTCTGTTCAGTCTGCTCTGGTACCGGGTTTACCGCGATCCGCATCAGCACCCGCGCGTGAATGCCACCGAGCTGCAATACATCAATGAAGGTGCCGCGGCGACGCGCAAGCCCCGCGAGAAGTTCGACTGGCGCATGGCGCTCAAGCTGCTCAGCTACCGCCAGGTTCTCGCCATCTGTCTCGGCAAGTTCTGTAACAACACGCTGCTGGTCTTCTTCACCACGTGGTTCATGACCTATCTGATCGAAGCGCGTCACATGTCGATGATCAAGGTTGGGATCTTCCAGGCACTGCCTTTTATCGGTGCCACGGTCGGCATTCTCGCGGCCGGCTCCCTTTCGGACTTTTTTATTCGGCGCGGAGTGGCGCTTTCGACAGCGCGCAAGGCTCCGCTCATCATCGGCACGATGCTCGGCGCGTCTATCGTGCTTGTCAATTTCGTCGAGTCGAACGAGTTGGTGATCGCCATCCTGACGATCGCGTTCTTCGCGCAGGGCGTCGGGTCGATGTCGTGGGCCGCCGTTTCCGAAATCGCGCCTCGACAGTACGTGGGACTGACCAGCAGCATCACGAGCCTCGCAGCCAACATCGCGGCCGTCACCACGCCGCTCATGATCGGCTACATCACCCAGCACACCGGCCACTTCTACTGGGCCCTCAACCTGATGGGCGCGATCTGCCTGCTCGGAACGTTTTCGTATTCCGTGCTGCTGGGCAAGCTTTCCCGCATCGAACTGTGATGCTTTCAACTATACGGTGAAATCGGATGATTGAATTCAAGTGGGATCATCTGCAACTGTGCTCGGCGGACGCCGAAGCCACTGCGGCATGGTTTGCGCGCTGCCTGAACGCCGAGATCGTGCGTCGTCCTGGGCGAGTGGATTTGCGCATCGGCAGCATCAACCTTTTCATCACCTCGCTGGCGAGCGCCCAAGCCGGCCACCCTCGCGGCGAGCGGCAGCAGGGCATAGATCATTTCGGCGTGGTCGTGGACGATATCGACGCGGCGTTCGTGCATCTGTTGCTCTGCGACGCGGAAATCGTCGAACCGATCAAGCAGGTTCGCCCCGGCGTCAGAGCCTGCTTCGTGCGGTCGCCCGGTGACGTTCTCGTTGAGATACTGGAGCGGCGACCCGCCGAGATGACTTTTACCTGAAAAAACGTCAATATTGGCGCTGGATCGGTCGTGCTCGAGTGCAAGGCGCGATCTGCGTCGTCACTCCCCCGTTGCCCCGTTGCGCTGCATCACCTTGCTTGCCATCCCATGCGAAACTGGATCACTCTGACTGAAGCGGCTCGACAACTCGGAGTGCAGGCGCAGACTGTCTATGCGTATGTAAGTCGAGGTACCATCGCCGTCATGCCGGATCCGCTCGACCCACGCAAGAGCCTCTATCGCGCGGAGGACGTCGCCGGTCTGTGCCGAAAAAAGCAGGTGGGACGCAAGCGCGAAGCGCTCGCCGCCGGGACCATATTCGGTGCGGAACCCTGCATTTACAGCAGCATTACCACCTTCTCAAAAGGCCGGCCCTACTACCGGGGGCGGGATAGCATCCGGCTTTCGGACGCGGCGACGCTTGAAGACGTGGCGGCCATTCTCTGGAACGCGCGCGCCCCCGTTTCCTTCGAAAGCGGCGAGTTGCCGCTACAGGGCGATGAGCGCGGCAGGCAATGCGCGTTCACATCGCTGGCAGCGCTCGCGGCCTGTGGACACTCGACCCTCGGACGCACGGACAGCGCACTGCATGTCGAGGCCGGCCGGCTCGTGGCGCTCATCGCACAAGCGTTTGGTGCGCGACGCGGCGCGAACGCACAAATGACGCATGAGCGGCTCGCGCTTGGTTGGGGCCAGGACCGCGATGGCGCCGAACTTATCCGCCGTGCCTTAGTCCTCGTGGCCGACCATGAGATTACGAGTTCCGCGTTCGCCGCCAGGATTACCGCCTCCACCGGCGCGTCGCTGCCCGGATGCCTGCTCACGGGACTCGCGACATTCTCCGGCCCACTGCATGGCGACGCGTCAGGCCGCGTGCGGGCCGTGTTCGACGACGTCGGAAGACTCGGTGCGCAGCACGTGGTTGCCCATCACTTGCAGTCGGCCATTCCAATCCCCGGGTTTGGACATCATCTGTATCCGGACGGCGATCCGAGGGCGGCCGCAGTGCTCGAAGTGCTGAATCCGCCTCAAGAGATCATGTCGTTCATCAACAAGGTGGTTGAGCTGACCGGGCTCAAGCCAAATATCGACGTTGCGCTTGCGGCCCTGACGGCTCAACTGGCGTTGCCGCGCGATGCGTCGTTCGCGTTGTTCGCAACAGCCCGGAGCGTGGGTTTGCTCGCGCACTGCATTGAGCAACTCCGGGTGAGCAAGGTCATACGGCCACGAGGCCGCTATACCGGGCCGGCGCTGGAAGACGCCGCCCCCGAGTCGCCTGCGGAAGGCAGCGAGAATACGCTCGATCCGGCCACGCTCGACAAGAATCGCTTATTCAGGCCGGTTGGGTGCTGAGAGACGCGTCACCTGGATCTTTGCCGAAACAAAAAACCTCGACGCCGATCGGCTCTTGCCGAGAGGGCCGGCTTGTTCCAGTGGACGTAAGCGTTTTGAGCGAAGCGGCGTCGGTAGCTTCGCAGACGTTGCCACCATGCTTATGGCGACGGATGGGGCATGCGACGCCAGACCATGGCCAGGTTGCGGACGGAAGGTCTGGAGTCTGGGCGGGAGCCGACATTCCAAGGGTTGCATCAAAGTGCGTCCGAGCGGTTGAATCCGCCCGTCACAACGCAGTACGTGCGATACTTCTCGGCCATCGCCATGCTATGCCACCAGGATCTCGAATTTTGTTATACATCCGTAAGTATCCGTATTTTTCCGTGTCGCGATGAGTGATTCTCGCGAGCGGGGGAGGTTCTTGGGGCGATTAGGCTATGTCTTGATTGTAGTGCTGCTGCGCGTCTTCGCAGTCCTTCCCTATACGCTCGTCGCAAGGTTCGGCAGCGCGCTTGGGGCAATGTTATATGCACTTCCAAGCTCCCGAAAACATATCGCTCTCGTCAATCTGCGTCTCTGTTTTCCGGGCAAGAACGAGTGCGAGTACGACGACCTTGCCAGAAACCATTTTCGCCACGTCGTTCGAAGCTATCTCGAACGAGGGATTCAATGGTTCGGCAGCGCGCAGAGGATACGAAAGCTGGTCCACATCGAAAGTCGAATCGATCTGGAAGACAGGAATGCTCCACCGACCATCTTTCTGGGCTTCCATTTCGTGAGCATCGAGGTCGGCTGCATACTCTACTCAACGCGCGTGCCCGCCGCCTCACTATATACACGCATGTCGAACGCGCGCCTTTGCAGTCTAGCCAAGCGGCAACGCGGCAGATTTGGCGCCGAGATGATTGAACGTTCGACAAGCGCCAGAAAGATCGTCGGCTTACTTCGTTCAGGCAAACCAGTCATGCTGGCTGCTGACATGGATCACGGCATACACAACTCCGTTTTTGTGCCGTTTTTTGGCGTCCCCGCGTGCACACTCACTTCGGTTTCGCGCCTTGCTCGACTGGCCCATGCGCGGGTTGTACCATTCGTGACTGAAGTATTGCCCGACTACCGCGGGTATAAGCTGACCATCTTCGAGCCGCTCAGCGACTTTCCCTCAGAAAGTGAGACGATCGACGCGCGCCGAATGAATGAATTTCTTGAAACGCAGATCAATCGGTGCCCAGAGCAATATTACTGGGTGCATCGACGCTTCAAGAATCGTCCACCGGGCGTGCCAGGTGTGTACTGAGCACACCGTCCGTAAGGCATGCGACCGTGCCTGGTTGTGTGCTTCCGTGAGGTAACGCAATGAGCTCGACTGACAGGCATAGGGTCCGCTATCTGAGTGGACCGGACGTTTGAGTGTCTGTCCGAATGCGCGAGCGTATGGCCGTTCGTGGCCGGATGGCGACCGTCTCAGTTCGCCCCACTCCGGGCCAAACTCCAGCCGCGAAACGAAACTACTTTCCGCAGCGAGACGACGCGCACATGCTCCCAGATACGAGCGGCCGCGGCCGGGCGCCTGCATCAAATGCGCTCGCCAACACGAGCAGGGCACCGCCGGGAACCCTATCCGCTTACACGCCGGCACCCGTCTCATCGAAGAATGAGGTTTT
>NZ_JACHDL010000036.1:0-66990 GCF_014201055.1 Paraburkholderia sp. CI2
AAGCTCAAGAGCGCTCAAAAGCGGCCTTCGATCATTGCCGCTTGCTGGATGCAGGCTACGCTGTGGTGATGTCATGAATTATGGAAGTCTCAATAGTAACCACAGTTACCGCGGCTAGTAGAGCGCTACCCAACGGCATGCCGTGCCGTAAGCTGGCGGACGGTACGGCCACGGTGGTGGGGTATGGGAGCAGCAGATCAGAAAACCCCTTTTAGCTTTGAAATTATATAAATCTGCGAAGGTGCCTTTGAGACGTATCTAATTTCAAGACTTACTACACAGGATGGTTAAATGAACTGTAGCGGCTTCGGGCTCAGTGCGCCCCGCTCTTGCGCCCAATAGCAAGCTCGATGGAATCGAGCAGAACTTCTTCCTCAAAAGGTTTGCGCAGGAAACTGACCGCGCCGTGCTCCATCGCCCGCCGCACCGTCTCGTCGTCGCCATGTGCGGACATGAACACGACAGGGATACGCCGGTGTTCCGCGTTCAGTTGCCGCTGCACTTCGAGACCCTGCATGCCTTGCATTCTAATGTCGAGCAAAACACACAAAGCATCGTCGACCATCGGGGAGGCGAGGAATTCCTCTCCCGATGAAAATGTCACAGTCGCGTAACCCACTGCTTTAAGAAGGTTTCCGACGCCACTTCGTACCGAGGCATCATCGTCGACGATGCAAACAAAGCTCATAGCTGCCAATACTCCAGTTGCGCCGACGTAGTAGCAGAGAAAAATATCCGGCGCGATATTTACTGCATCAGGATGCTCATCGCGTCCGGCGTATCACTTCCCACATCTGGGCGAGATCGATGAGCGTCTTCGCCTGCATCTTGCTCATCACCCGCCGCTTGTGAACCTTGACCGTGACCTCCTGCGTGCCGAGTTCATGCGCCATCTGCTTGATCATCATGCCTTTCACCGCCAGTTCGAACACGTCCATCTCGCGGGGCGTAAGCGAGGCGGCACGCTGTATGACGTCTGCGTTGAACGCACGCTCGGCGAGGTTGGTCTCGTCTTGGGCCAGCGCTCGCCGGACCGCCTCGATCAGTTCTTCATCGTCGATCGGTTTGGTCAGGAATTCATGCGCACCTGCCTTGATCGCACGCACCGACATCGGAATCGAGCCGTAGCCGGTCAGGAAAATAACGGGCACCTGGATGCCCTTTTGCGCGAGCTGGCTTTGCACATCGAAGCCACTCGTCGTTTTCAGGTTCATGTCGAGCAGGATGCACATCGGCACACTCGGCCATTCCTGCGACAACACCTCTGCGGGCGACGCAAAACTTCGGGCGCCGAAACCCGCTGATCGCAACAGCCGAATCAGCGCATTGCGCACCATTTCTTCGTCGTCAATCACATACACCAACGGTTCGAGTTCCGCAGAAACAGGCATTCCAGATTCCAGAATAAATTGGGTTTTGAGTGCCGTCATGGTACCTGAGACCCAACGCCGAACGCACCTGTCCAGTCCGCGGACAACACCATTTTCATCGCGATGCGACGGCTACCATCGCGAGCCTGCCGCTAGACGCCGGTGCGCCGAAAATGCGTCCATAAGGCTGCTCGTCAGCGGGCGCCAGACAGGTCGCTTTTCTCGTCAGCACTTCGTCTGCTTCATCCGATTCGTACAGCTTGAGCAATGCGTATTCCCGCGTCGTCTCCAGCAGGAAGTATTCCTTGGTCTTGCTATCGAAGGTCGTCATCAGAAAACACTTCGAAGCGAGGCCGACGATCGCCTCCGTCACGTCGTTGTGCGTCAGGCGTCCGCACGCGGCGACAGCACACGCGGCTTCGAGTGAAAACCGAGCCGGGAACACGCTGAGCCGGTGCAGCACCACGCGCTCCGTTGCGCTCAAAAGCTGGTAACTCCAGTCGAGCGCGGCCTCGAGAGTCTGCTGCCGCGGCGGCGCTGTCCGGCGGCCGCCGGTCAGGGACTGGAAGCGGTCGTCGAGTTCGGCGAGCAGCTTTCGAATGCCGAACACGGCCGCACGAGACGCCGCCAGTTCGAGCGCGAGCGGCACGCCGTCCAGCCGGCGGCAGATCGTCGCGACCATCTCGAGACTACTGCGGTCGTTCTCGACCGACGAGTTGAGCGCGTTCATCTGTGCAAGGAACATGCGCACCGAACTGCAGGCGAGTATCGCTTGCGGACTTGCGCCTTCGCCGGGCGTTTCGAGCGGTGCGACCCAGTAGAACTTCTCGTCGCGTGTACGCAGCGGCTCGCGGCTCGTCGCCAGAATCCTCAGATCCGCGCTGGCCTGCACGAGCAGTTCGCAAATGGTGGCCGCCGACTCGATCACATGCTCGCAGTTGTCCAGCAGCACCAGCAGCTTCCGCCCGCGGATCGCATCGACCAGCGCCTGCAGCGGCACGTCGCCGCCGGTATGCGGCACGCCCAGTGCTTCCGCAACCGTATTGACGACACTCTGCGCGCTGTTCACCGAGGCCAGCGTGATAAAGCACACTTCCCGCTCCGATGCAGCCGCAATCGACCTCGCCACTGCAATGCCGAGTTGCGTCTTGCCGATGCCACCCGATCCAAGCAAGGTGACGATCGGCGTTCGCTTTAGTGCGCGGGTGGCGTCGGCAACCGCCTCTCCACGGCCGATCAACGGCGTGTGGCAAACCGGCAAACCGCTTGGCCGCACAAGGCTTGCATGAGGCGCTGCTGCCGCGCCACAAGGATCAGCCGGCTCGGCCGCTTCGACCGGAATCGTCAGGCGGTAGCCGCGGCCGGAGAACGTGCGAATGACCTGCCTATCGGCGCCGAAGATCTTCCGCAGCGCCGATAGCTGCACGTGGATATTGTTTTCCTCCACCACCGAGTTCGGCCAGACGTGCTGAAGAATCTCGTCTTTCGTGACCGTCTTTCCCGCCGCGCGGATCAGCAGTTCGAGAATATCGAATGCGCGCGAGCCGACCTGAAGCAGCCGGTCCTCCTGGTACACTTCGCGCATTTCCAGCGACACTACGACTCGACCGATCTTGATCATGCTGCTCTCACGCGTGGTTGATTAGCGGGACGGGCACGTTCCGGCGATGGACCCATTGCAGCGACGAAGCCTATGCGTGGCTTGCGTCGTTAGAACCATACTAATTGGGAAAGTCATCCGAAACTATTATCCATAGGGATACGATGAGCGCCGCCGCCATCGCCCCCCAGCGCCGCCGACACCGGCCCCGGCCCTGCTGGTGGCGGCTTCCAGCGCGTTCGAAGCGGCTCGCCGCCGTCCTGGCATCAGACCAAGGTATGACCCCGTCATGCGTCCGGCTGAACGCAATCAGGGCGGCGGTCCGGGCCGTTCGCGCAGTCTCGTGCCGAACTCGCCTGCTGCGTGCGAATCGGCAAGCCATCGTGCAGCCGTGAAAGATCGGGACGGGCCGGACCACGATACTGGGTCCATCAACGCCTCGCCCATCGATTCAATTGCGCAGCCCGTCGCGGTCGGCGCCCGGAGAACACATCATGCTCGCCGTGAAAGCCACATGGTTTCGTCCCGCTTGCGGCTACGCGGCCGCTACCGTCTGTGTCGCGCTCGCAGCCTGGGGGGGCGCAAGCCCGCCGCCCACGCTCGGCATCATGCGCGCGCTCGACCAGACGGAGCGCGACACGCAGTTGCCGCTCGAACGGTTTGCGATCAAAGCAGGCAATGTGGCCGCCTCGTCCTCGCTGGCACCGCGGCCGCAGCGGCAACAGCCGCAGCAGACCGCGCAGCCGTCGCGGCCCAATCGACGCATCAGCGAGTATCTGCGCGGTCGGGCGATCAAGGCAGACACATCGCAACGGGAAAGCGGCGCGCACGGCTATTACCGGAAGATCGACAACTGGAAGAACTGGACGTAACGCGTCTTTTCATTGCTCAATCGATCTCACACGAATCGTCGGAGGTATCCCATGATCGCCCCATCGCAGCAACCAGCCATGCTCACGCGACTCAATACAGCAACGAGAGCCACGCCGACCGCCGCTATCGCGGACCCGAAAATCTGGCGCTGGTATGCGGATCTGATGGCCGACCGGCGGCTCGTCTGCGAACACGATGGCGCACGCTGGGTCGTCGCCGTCGACGGAAGGCGCCTTGCCGACGAGCGCGCGTTCGAGGCCGCGGTCCACAGCGCCTATGCGATGGCGCGCGCGCTGTTGGCGCTGGACAGAACAAGAGCGGCCTGAGCCGCTCGCAAAAAAACACGGGAAGGAAGACGCCCTCTCTCAGACAGGCAATGAACGGCGCCGCCGCAGCGGCGCCTTCCGGCTCATTCCTCGTCGGGATAGACACCTGCCGACACGAGGCAAACAAAGGCAGTCGCTTTCAATACGCATTCCACCGAAGACAGCACGAATCCCAGCGGGAACACCCGATACTCGGCCGGCAATCCAAAGGCCACCGCCATCAGACCGATCGTACAAAGAAATGCGTAGGCAATCCGCGCCACCCGGCTGCCGACGAGCACGAAGCCGACCAGCGCGACCCACAATACCTTGGCCGTGACGCAGGCCACCGCGTCACGCGTGGATATGCTGACCCACATTTCGAACGGCAACTCGAACACCGACCAGACCGCGGTCGCAACGACGATCCGGCGCGTCCAGCGTCCGAGCACGGCCGGCGCAGCCGGTTCAGTTGCCCTTTCTGACACATCCTGCAGCGCTGCATGCACGCGCCAGTCCGCTGCGTCGGCGCGCTCGGTGGCCGACATAAAGCCAGAATTGCTGCTGTTCATGTCGCGGTGTGACTCGTCCAGATATCGCATGGGGATGCTCCGGTGGTGCTCAGCGGTCTGCGCGCGGTGAGACGCGAGGAATGCGGCTTCGCTGCGTCGAGATCACGCGGCCTCGCCGGGTGGAAACCATTATTGGCCGACGTGGCGCGCCAATCTTTTCAGAACGCCTGTGACGTTTAGAAAATGCACTGCGCTGCCGGTACGCCGTGACCGTGTGCCTGACGCGCGCCGCATCGGGCGTGCGAATCTGAAACGGACGGGCATTTGAACAAGTGCCGTGCGCGACGCCAGCCCATCCTTCGACCGTATGTTCCTCAACGAAACACCAGGATACGGTCATGGCCAAAGGAAAAGCGATACGCATCTATAGCGAGCCTGCGGGCGGCTGGGGTGCGCTGAAGGCAACCGGCGAGGCGCTCGCGCTGCAAGGCGTGGCCGTGTCGGGCGCGAAGACGTTGCTGCGGATGAACCAGCCCGAAGGCTTCGACTGTCCCGGCTGCGCGTGGCCGGATGCGAAGCACACGTCCTCATTCGAGTTCTGCGAGAACGGCGCCAAAGCCGTGGCCTGGGAGGCAACCGCCTTTCGCTGCACGCCTGATTTCTTTGCCGCGCATAGTGTCTCGGAGCTGACTGCCTGGGACGACTACGACCTCGAAATGGCCGGCCGCCTGACTCACCCGATGGCTTACGACAAAGCCACCAACCGATATCTGCCGATCGAATGGGACGACGCCTTCGCACTCGTCGCGAAGCATTTGAAGGGTCTCGACAGCCCGAATCAGGCCGACTTCTATGCGTCGGGGCGCGCCTCCAACGAAGCCGCGTTTCTCTACCAGATCTTCGTGCGCGAGTTCGGCTCAAACAACTTTCCCGATTGCTCGAACATGTGCCATGAAGCGACCAGCGTTGGCCTGCCCGAATCGATCGGCGTGGGCAAAGGCACAGTGCTTCTCGATGATTTCGAGAAAGCCGACGCGATTTTCATCTTCGGCCAGAATCCTGGGACCAACAGCCCGCGCATGATGAGCGATCTGCATAGCGCTTCACGGCGCGGCGCGAAGATCGTGTCGTTCAACCCGTTTCGCGAACGCGCGCTGGAACGCTTTGCTTCGCCGCAGAATCCGGTGGAAATGGCGACGCTGGGCTTCACGCGGATGCCCCGGGGCCACTGCGGATAACGCGCCGCTGATCACTCATAGCACCGGCGGTTCAAGCGGCTTTCTTTGCCGCGGCAAAGAAAGTAAGTGCCCGCACAGGGGCAACGCTAATACAGCTAATAGACCACCAAGAATTCAAGAAAAGCCAACAACACCAAACCAACCCAAAGCCCACGGCAAAAACATCAAACCGAAACCGCCTCATTAACAACACACCGCAAAATCATAGCTCCAGCATTAAGCGGCGCCGGCCTGCAAGGCCTGGGCCTATAAATAGCATCACCAGCCCGAATGGCCCTCCCACTCATAGCACAAACCCCAGCCACACGCGCCCGGGTCGCGTGCCAAACCTGATCGCCATACGAGCACTGCGTCGGATCCCTCCACACTACAGTGGCAGTCGACTGCGTAGGCCGGTCGATAACATGCACCTGAACATCGAACCGTTCACCCATGACAGGCAAATGCGCGCCTTTGCACCCACCACGCGCCGCAACAGCGGCCACATCGACTGCACCCGCATCGACATCGCCGGACAAAATCGATAACAACCCAAGGGTCTGCAGCCACGGATCGGTAAAACTCGCCTTCGTCAGCATGATGGCACTCCTGTATTAGTAAAACCCGTTGATCATCGAGACGGTCCCGCCAGAAATGGTCAGCACCGTTTGCCTCTATCCGCGCATTCGATTGCGCTCATGCACCGTCCTGTCTGTACGCCGGCATGGCATTGCCGCTCTGATTGCCATTGCCGTTGTTTTCCGTATTGCCCACCACACCCAATCCATCGAGCGGCGACCATCCATCGCTCATCACCCCGGCTCCGGTCTGCCGGAGAAAGCTTTCGCTCACTTCGAGAAACGCGTGAATCTGTTTAACGATCGACATTCGTCTTCATCCTCCAGCAATGCGGCGTCTCGCCGACCAGGCGCTTGAACACCGTCGTAAAGTGAGCCTGTGAACGGAAGCCGCAGCTCAACGCAACGTCGAGCACGTTATGCTTCGACTCGCGCAAAAGGTGTTGCGCATGTTCGATCCGGCGACGCAGCAGATATTCATGCGGACGCATGCCAGTCGCACGACGGAACTGCGACGCGAAATGCATCCGCGTGAGCCCTGTGCTGTTGGCGATATCCGCGAGTCCGATCGATTCGGACAGGTGCGCGTCGACAAACTCAATCGCACGGCTGAGGCGCCATGACGGCAACGCGCTCGCCTCGCGGGTCTGCCGATCGACCACGGTGAAATGCCGTGCGATCACGCGCGACACGATCGCGAGACTCACGCTGTCGGTGAAAACCTTGCCGAGCGCGGCGTCGTCCGACTGCGTGACGGCAAGCGCCTGGCCAAGACGTTCGAGCGCGGGGTCACGCACGAGTTTGGGATTGTCGATCCGGATATCGCCCGCGTGCGGGCGGCCGAACATATCTTCGAAGCATTCGCCGAGCACCTGCTGCGAAACAAACAGGTGCAACACATCGCCCGCCGACTCGAACACGGCACTGCACGCCACGTTCGGCGCGGTGATCTGCACGGCACCCGCCGTCATCCTGCCGCGCACGAGCGTACGGCCAGCATGGGAGAACGTCAGGGACGTGCACTTGAGATTCATCGCGATGCAATGATGCGCAGTGCTGCCAGGATTGACGACCTCCAGCGGCTGCGTGTCGTTGCGAGTCCAGCGCGACACGAGGATATCGCCGCGTTCGCGCGTCTCGCCATCTTCGGCACAGGGAAAACGCCATTGATGCTCCGTGCCGATCCGGCTCACCCGACTCTTCTGGACAACACCCACTGCGGGTTCGGCATATAACGTCGACGGGCTGATCATGATCTGGTCATCCGGGTTAAGTGGTGAATCAGTGCGGGTTAAGAGCGGCGCTGCATTGACTCCAAGGTATCGCACGGCAATGCGTCCAACTAGCCCTACATACGGTTGCCTGAAATGACCAATGGTTGGGTCGTCTCATATCCAGGTTTAGTCGTATCCCGAAGCGTGCAGCCGACGCTGCGCCGCGCCGGGCGGGGGTATGCCCCGGCGCGTGTCGGAATGATTGGAGAGCTGCTGTGTTCCTTGAACAGAAACGGTGAATTACCGATACCTGCGTATGACGTCAGGGCTGAGGAGGCTGCGCTTATGCAGCGATTTCACACACGACCCAACGCGATCAGGCACGCGAACTGCGCGCCGGCGTCGTCGTGACTTGTGGCGCCTTGATGCCGAGCGCTTCCGCCTTCAGCACAAAATCGGCAAGCGAGCGCGCGCCCATTTTGCGCATCGCCTGGCCGCGATGAATCTTCACCGTGATTTCACTCAGGTTCATTTCGCCCGCGATCTGCTTGTTCATCAGACCGGTGGCGACAAAAGCCATGACCTCACGTTCACGCGTCGTCAACGAGTCATAGCAACGACGTAGATCCGCCACCGAACGGCTTGTCGCAAGTCGCTTCTCGTCGCTCGCCAATGCGTGCGCGACGGCGTCCAGCATGTCCTGATCGCGAAACGGCTTGGCGAGAAAGTCTTTCGCGCCGGCCTTCATCGCCTTGACCGTCATCGCAATATCGCCATGCGCGGTCATGAAAACGATTGGCATACCCAACTGACTCGCGGACATCTGCTCCTGCACGGCGAGCCCGCTTTGTCCTTTGAGGCGCACATCGAGGATCAGACAGCTCGGCACGTCTGGCACGTCGAACGCAAGAAATTCCTGCGCGGAACCGAAGGTTTCGACGCTCAGGCCCACCGAGCGTAACAGGTTGCTGACGGCGTCGCGCATCGACTCGTCGTCGTCCACGACATACACCATCGCGGCGCTCGCATTGCTGCCGGCGTCGGCGTTTGCCTCGCTGTGCGAATTACTGCTCATGACAACTCCCTCCATCAATGGGCAGAACGAACTGAAGCACCGCGCCACCCGTTGCCGGCGACTCCGCCCAGATGCGGCCGCCATGCGCTTCGACTATCGAGCGGCAGATCGACAAGCCCATGCCCATGCCGTCGGCCTTGGTCGTAAAGAACGTACTGAACAGACGTCCTGCGTCTTCTTCGCTGATGCCCGTGCCCGAGTCCTGCACGATCACCTGTGCCTGCCTTTCGTCGAAACTGCGCGTGGCGATCCGCAGCGTGCGTGGCCCGGCGACCTCCGCCATGGCCTGCACGCTATTCATGATCAGGTTGATCAGGACTTGCTGCAGTTGCACCCGATCGCACCATACCGTGAGCGACGGCAGCGCGAGGTCAGGCCGCAACTCGACGCGATGACGCTCGAGATCGCGGCGCACCAGTGCGATCGACTCGCCGACGATGCCGTTCAGGTCCACTGTCGCCGGCAGACGTTCGTGCTTTCTCGCCATCGAACGGATTCGCTGAATCACCTCGTCCCCGCGTTTGGCGTCGCGAATCATCTGTGCGACCGACTGTACCGCCTCATTGATTTCCGGCGCGGGGCGGTTCAGCCAACGCAACGCCGCGCCGCCGCACGTGACGATCGCCGCGATCGGCTGCGTCACCTCATGTGCGATCGAAGCAGCCAGTTCGCCGAGCATGGTGATCCGCGTGACGTGGGCGAGTTCGTCGTTGGAACGCGCCAGCGCTTCCTGGGCCCGCTTGGTCTTGGTGATGTCCATCAGCGCGCCGACGTACTCAGTGTGGCCGGACTCCGTCGTGGCGGGACGGGCGACGAAGTGCACGTACTTGGTCTTGCCGTCGGGCATGACGAGCCGATGCTCGATGTCGACTAGCGATTCGCCGGCAGCAGCCTGTTCGAATACGCCACGCACGAGCGCGAGATCGTCGGGATGTGTGCGCGCAAAAATCACCTCTGGCGACGGCACGGTGTCGCGTGCGTAGTCGAAAATGCGATAAGCCTCATCGGACCACCACATCTCGCCATCTGGAAAGCGCACCGCGATACTGCCGGTGGCGCTCAGCCGCTGCGCGTCGCGCAGGAAGGCTTCGCTGCGCTCGAGCGCCTGCTCCGCGTGCTTGCGGCCGGTGATGTCGTCGTTGGTCGCAAGTACGGCACGTGGATTGCCCTTTGAGTCGCGCCACAACGCGGCCCGGCTCGAAATCACGACAACGCTGCCGTCACGCCGTACGCGCCGCAGCTCGCCATGCCAACGGTCAGAGCGCAGCAGTTCGGCGCGGATCTGTTCGGACGGAACCGGAAAGGACGTCTGCGTCATTTCCTGCAGCGACTGCCCGAGCGCCTGTTGCGCGGTCCAGCCATAGAGCGCCTCGGCGCCACGGTTCCAGAAGGTGATGCGATCGTTCATGTCATGCACGACGATCGCGTCGTGGGCGAGATTGAGCAGTTCGACCTGCTCCTGCAAGGTCGTGGTCGCAGTCAGGTTTCGCAAGGCGAGCATCGAGGTGGCGGCGATTGCCAGCAGGCTCACCGCGCAGCGCGCGACCGCGCCGCTCGAATACGCATCGTCGTGCGACATCACGAAGCCAAGCAATGTCAGCACGACGCAGCCCCACGCGGCCGTGACCGTGGTCGAACGGTTGCCACTCGAGGCAACCATCAGCACGACCACGACGTAGAAGACGGCAACCGCGATATCGAGCGGCGTCAGCGCGTCGATCGCAAAGACGACGAGCGCGATGACGGCGGCCAGCATCGACACGACATTCGCCTCGCGTGGCAGCGTTGGGAAGGCTCGGCGATAGGCTTTCATGACGGCCCGGGTCAATGGGCCGCCAGACGGCAGCGGAGCGTAGCAAATAACGGGAGCGTGGACATGGCGTTCGAAGCGGGCATTCGTTGACGAATACCGGCGGCCGGTCCGTCACGATGACAGCCAAAGCGGCTGTCAAAGCAGATGACATTCAGCCCTACCGGCGAGCGATAGCTTGCTATCTGAATAGCATCATGCGCGAGCCCGCGTCAATGGCGGTACTTATTTTTCCTTAAACCTTCCAAAATCATATCGGCGGCGGCCCCGCGCCGCCGCGAAAAGCCCATCTATCAATGGTGGCCGAAATCCTTACGGGCGATCGGAACCGCGCGGACCTTTGCGTACTGGAATACGGGCAACGCCTTGACCACGTCGCGCGTCGCGCCGGCCCAGACGAGCTTGCCGTTCACATAGTCCAGTTGCGACATCGGAATCGCCACGTCGTGCTGCGACACGCCGAGGAACTGGTGAGCCGCCACGATCCCGAACGAAACAGCGTCATCCGGCGCAATGATGATGTCGTGCAGCACGCCGACCTTCTCGCCGCTGTCGTTATAGATGCTGTTGCCGAGCAGGCTCTTCTTGACGCTCCAGCCTTCGATCACGAGTTGCGCCTGCTCGACGCTGATGCCGATCGGCTGCGCGCCCGCGATCTGCGCGTTTGCCTGCTGGCACACCGTGCCGAACGCCGACGCCGCCAGGAATACCAGTGCCCACTTTGCTTTCATGATGTTTTTCCCCATGAGATGCGTTGATTGAAAACGGCTGATCGCAATGCGGTGACTGCTTCTAACGTGCTGCTTGCCGCGCTTGCTGACCGATATTCTCAACCCGTTTCGCTCGACATGTTTTCGAATTCGCACGATGGCGTGCATACCTTTTGCGTACGCACTGCGATCCGGCGCCGCGCCCGGCTCAGTGGGCACCCTGCGGCCGCAGCGTGACCGTGCAGGTCATGCCCATCGCGAGCTTGACGCCGGCGGGAATCTCGTCGAGGTGAATGCGCACCGGCACGCGCTGGGCGAGCCGCACCCACGTGAAGATCGGATTGACGTCCGCCAGCAGATCGCCGTTGCTGGTCGGGTTGTCGCGGTCGGCAATCCCGCTTGCCAGACTGTCGACGTGCCCCTGAATGTCCTTGCCGCCCGACATCAAGCGCACTACCGCGTGGTCGCCGACATGCACGTGCGGCAGCTTCGTCTCTTCAAAATAGCCGTAAACCCAGAACGAATGCGAGTCGATCAGCGCCATGCGTGCGGTGCCGGCCGTGGCGAAATCGCCGGGATACAGGTTCAGGTTGGTGATGAAACCGTCGGACGGTGCCCGCACTTCGCTGCGCGTGAGATTCAGCACGGCCGTCTGCTGCGCCACCACAGCCGCTTTGACGGCGGCTTCTGCGGCGCCGTAGGCCGCAACGTCGGCGGAGTAGTCGGATGCGGACTGTTTGGCGACCGAGGCCGAATCCAGCCGAGTTTCGTCCGAGATCACGTCGCCCGCGAGGTTGGCGCGACGCGCTGCCTCAGCGCGCTTCATGGCGAAGCTGGATTCGCTCGCCGCCATCCGCGCCCTGGCCTGAGCCATTTGCGCCTGAGCACGCAGCAGATCGGCGTCGGCCTGCGCGACCGCGTAGTGAAAGCGCGCCGGGTCGAGCAGGAACAGAATGTCGCCTTTACGCACCAGCTGGTTGTCCTTGACCCGCACTTCGCTCACCAGCCCCGACACGTCGGTGGCGACCTGCACGACCTGTGCGCGCACGCGCCCGTCGCGCGTCCACGGCGCAAACATATAGTCGAGCCACAGCATGCGAACCAGCACGATCGCCACCACGAGAAGCGTGAGCGTGAAACCTGCGCGCAGGATGGATTGCGTTTTCATCTTGGTGACCTTGGCGTGAGCGTGAGCAGTCAGTGGATTCATGGGAATGGATGTCCGTCGGGGTTCATCGCCACAACAGCAGCGACGCGCCGCTGAACAGCGCAGCGAACATCGCGGCCCGGAACAGGCTCGGGTGCCACGTCAAGCGATAGAAGCCGAGCCTCGCCAGCACGAGATCGAGGACGACAAAAAACAGCACGCAGCCCGCGAGAATCGGCAGCAGGCCGGGCACGAGCAATGAAAAGAGGTCAATTTCCCCCGGCATTGGCCACTCCCTGCGCTGCATGATCGGGCGGCGTCGACACGTAGCCGCCGCCCAGATCCTTCATCAGCAGCGCCCATGCATCGAGCCGTTTGGCCTGAATCGCCGCGAGGCTTTCTTCCTGTTGCAACTGTTCGTTCTGCGCCGCCAGCACGTTCAGGAATTCGGTGATGCCGCTGCGATAACCGGTGTCAGCAAGCTGGAAAGATTTGCGCGCCGAATCCAGCGTGTTCTCAACCGATGCCTGCTGCTGCTCGAGCGAGCGCAACGACACCACCTGCGCCGCGACGCCCTGCATCGCGTTCACGATGCTCTGGTTGTACGCGTCCACGGCGGCATCGCGGGAGGCCACCGCGACGCCGTAATTGCCGCGCCGCCGGCCGCCGTCGAAGATCGGCAGCGAGATCGCCGCGCCCACACCGTGGCCCATGCCGTCGCTATTGAGAAAGTTAAAGAAGCCGCCGAAGGTCGCCGCCGACCCCAGCGACGCAGTCGCCAGCAAGTTGATGTCGGGATAGAAATCCGCGTGCGCCGCGTCGATGCCCTTGTCCGCTTCGAGCACGCGCCAGCGCCGCGCCACCACGTCCGCGCGATGCCCGATCAGCTCGGCCGGCAACGATGCCGGCAAAGTCACCGGCACGCTCAGCGCGAGGCTGGGACGGCGCAGCGAATCGCCGTAACCCGGCCCCTTGCTGGCGAGCCCGGCAATGCTGATGCGCTCGAGCGCAAGTTGCTGTTGCGCCTGCTGCACCCGCGTCGTGCTCATCGCGAGTTGCGTCTGCGCCTGGCTGACCTCAAGTCCGCTGCCGACGCCCGCGTGCCAGCGGCGCATCGCGATGTCGAGGGTGCGCTGCTGTTCGGTTTGCACGGCACGGTAGACGTCGAGCAGTGAATACTGCAGCGACAACTGGACATAGCTGCGCACCACGGCTGTCTGCAATTCGACCTCCGCGAAACGCGCGTCCGCGGCCGTCGCGTGCACATTGTCCAGCGCGCCTTCGCGAATCGCGCGCGACTTGCCCCACAGATCGAGATCATAGGAAAGGTCCGCCTGGATGCTGTTGCTCCACACCGTCGCGCCGCCCGGCGGCGCCGGGGTCGTGTAGCGCGCATAGCGCCGGCGCTCGAAGCTGCCGCTTGCATCGAGTTGCGGCAACTCGGCGGCGCCGGCGATCTGCGCCTGGAAACGCGCCGCATCGATCCGCACTTCGACCGCGCGCAAGCCGGGATTGCCCTCAGTCGCGTCCTGCACCAGCGTGTCGAGTTGCGGGTCGTTCCATTGACGCCACCAGCCGCCCGCCGGCCATTTCGCGTCGGCTTGCGTGGCGCGCAGCGCGGCGCCTGGATCGAGCGTGGTCGGGTCGATCATCGATTCGTGCGTGTGAATCCCTCCGCTCGTGATGCAGGCCGAGAGCAACAGCGCAGAGGCGAGCGCGGCGGAAAGCGCCCGACAGGTTGCGCGCACAGGCAAGGCCAGACAAGGCGCTTTCATACCTGCACCTCCGGCTTTTGCCACAGCGTCAGGGTCTCGTCACGCAGCGTCAGTTCGGTGAAATGCAGCAGCGCCCGCATCCGGTAGCGCGTGAGCGTCATTGCGTCCACCGCGATGTTTTCGCCGAGCGGCAGCATGTCCAGCGCGCGCCGCGTCGCTGTCAGCGCGCCCTCGGCGGCCTGCGGCGTGGCCGCCGTGAACACCTCGGCGAGCGCCGCCAGCCAGGCGTCCTGCTCCGCGGGCCAGCCCGTCGGCAACGCCGCGCCGAGTTCGTGCGTATCGAGACGCATCTGGATCATCGAACGGCCGATCTCCAGCGCGGCGAACGCCCAGCCGATCAGATGATCGCGATTCACGCGCGCGTCGGCCGGTGCCGACGCGATCTGCAGGATGAAATCCCGCAGGCTCAGTTCGAATGCGTACAGCAGGTCGTCGAGGTCGGCCTCGCGCGCGTCGTGCGTAATCAGTCCACGAATCTGCTTCATGTACTGCGCCGAGATCCAGTCGCCCGCGCGCGGCACGAGAACCGAGAACGCGACGGCGGCCACCGCGATACCGCACAGCAGCGCAAAGCCGGTGTCGAGATACGCGCTCGGGTTGTAGACCGTCGGATTGGTGATGCCGACAGTGAAACAGAAATAGAGGCTGAAGCCGAGCCCCAGAATCGCCGTCTTCGCGAACGTGTTCATATAACTGCCGACCATCACGACGATCGCCATCGACGCAGCCAGCAATTCGAACGTATCGATACGCGGCAGAATGAAGAAATTTAGCGCGAAACCGGCGAGCCAGCCACCGAGGCAACCGCCGAAAATCTGCCAGCTCGCGACCGCGGGATTGGGCGCGAGCGCGAACAGCGCACTCGTAATCGCCACCGCGACGATCGCGGTCGCACCGCCCACCCAGCCTGACGCGATCCACGCCGCACCGACCACGAGCACGGCCACCGCCGCGCGCGCGCCAGCAATCGTCGCGGACGTGCGGTTGGCGCTCGCGCGCGTTCGGCCGATGCGGCTGATCGCCTGAAGCACCGATTGCGGCCACGGCAGACGGCCGACCGTGCGTGCGTCCACGTAGCTTCGGCACATCACCCGCAGATCGGCGATCGAAAAGAACAGCGCGGCACCTGTGGTCGCAACGAACTGACGCTGATGCGGCGAGAGATCCGCAAGGGATTGCAGCAGGCGGCCCAGGTGCGCGGGCAAATCCCGCTCGAAAGCGCCGAGTTGGCGCGACAAAGTCCCGACCTGTTCCGTCGTGATTAGCCCCGATTGCGCCTCGTTCGGCACAATGGCGAGCAAGCCGTCGATCATTTCATCGGCTGCGGCGAGCGCGCGCGGATCGGCTTCGGCGGCGACCCTTGCCTTCAATTGATGCAGCGCATGAATCCACGTGACGGTGTCGAGAAAGCTCCGGTCGAGGTCGAGATAGACATGGTTGTGCAAACGGATCGACGGGTCCTCGAACACCGCCCCGCTGCGCAGACTTTCGACGCCGACTCGCTCGCGAATCAGAACGAGAAACGTGTCGAAACCAGCGACGCTCGTCGCACGGTCGAGCATCGTGTGCATCGCATTCAACAGGTCCGTGAAATTCTTGCGACTCGACGCATAGAGCTCAGGCACGACCGAGCGTGGGAACACCACCGCACTGATCACGCATGCACATGCCACGCCGATCACGACCTCGCTGACGGTGAACACGACGTTGTCGTAGACGCCGTAGGGATTGGACCAGACCGGTATCGCCGTGATCGCCGTGCCGTACCCGGTCAGCACGAAACCGTACGACTGGAAACTGCGGTAGTACGAGGCGCCGAACACACACACGCCGATCCATACGGCCAGTACGCCGAGAAATAGCAGCGGCTGCTGAGGAAAAAACGTGATGAGCAATAGCCCTGCGAAGCTGCCGCACACCATGCCCAGCCCACGATAGAAACCACGCGCGATCACCATGCCGCTTTGCTGATGCATCATCACGATGACGCAGGAGACCATCGCCGTGGCCGGCGTGCGCAGTTCGAGGCGCATGCAGAGGCCCATCGCGAGCGTCATCGCGATCGCCACCTTCGCGATATGCCGGAAGCGTGGGCCATCGTCCATCCAGTAGGTCTTGAGCTCCTCCCGCCATCGAGGCAGGGCGGCGCTGCTGGCATCTGCTTGCGGGGTCATAGGGTTCTCGTCTGTCGCTCGTCATGCACTCGTGGGCAGACACGCAGGCACCCTGGCCTCGTGATTACCGCGCTATTTGCTAGGTATAGTCTGCGACAGGAGGAATGGCCGGCTTTGCGGATTCGCACGCTTTTTGCACATGCGCTGGGTGGTGAACGTAGTTGATGCGCCGCCTGCGAGCGCCGTTCGGGCGGGCGCCCGGGATTCCGGGCGCCCTGACATGCCGCAACCGTCCTCGCGCGGTTAGCGCAAGTTGGTGCGCGCCAGTTCGACGATCTCGTCGCCGCGTCCGTTGAGGATCGCGCGCAGCATATAGAGGCTGAAGCCCTTGGCCTGGGCGAGTTCGACGGAGGGCGGCATCGCGAGCTCGTGCTTGGACGTGACGACGTCCACGAGCGCCGGGCCAGGATGGTCGAACGCCTGCTTCAGCGCAGCCGCCACATCTTCCGATTCCTCGACGCGGATGCCGAAAATGCCCGCGCCCTTCGCGATTGCCGCGAAGTCGGTCTTGGCGAGATCGACGTTGCTGTCGAGGTAGCCACCCGCCTTTAACTCCATCGAGACGAAGCCGAGCAGGCTGTTGTTGAAGCAACTGCGCCCCTGCGCATGCCGGAGTGCGCCGAGGCTGGTCGCCGCGCGCAACTGAAACGAACGGCATCCTTGCACGAGCGCCCAGTCCAGCGCCGCGACAGACAGGCGTCTGCGTGCCGCACCACCATCCTGGACAACCCGTCGCGACGCGCGTTTCACACGCACTGCGCCAGCGAACGATACCGCCGCGTCGCCTAGCCAGACCAGGCTAATCTTTGTATGATGCGTCCCAATATACCGGGTACTCAACAAGCCATGCCGAGAAAAGTACGGACGGTCGAGACAGCGCAGAGCGAGATGCATGAGCACGAGAAGCCCGTCACGCGCCGGCTCGCGCCTGAAGTACGGGAACGCCAGATCGTGCTGAAGGCGGTCGACCATTTCGCCACGCATGGCTTTTCCGGCAGCACCCGCGAACTCGCGCGCCAGCTCGGCGTGACACAGCCGCTTCTGTACCGCTACTTTCCCAGCAAGGAAGCATTGATCGACCGTGTGTACGAAGAGGTCTATCAATGGGACTCGAGTTGGGAACGCCTGATCAGGGACCGCTCGGTTCCAATCCAGGAACGTATGGTCAGGTTCTACTCGTCGTATTCCGAGGTGATCTTGCGACGCGAGTGGATCCGGATCTTCATCTTCGCCGGCTTGACGCGTGAAGGCATCAACTCCAAATATCTGGCTCGGCTGCGTGAGCGCGTCTTTCTGCCGGTCATGGCGGAAATCCGCTCGGCCTACGAGCTGCCCGCGCCCACCGGCGCGAAACAACGCGAAATCGATCTGGAGCTGATCTGGAGTCTGCACGCGAGCATCTTCTATCTCGGCGTGCGAAAATGGATCTACGGCCTGCCGGTGACGGACGACATCGAAGACCACATCGCCCGTCAGGTCGACGCATTTCTCAACGGCGTGCCCGCCGCGCTCGGGCACGCTTCGAAAGAGTTCGCCCGCGCGAAAACCAGCTCCAGGGCCTGACTCCGGCCCACCGCGCGGTCCGCATGGCTGCCCGCGCCGGACTCCGCGCCACACCTCGTAGCAACGCCGGCCAGCGGGCCGGCCGTCCCTTTCCGCTCTCATTGCACTCGTGCCGCCCGCGTATTTCAGGGTAAACACCTGCGATACGCCGCTTTCTCCTGCTCGTGCATTCACCTACAATTTATCCATCGATCACTAATCGATCGATAAATAGCAGGAGTCGAAGATGCCCGTTACAAAACTTGCCCACTACTCGATTCGCACCACCGATCTCGAGCAATCCTGCCGCTTCTACGAGCGGATCCTCGGTTTCAGGCAGGGCTACCGTCCGCCCTTCGACTTTCCGGGCGCATGGCTCTACAAAGGCGGCGATGAAGCCGACTTCGGCACGGTCCATATCATCGGTACCGATCCGAACAATCCCGCCGGACTCACCGCATATCTGGGCGACAAGACGTTGCCCACGAGCGGAACCGGCACCGTCGACCACATCGCGTTTCTCGCCACCGGCGTCGAAGCAATGTGGGACACACTGAAGGCCGCAGGCATCGCCTGGCGCGATCGCACGGTGCCGAGCCTCGGCCTGCATCAGGTGTTTATCGAAGACCCGTCCGGCGTGACCGTCGAACTCAACTTCCCCGCCGAAGAAATCAGCCGCCACACCGAAGCACAAGCGGCCATCGCACAATCCGCCATCAACGCAGGAGAATGACCATGACCCAAAGTTCTGCGCGTAAAAGGGCGATCATCGTCGGCGGTTCGCTGGGCGGGCTGTTCGTGGCCAATCTGCTGGTGCGCAACGACTGGGACGTCGACGTGTTCGAACGCGTTCCGGATGAACTGGCCGGGCGCGGCGCCGGCATTGTCACGCACCCCGAACTATTCGAAGCACTCGCGGCAGCCGGTATCGAATGTGACGACTCGATCGGCGTCAAGGTGCAGTCGCGCGTGACCTTCGCCCAGAACGGCGACGTGCTGTCCGAGCGCGATCTGCCGCAAACGCTGACCGCGTGGGGCAAGATGTACCACGTCTTGCGCGCCGCGCTTCCGGATGTTCATTACCACGCTGGGGGCACGGTCGCCTCGGTGCAGGACGGTCCCGATCAGGCGGTCGTCACGCTCGGCGACGGTACGGTACTGCATGCCGACATCGTGATTGCGGCAGATGGTTTCAAGTCGTCGATTCGTGAGCGTTTTCTGCCTGACGTCAGGCTTCAATACGCCGGTTATATCGCATGGCGTGGCCTCGTCGACGAAGCCGCGCTGTCGCGCGAAACCCGCGAAGCGCTGTTCGAGAAGTTCGCGTTTTGCCTGCCGCCGCGCGAGCAGATTCTCGGCTATCCGGTTGCCGGCCAGGGCAACAGCACGACGCCGGGCGAGCGCCGCTACAACTTCGTCTGGTATCGCGCGACCAGCGAAGAAATTCAGTTGCCGAACCTGCTGACCGATGCAGCCGGCAAGCGCTGGGTAGGCGGCATTCCGCCCACACTGATTCGCCAGGACGTACTCGCCGACATGGAAGACGCGGCGCTCACGCTACTCGCGCCGCAATTCGGCGAAGTCGTGACCAAGGTCGCGCAACCGCTCTTCCAGCCCATCTTCGATCTCGAAGTACCGCAGATGGCGTTCGGCCGGATCGCCTTGCTTGGCGATGCCGCATTCGTCGCGCGGCCGCATTGCGGCATGGGCGTGACCAAGGCAGCCAGCGACGCCATGGCGCTCGTCAAGGCGCTCAATGCGCACAGCGGCGTGCAGGACGCGCTCTCGGACTACAGCAATGAACGCACCCAGGTGGGCGCAGCAATCGTGCAGCACGCACGCCATCTCGGCGCGTACATGCAGGCGCAATTGAAAAACGAAGTCGACCGTGAAATGGCCGAGCGCTATCGCACGCCGGACGCCGTGATGCGCGAAACCGCGGTACCTGCGCGCTTCTGATATTCATTGCAGTGACGGCAGCTCCGAGCGGCTGTTGCTGCACCAAAGAGAAGCCGTTTCGAAAGGAGACAAAGTGGAACATGGCGCCCCAACCTATTCGATGAGCGCGCAGTACGCCGCCACCGACCCGCCGCCGCCCGCGGCGAATCCACTGCTCGACGATCCGCGCTTTCGCACGCTCGTCCGCAAGCGCCGCACCTTCTCGTGGATCCTCACGGTCCTGATGCTGGCCGTGTACTTCGCCTTCATCCTCACGCTTGCGTTCGCGCCGGGGCTGCTCGGCCGGCCGATTGTCGAAGGTTATCCCGCGACATGGGGCATTCCAGTCGGCTTCGGCATGTTCGTCTTCACGTTCGTGCTGGTCGCGGTTTATGTAGCGCGCGCCAACACCTTGCATGACCACGCCGTGAATGAAATCCGGCAAGGAGTACAGCAATGAAACGACTTTCTCATTCGCGCAGTCCGCTCGTCAGCGCAATGTTGTCTGGCGCTTTCAGCGCGTTCATCGCATTGCCGGCCGCTGCCGCCGAAAGCGCGGTGCCGACGCGCTCGCACAATCCGATCGCAATCGGTATGTTCCTGCTGTTCGTCGCGTCGACGCTGTTCATCACGCGCTGGGCGGCGAAGAAGAACAACAGCGTATCCGACCACTACGCGGCAGGCGGCAAGATCACCGCGTTCCAGAACGGCTGGGCAATCGCGGGTGACTATATGTCCGCTGCGTCCCTGCTCGGCATTTCCGCGCTCGTCTTCACGAGCGGCTATGACGGCCTGATTTATTCGATCGGCTTTCTCGCCAGTTGGCCGATCATTCTGTTTCTGATCGCCGAGCCACTGCGCAATCTGGGCCGCTATACGCTCGCCGACGTGGTGTCGTACCGGTTGCAACAACGGCCGATTCGCGCCTTTGCCGCATCGAGTTCGATCGTGATCGTGCTGCTCTATCTGGTCTCGCAGATGGTCGGCGCCGGCAAGCTCGTCGAATTGCTGTTCGGCTTCAACTACACGGCTGCCGTGGTCATGGTCGGCGTGTTGATGGTGGTGTACGTGTTCTTCGGAGGCATGCTCGCCACCACGTGGATCCAGATCATCAAGGCAGCGCTTTTGCTGGCGGGCGCCGCGTTCATGGGATTCATGGTCATGAGCCGCTTCGGCTTCAGCATGAATGCGCTGTTCTCGCAGGCAATTCTCGCGCACCCGAAACATGCGGCGATCATGAGCCCGGGCGGTCTCGTGTCGGATCCGGTGTCCGCTGTCTCGCTCGGTCTCGCGTTGATCTTTGGCACGGCGGGCCTGCCGCACATCCTGATGCGCTTCTTCACGGTGGGCGACGCCAAAGCCGCTCGCAAGAGCATTCTGTACGCAACGGGGATTGTGGGCATCGGCTACGCGCTGATCATCATCATCGGCTTCGGCACGATCGCGCTGGTGGCTACCGATCCGCAATACCACATCGCCTCGGGCGCGGTGATCGGCGGCGTGAACATGGTGGCGATCCATCTGGCGCATGCAGTGGGCGGCAACGTGTTTCTCGGCTTCATCTGCGCAGTGGCGTTCTCGACGATTCTCGCGGTAGTTGCCGGATTGACGCTCGCCGGTTCCTCGGCGGTTTCGCACGATCTGTACGCCAACGTGATCCGGCGCGGCGCCGCCACGGACCGCGAAGAAATGCACGTATCGCGGATCACCACGCTCGTGCTCGGCGTGCTCGCGATTCTGCTGGGCATCGCATTCGAGAAGCAGAACATCGCGTTCATCGTAAGCCTGACTTTCTCGATCGCGGCCAGCTCGAATTTCCCGGTGCTGCTGCTCTCGATCTACTGGCGCGGACTGACCACGCGCGGCGCGGTGATCGGCGGCTCGCTCGGTCTGATCTCGGCGGTGACCTTGACTATCCTCAGCCCGACCGTCTGGGTCCAGGTGCTCGGTCACGCGCATGCGATCTATCCGTACGAATATCCCGCGCTGTTCTCGATGATCGTCGCCTTCGCCGGCGTGGTGTTTTTCTCGATCGCCGACACCTCGGCACGCGCAGCCCGCGAACGTGCGTTGTACGGCAACCAGCTCGTCGACTGCGAACTCGGCATGGTCAAGCACGGCTGACACCCGACATTCGAAACCTATAACGGAGACTGACGCATGGACTGCAGTTGCTGTATTTCACCGAAGCGCCGGCGCTTGCTCCGAACGATGGCCGCACTCGCCGGCGGCCTCGCCTCGGGCGTGCCGGCCACGGCCGCCACCACGAATCCCGCCGCAGGCGTTGCAGGCAAAGCCGGCGCCGCGGGCAAAGGCCGCTCGATCGATATTCACGCGCACTACTACCCCGACAGCTATTGCGAACTGGTGGGCAGCGAAGGCGCAAAGTTCGGCGGCAAATTCACGTGCGACGCAACCAGCTTCAGCTTCCAGACGCCCGCCGGCGGCCTCGGCCCCCTGCCGCTGAAGTTCATCAAGATCGACGAACGGCTCGCCGACATGGACGCCTCCGGTGTCGATATGCAAGCGCTGTCGTTGAGCGTGCCGATGGTGTACTGGGCCGACCGCGCCTTCAATGCAAAACTCGCGAGAACGTGGAACGCGTCGGCATCCGCGATACATGTGCAGTATCCGAACCGTTTCGTCGTGCTGGCCACGCTGCCGATGCTGAACGCGCACGACGCGATCGACGAACTCGAACGCGCATCCGGGTTGCCGGGCGTGCGCGGCGTCTACATGGGGACCAACATCAACAACCGGGATCTCGACGACCCGCTGTTCGAGCCGGTCTTCGCACGCATCGAACAACTGGACCTGCCGGTGTTTCTGCATCCGCAGCAGACGGTCGGCGGCGCGCGACTCGGCGACTACTACCTGAGCAACCTGCTGGGCAATCCGTTCGACACTGCGATTGCCGGCTCGCATCTGATCCTCGGCGGCGTGATGGACAGGCATCCGAAGCTGAACATCACGTTGCCGCACGCCGGCGGCGCATTACCGATCCTGATGGGCCGCATCGACGCAGGCTGGACGGTGCGCCCCGAAACGCGGCGGCTCGCACAGAAGCCGAGTAGTTACCTGCGCCGCTTCAATTACGACACGGTTTCCCATTCCGGTCCCGTGCTCGACTTTCTGATCCAGAACATCGGCATCGACCGGCTGGTGCTCGGCAGCGACTACTGCTTCGACATGGGCTACGAGCAGCCGGTCACTTTCCTCGATCGCCTCGACCTTCCGTCCGAGCAAAAGAATCTGATTCTCGGCGGCAATGCGGCACACCTGCTGAAGATTTAACGCAGATCGCCCGCCCCTGCGACGGCGGGCATCTGTTCGATTACCGAGGCGGGAAACATGGCGGCGGCATTCGCCGGCGTGCTGATTTTATTAATTGTCCTGAGGCGGGATGCACCCGCCAGTTCGCACAGGCATCATTCAGCGGTGACACGCCAAGGTTCGACCCAACGGAAAGCCACCTTCAAAGGCCCACGGCTCGCGCAATCGTTCGGACCGGGTTCGCCATGACGCGTCAACGGCCGGCGTTTTCCTCCTGCCTCCTGCCAACCGTCGCGAACCCCTATACGTGCGGATGAGAAGCGTGAATGCATGAGTGACAGCGCTAGCCCAATGTAGGGCTAGCGCAAGGCCGCCGCGGATCGTATTGTTTCCACATCAGGCAAGACGTGTTGTCGGAATCAACCCGATCAAGAGGTAACAGCGGCTATGGACAGAATCTTCAGCATGCGCGTGTTTTCGCGAGTCGCGGAAACCGGTAATTTCAGCGCAGTTGCCAAACATATGGACTGCAGCGCCGGTAATATTTCACGCGCCGTGGTATCGCTCGAAGAGCATCTCCACACGCGACTCCTGCAGCGCACCACGCGCAGCGTCTCACTCACCGAGTGTGGCGAGCGCTATTACCAGCGCTGCAAGAAAATCCTCGCCGATATCGACGACGCCGATGCGGAAGCGAGCGACGCGCACACGCTGCCGCGCGGCAAATTGCGGGTGCATGCCGTGCCCGACATCGGCCTGAAACAGTTGACGTCCACTATTGTCGAATACCGGCACGCCTTTCCCGCGGTGTCGGTTGATCTGAAACTGCTGCCGCATATGGCGAATCTGATCGAAGACGAGTTCGACGTCTCGATCGTGTCCGCTTCGTCGTTACCGGATTCGCGCAATGTGAGCCGGCTGATCGGCCGGTGCGAGCGTATTCTGGTCGCCGCGCCGGACTACCTCACGCGGCATCCGATCCGCACCATCGCCGATCTGCCGAACCACGCGCTCATGCAAACCAGTTCGTCCTTCGATCCGCCCGCCGAGTGGCCGTCCGAGCTTGCCGGCGATGCCGTGGGTGAAACGGAGCCGGCCGGGCATTTCGTCGTCAACAATATGCAGGCATTGCGGGTTGCCCTGCTGGCGGGCGCCGGCGTGGGCGCCGTGCCGACCTATTCGGTTGTGGACGAACTCAGGGAAGGCAAACTGGTTCAACTGTTTCCAGAGTATCCGCTTCAGACCACCAATGTGTTTGTGGTTTATTCGTCCCGTCAATTCGTCGATGCGAAGATAAAGACCTTCGTTGAATTTCTGGTCGTGGCTCTCAAACAGAAAATCGATTTGCGAATTACGAATCTGGCGCCGGCGGCCGTGCACACACCCGCTCAACTGGCGCTTCAGCCTTGAAGGACAAGGCTCTGCGAAAACCGCCGAGTTAAATTATCGCTTGCAACGTCCAAACCTGAACGAAAATTAATAACCCTCGTAAATAATTTCCGAGATAATCGCGGTACTCCGCTGGTTATTACCATCTCTTGATTTTGGCAACGCGAACGGGCTTGTGAATTTAGCGCGACGACAGAGGTGACGGATCATGTTGAACCTTACAGAAACTTCAAACGGCACGGCCGCCCGAAAGAAAGACTCGCTTGGATGTCTTTCTAATCAGTTGCATAAAGACATTGAACTCGAGGCAGGCGACTTCACGTTTTATCGCAAGTGCCGCCGCGAAGAGAAAACCAGCGAAGTAGCCACGCCCGCCTCCGATCGAGGCTTCCTGATCGGCGTGTCGCTCACTGCCGGCCACCGCCGGCGCATCACGTCAGGCGCACGCTCGGCATTGCACGACTTCGAGAAAGACTCGGTCTACATCCGCAAATTCGAAGAGGACTACCGTGCCGATCTGCACGGCTCATTCGATTTCGTGCTGGTGGAGTTTTCACGCGTCTTTATCGCGAACACCGGCTACGAGCGAAACGGTTCGACCATCAGAGGCTTTTCCACGCGGCCGGGTCACAAGGACGCCATATTCGGCCATCTTGCGCAGGTGCTCGCACTCAAGTGGCCAGACCGGGCCGGCGGCTTTCGAGTCTGCACGAAGCGCGCGGCAAAGACATACTGCTCGCGAAGACCCACGGCAATGTATCACTCGAAGAGATCGCGAGCGCCTGCAATCTGTCGCGCAGCTACTTCAATCGCGCGCTTCGCGAGACCACCCATTGCACGCCGCATCAGTGCTTGCTGGAGCAGCGCATCGAACGCGCACGCCGTCTGCTGCGCAGATCCGATTCGTCGTTGTCCGAAATCGCGATCGCATGCGGCTTCACCGATCAAAGCCATTTCACGCGAACCTTCTCGCAACTGGTCGGCACGCCGCCGGGCAACTGGCGCCGGCACGGCGGCAACTGGGTCTCGCACCAGACACGGCTTGAACACGGCGGACTCCAACCACGCCGATAGACTTTCCTGCAAAGCATCGCACTCGACTGCGCGTTTCCGCCGATGGCGACCCGCTTGCAGAGCAGCCTGCAAAGCCCACACGCAAGCGGGCCACGAAACAACGCGAATCACACACGCCGACGACTACCGCAACGGCGCCGCCGGCCTGCTTGGTTACGACTTGATGAACTCCAGCAGGTCCGCGTTCACGCGGTCCGCGTGCGTCGTGCACATACCATGCGGCGCACCTTCGTAAATTTTCAGCTTCGCATTCGGCATGATTTTCGACGACAGTTTGCCGGAGTCGTCGAGCGGCACGATCTGATCGGCGTCGCCTTGCAGCACTAGTGCCGGCACCGTCACCTTCTTCAGATCTTCGTTGAAATCGGTTTCCGAAAACGCCTTGACGTAGTCGTAGAGACCCTTGATCGAACCGAGCATACCGATCTGCCAGAACGAATCGATCGTGCCTTGCGACACCTTTGCATCCGGACGATTGAAACCGTAGAACGGCACGGCCAGATCCTTGAAGAATTGCGAGCGGTTATTCTGCACGCTCTCGCGAATACCGTCGAACACCGAAATCGGCAGACCACCCGGATTCGCTTCCGTCTTCAGCATGATCGGCGGCACTGCCGAGACCAGCACGGCCTGGGCTGCCGAACGCGCTGGTCATCACTCCGCTGTCGGATCAGTCGGTGTTCGTGAAGTCGGCGATCACCGGTGTGGTGCGCGAGGCAATGATCGCGGCGTGCCTCACAGCCGTGATGATCCTGCTGTTTCTGGGCAGCTGGCGCGCCACGCTCATCATCGCCGTGTCGATTCCGCTTGCCGTGCTGACCTCACTGATCGCACTGTCCGCGCTGGGCGAGACCATCAACATCATGACGCTAGGCGGCCTCGCGCTGGCGGTCGGCATTCTCGTCGACGACGCCACCGTGGCGATCGAGAACATTACCCATCACATCGAGAACGGCGAGCCCTTGCACGATGCAATCCTGAATGGATCGGGCGAAATCGCCGTGCCGACCTTCGTGTCGACCTTGTCGATCTGCACCGTGTTCGTGCCGATGTTTCTGCTCTCCGGCGTGGCGCACTATCTGTTCGTGCCGCTCGCCGAGGCGGTGGTGTTCGCGATGTGCGCGTCGTACTTCTTCTCGCGCACACTGATCCCGACCCTCGCGATGTATCTGATGCGCGCGCCATCGAAAGACGTAAAAGCCGCGCAGGGACGCTTCGGCGCGCTCGTCCGGTTTCAGGCGGCCTTCGAACATCGCTTCGAAAAGCCGCGCGGACGGTATCGCAATGTGCTGCAAGGAGCGATTGCTCATCGCGGCCGCTTCATTTGCATTTTCCTCGTGCTGTGTTTCAGCTCGCTCGCGCTGATCCCGTTCGCGGGCCGCGACTTCTTTCCCGCAGTCGACACCGGCGAAATCCGTCTGCATCTGCGCGCGCCCACTGGCACCCGCATCGAACAGACCGTCCGCATTACCGACGAAGTCGAAGCGACGATCGCCAGCGTGATTCCCAAGCAGGATCAGGCGGCAGTGCTCGACAACATCGGCGTGCCGGTGAGCGGCATCAATCTGACCTACGACTCGTCCGACCCGATCGGCCCCGAGGACGCCGACATCATGCTGACGCTGAAACACGGCATCGGCCCGACTTCTGGTTATGTCGCAAAGCTGCGCAACGTGCTGAACGCGTCGTTTCCCGGTGTGACCTTCTCGTTCCTGCCGGCCGATATCGTCAGCCAGATTTTCAACTTCGGCCTGCCCGCGCCAATCGATATCCAGATTGTCGGCAACAAGCTCGACGACAATCGCGTCGTGACGGATCGCCTGCTGGCGAAACCGCGCAGCGTGCGGGGTCTTGTCGATGCACGCATCCAGCAGCCGGGCGACGAACCCGCGATCGACGTCGACGTCGATCGGACGAAGGCCATTCAGGCCGGCCTCACTCAGCGCGACGTCGCGCAGAATCTGCTGATCGCGCTATCTGGCAGCTCGCAAACCACGCCGAACTTCTGGCTCGATCCGAAGAATGGCGTGAGCTATCCGCTGATGGCCGAAGTGCCGCAGTACGACATTCACTCGCTGCAAACCCTCGCGAACATTCCGGTTACGACATTCGGCCTCACTACAGGCGCGCAGAATCTGCTCGGCACGCTCGGCATGATGTCTCGCAGCACGCAGCAGGCCGTCGTCTCGCACTACAACGTGCAACCGGTGCTCGACATCTTCGCTTCGACACAAGGGCGCGATCTGGGCGGCGTCGCAACAGACGTGTCGAAGCTCGTCGACGAAGCGCGTGCGCAATTGCCGCCCGGTTCGTCGATCGTGATTCGCGGCCAGGTGCAGTCAATGAACGAATCATTCGGCGGCCTCGAGGCCGGCCTTGTGTTCGCTATCGCGCTCGTCTATCTGCTGATGGTGGTGAACTTCCAGTCGTGGCTTGACCCGCTGATCATCGTGAGCGGCCTGCCCGGCTCGCTCGCCGGCATCTCGTGGATGCTGTAGTTGTTTACGATGCAGTGCACGTCGAGTTCAGCCGGTACGGCCTTGTCGATTTCGCGCAGAAACGACAGGAACTCCTGATGCCGATGACGCGGCTTGCAGGTGGCGAGCACTGCGCCGTTGAGTACGTTCAGGGCGGCGAACAGCGTGGTGGTGCCGTGACGAACGTAGTCATGGGTAACGCCTTCGACGTAACCGAAACCCATCGGCAGCATGGGTTGCGTACGTTCGAGGGCCTGACACTGGCTCTTCTCGTCCACGCACAGTACCAGCGCGTTCTCCGGTGGGCTCAGGTACAGGCCGACCACGTCGCGCACTTTCTCGATGAAGAATTGATCGGTCGAGAGCTTGAAGCTTTCGCTGCGATGCGGTTGCAGGCCCAGCAGCTTGAAGTAGCGGTGCACACTCGTCGGCGAGATAGCCGTTTCGGCGGCGATCGTGCGCACGCTCCAGTGCGTGGAGCCATCCGCTGGCTTGGTGTGCAGGGTCTTGTGAATCAGTTGAGCCAGGCGCTCATCGTCAATCGTGCGCGGCTTGCCGGGACGCACTTCGTCATACAGCCCGTTGATGCGATGCTCCAGGAACCGGATACGCCACTTGCCCACCGTAGCACGCGTGATCTGAAGACGCTGGGCAATTGCGCTGTTGGGTTCCCCGGCAGCAGCAGCCAGCACGATGCGCGCACGCGTCACCAGCGCCGCCGAAATCGAGCGCGAACGCGCTATCGAAGTCAGTTGCGAGCGCTCATCTTCACTCAATACCAGGTCGGCCTTCGGTCGTCCCATGGGCATGCTGGTATCTCCCGTTCCGTTGATACCAGCATGCTACGTGAACATAGATTAGTTAACAACAGAACGGGACACTAGGCCGCTGCCGGCAAAGTGAAAACGAACACCGTTCCGCGTGGCTCGCCCGGGCCGGCCGTCAGTGTGCCGCCGTGCGCTTCGATGATGGATCGGCAGATGGCAAGCCCCATTCCCATGCCGGTTTTCTTCGTCGTGAAGAAGGCGTCAAAAATGCGCGATGCGATGTCCGCATTTATCCCGCTGCCGTTGTCTCTCACGGACACGACCACCGAGCCCTGATCGCCGACGTTCGACGTCACGCTGAGCAGCCGCTGCCGCGCATCGAGATGGCCCATCGCATCCGCGGCATTCATGACCAGGTTGAACAACACCTGCTGCAATTGCACCCGGTCGGCCATCACCGAACGGTTGGCGCCCAGATCGATTCGCACCACCAGGCCGCGTTGCTCGATTTCCGCCGCGGCCAGTTCGAAGACCTCGCGCACCACATTGTCGACATAAGTTGGCACGAAGCTCGGCTTGGCTTCCTTCGCGAGAGACTGCAACGCGCGGATGATGTCGCCCGCCCGCTTGCCGTCCTTCACGATATCGCGCAAGCCGTTCAACGCTTCAGGAATGTCCGGCACCGGCCGGTTGAGCCAGCGCACGCCCGCGCTCGCATTCGACACGATCGACGCCAGCGGCTGATTGATTTCGTGCGCGATCGATGCAGCGAGTTCGCCCATCGTCGTCGCACGCGACGCCTTCGCCAGTTCGAGCTTGGCGTTCTGCAACGCCAGTTCGGTAGTATGCCGGTCGGTCACATCCGTTACCACGCCGACAAAGCTGCTCACGCCCGAGGGCTCGCCGAGCACTTCGAGGTGCTTGAGCGTGCCGTCCGGTGAAACGATCCGGAACTTCTGCCTGAATGACGTGCGATTGCGCGCGGCCGGCTCGACGACTTCCTGATAGAGCGCGACGTCTTCGGGATGAATCCGGTCGAGAATCGTCTGGGTGCCGGGGCTGCCGGCGTCCATCGGCAGGTCGAATACGCTGTAAAGCTCCTTCGACCAATAGCGTTCGGCTGTCAATGTGTTCCAGATGTAGCTGCCCGAGCGGCCGATTCTTTGTCCGAGCGCGAGGGCCTCCTCACTCATGCGCAAGGCCATTTCCGTTTCCTGGCGCCGCTTGTTTTCTTCGAGCAGTTCCGCGTAAAGGCGCGCCGTTTCGAGCGAAATGGCCGCTTGCGAGGCCAGCAATTCGAGCACAGACGTACGGCTTTCCGTGAACACGCCCGCGGTCAGATTGTTCTCCAGATACAACGCGCCGACGGCATTGCCCTGTTTGACGAGCGGCAAGCAGCACACGGAGCGAACCAGGCGTTTCGCAAAGGCTACGTCGAATGAAAAGCGCGGATCGTGTTGCGCATCTTCCACCACGACCGGCTTGCGCGTGCGCAGCGCCGTATAGAACACCGAAGCCGGCAGATCTTCACGCGTGAGCTGGTCGCCGCCCAGCGCCACCTGAACGCCGTGCGGTGCATCCTGCCCGCTCGCTTCGATAACCGGCACATTGCCCTTCAACAGGATCAGCATCCCGCTCTGCGCGCCAGCGTGCACGATGGCCAACGTCACGAGCGTGCGGATGAGTTTGTCGAGCACGATCTCCTCGGAGAGTGCCTGCGACGACTTTAAAGCGGCGACGAGATCGAACCGCTGTTGCGCATCGGCGATCTCGATCGAGGGACGCGACGCGACCGGCTGCTCGAACGACAATTGCGCTGGACGCCCGCTGCGCTCGAGTAGCTCGACTTTGGCCAGCGCGCCCCAACGCATGTAGCTGTCGATCGCGCGACGGCGATGGTGGCGCGCTGCGCTGAAAAGACCATTCGCCTCGCAGCACAGCGACGCCATCTCGTGAGCCAGCGCATTGCTGTGATTGAAGCCGCTTTCGGATGCCACTGCGGCGGCCTGCTCGTACAGCGCCATGGCCGCAAGCGGCGTGCCGTTCAGGCGCGCCACCTCGGCTTCGACCAGCAGCAGTTTGTCGCGGAAGGTCGCCGGGTTGAGTTGCGCCCAGGTCCTCACTCTCGCGAGATGTGGTTCGATCCGCGCGACGGCGTGAGCCGCCTCGCCTTCGGCGGAATAGACCTTCGCGATAGCGAGCGCGGCGTAGAGGTGATAGTCGAGCAGGTGAATGTGCGCGGGCGTCGCCCACTTGAGTTCGCCCGCTTCGGCAAGGCAATACAACGCGTTCTGATAGTCACCGTGAAAGTAGCAGGAAACCCCTTTCAGCAGCCAGATCCAGAAGCGCAGCGTGGTCATCTGCGTGTCGAGCAGGTCGGAGTCGAACGTCATGCGTCCGTCGACCACGACGCCGAAATTGCCAGGCAGCCCGGGGCCGCCCGTCAAACTGTGCACGTAGCGTTTCTGCAGTTCGAGGATGTCTTCCACGTCCTTGAAGCGCACGCGTCTTGCGAACGAGAGGCCGAGATCGATTTCCCTGTCGACCTGCTCCAGTGGCGCACCGATCGTCAGCAGATCGGAGACGATGTGATTGCACGAGTAGCAGCTCATGGTCAGATCGCCGCTGGGGCGCGCCGACTCGAAAGCGTTGCGCGCGCATTCCAGCACGTAGGGCAGCGGCTGGGTCCAGACGGCGATCGTATCGAGCGCAACCAGCGTGCTCGTGACTACCGCGTTGAAACCTCGCGTTTCGACCAGCGTGCGCGCCAGCCGCGAGAATTCGAAGCCTTCCTCATAGCGGCCGAAAAACTCCCCCACGTAGACGCCGAACCACGAAAGACAATGTGCGGAAGCCGCCGTGATGCCGTGATCGATCGTGAGCTGCACCATATGGCACAGATGCAGGAAGCCGAGCCGTTCGTTCACGAACGACGCCGGCGCATAGACGCTTGCCAGCAGGTTCATCTCCGATTCGATCTTCTCGTCACGCAAGATCGGCAGATCCGCGAGCGAGGCGATCGTGCGCGACGCGAGCGAATCATTGAGCCGGCTATACGCGGCCTCGACATCGGCGGCCTCCGGATAGCGCGGCAGGTAGGTGCCGAACAGCTTGACGCCCTCGAGCGCGGTTTCAACCGCGGCTTCGTAGTCCGACAGATGCTGCTGCATGTCGACTTTCAGCTTGTAGACCGATGCGCGCGCAACGATCGAGAGATCCTGGCGCAGCAGCTTCGCGATCTCCGTGGCGGCTGCATCGAAATTCGCGTTCAGGATGTAGCACTGCACCCGCAGCACGCCAATCTCATAGCCGAGCGATTGCGCGTAGTCTTCGCCGCTCGCGTCGAGCAGCTTTTGCGCGACGTCGAGATAGCTCAGCGCGGACTGCATGGCGATCGCTTCTTTCGCGTGACGCGCCGCCTGCAGACAGATTCTCCCGAATGCCTTCGTCTCGCCCGAATCCAGATCGCGCAACGCGCCGGCTGCCTGAGCCCGTTCGATGTGGTGCGCGATGTCGAACGCCGAATTCTGCACGGCCCGCACGCCGAAATCTTCCATCAGAATGCGGGCGATGCGCGCATGCTCGACACCGCGCTCGTCTGCCGGAGTCAACGCGTACGCCGCCTCCTGAATCCGGTCGTGCGCGAAAGCAAAACCCATCCGGTCGGACACGACGAGACCTGCCTTGATCGCCGGATGCAGACGCCGCTCCAATTCCACGCCGCCGGCACGGTCGATCCGTACCAGCGTCGATCTGTCGAGCCGGCGCCCCATGAACGCAAGCAGCTTGAGCATGGCCTGGGCATCCCGAGGCAGGCGCGACAGGCGCGCTACCATCAGGTCGACTACGTTATCGGACGATTCATATTCGCCGATACGATCGATATCCCACGTCCATCTACCGGCCATGCCATCGTAGGCGATCAACTGCTGGTCGGCCAGCGCAAGCAGCAGTTGCTTGACGAAAAACGGATTGCCACCGGTCTTTTCGTGGACGACCGCCGCCAACGGATAGACGTGCGCGGCGTCGCAATGCAGCGCGTCGGCGAGCAAGGACATCACGTTCGCGGTATCGAGTGGCCCCACGGCGAGCGTGGTGACGCGCGCGCCGGTGCTTGGCGGCGACTTGAGAAAGGCCTTGAACTTGGGCGAGCGGTCAACCTCGTTGTCGCGGTAAGCGCAGATCAGCAGCACGTGCCGGATCTCGACGGTCGCCACGAAGTTCGCAATGAAATTCAGCGTGGCGTCGTCGAACCAGTGCACGTCGTCGAAGAACAGGATCAGCGGGTGCGCTTGAGTCGCGAAGACGGACAGCAGACGCGTGATCAGCGCCTGAAAGCGCAGTTGCGCTTCCACCGGCGGCAGATCCGCCACATCGGGCTGCGCGCCGAGCACCAGCTCCAGTTCGGGAATGAAACCCACGATGAGTTTGCCTTGCAGCCCGATCGCTTCGCGCAGTACCTCGCGCCAGCGGTCCAGATCGCTATCGGTCTCGCCGAGAATGCGCTGGAACAGCGAGCGTATCGCCTGCATCAGCGGTGCGTAGGGCGCATTCTGCCCGTACTGTTCGAGCTTGCCCGAAGCGAAGAGCGTGGAGGTCTGCGCGGTAGCGCGGTGCACGCTGCGTACGAGTTCGGATTTTCCCGCGCCCGAATAGCCGGACACGAAGATGAGTTCGGCCGCGCCCTGCATCGCGTTGCGCTCGAAAGCGCCGAGCAGCGCCTTATATTCGACCGCGCGACCGAACAACCGATGCGTGACGGCGAGATTCCTGACGTTGTCTTCCGCGGCGGGTTCAAACGGAACGATGTGCTGCATCTCGTTCCAGTCGGCGAGACAGCGGCGCAGATCGGCCTCGAGGCTCGACGCGCTTTGATAGCGCTCGCCAGGGCTCTTGGCCAGCAGCCGGAGCACGATCGAACCGAGCACCGTGGGCAAGGACGCGCGATATTGCCGTGGATTGGCGGGCTGACGGGCGACATGGTTATAAACCCATTCGACGGCGTCGGCCGCCTCGAAAGGCAACTGGCCGGTCAGCAGTTCGTAGAGAGTGACGCCGAGCGAATAGAGATCGCTGCGCTCGTCGGCTTGACCTTCCGCACGTCGGGCCTGCTCCGGCGACATATAGGCGAGCGTGCCGTACAGCGTGTCCGACGATTCTGTCGAGGGATCGCCGGCCAGGTTGAATGTGTCGCGAAAGCCCAGCAGGCGCACCGTGCCGTCCGTGCCTTCCAGCAGGTTGGACGGCTTGATGTCGCGATGCAGGACGCCACGCGTATGCGCGAGCCGCAAAGCGTGCGCGGCGCCGACCGCGATCCGCAAAAACCGGCTGAGTGAGATCGTGCCGTCAGCCGGCGGCAGAACCAGCGCACCGCCGTTGTCTTCGTACACGAGTATCGGGCCGCGCGCGAGACGCACGAGCGCGAGCGGCCGCACAGCCCACGCCGAATCGAGTTTGTCGGCCGGGGCGAACTCCTGCTGCAAACGCCGGAATACGGCTTCGGAGGGCAGATCGGTGGGCACGGCAACCACCCACGACTGCGCGCCGTCCGGTGTTCTCGCCCGATAGCGCACGATGTTGCCGTCGACCAGCAGCGCTTCGAGCACGAGCTGATCGAACCAGACCTGATCGAAATGCACAGTGGCGCCGGCCTCAGGGGACGCCCCGCGAAATCCCTCGATAAATGCCTCTGTGCTCACTTCGCTTCTCCATGTCGTTCGATGGCAATCGAAATGGAATCGAGTAACACGTCTTCTGCAAAGGGCTTGCGCAGAAAAGCCACGGCGCCGTGCTGCATCGCGCGGCGAACCGTTTCGTCGTCGCCTTGCGCGGACATGAACACGACAGGAATGTGCCGCTGCTTCTCGATCAGTTGACGGTGCACGTCGACTCCTTGCATGCCTCGCATTCTAAAGTCGAGCAATACGCACAGGGCGTCGTCGTCCACGATACGAACAAAGCTCATTGCTACGGTTTTCCCCTTGCGCCAACGTGACGGTTCGGCTCGGTTTCGGACGCGCTTTCTCCACGGCGTCCGGCGCGTCCGGATCCGGCTCATGCCCGGTTTTCTTTGCATGTTAGGTGCCGCTCCCAGCCTGACACTATCACACTTGGGTATAACGCCGTCATGCGGCGCGGCAGACCTGCCGAGCCCTATGTAGGATGGTCCGCTTGCGCCATATCTCTTACTGTGAGGCCGTGACGCGACGGCCCGACACCGGCCCGCACCGCCTTTGGAATCCGCCATGCCGGCCAGCCGGCAGGCGTTTTCGCCACAGCAGCGAAGGGAGTCACAGTGGGCAAGATCGAGCGGAAGAAGACAGGGCACGGCAATTTATCCTGGACGGACGTCCGCCTGACCGAGCTGCTCGTGGACGCCCTGGCGCGGCCGCTCGAGGTTCTGCGCCTTTCGGTGATCGACCAGTGCAACTTCCGTTGCACCTACTGCATGCCGAAAGAGGTCTTCAGGCCGGGCTACCCGTTTCTGTCGGCTTCCGAATGGCTGTCGTTCGATCAGATGCATGCGCTGTGCAAGGCCTTTACGCAACTGGGCATCGAGAAGATCCGCCTGACCGGTGGCGAACCGCTGCTACGCAAAGGCATCGAACACCTGATCGAGCAGCGGCGCGTAGTTGGGCGCCTTGGTGTGCCAGTAGAGCTGCATCGTCAGACCGCCCGGCCATTGGATCACCGCGTCCTTGCCGATCGGGTCGTCAAACGAATCGACGAGGACATCGGCGCCGGCCGCACGCGCCGCCTTGACCGCCTGATCGATATCGGTGACCAGATAGCCGGTTCGCTCATTGCCGAACGGATATGGAATCGGCGCTTCGAAGCCGAACACCGACAGCATGCCGACCGGCGTTTGCACGTACTGCGAGGCGGTCTTGCTCGGCGTGGGCGTCACCGTAAACACGGCGCGCGGGGACGCCTTGCCGCCGAACGTCGCAAGGAAGCTGTTGACGAACGCGTCGAGGTCCGCCGAGGCGACATACACGTGAGTCGTGTCGTACTGCGGGCCCACGGACACGTCGGGGTGTTTCACCAGCGCGGCCTTGCCGGCCGGCACTTCCGGCGGCCCCGCATCGGCGAATGCGGATGAAACGGGCGCCAACCCGTGCGGAATTCGGGACCCACATGTTCCGCTCCCGAATTCCGCGCGATGTGTTTAATGCGCTGGTTACTTCACCTTAGCCGGCACCGGCGCCAGGATTTCGTGCTGCTGAGCCGTACGCTGAGCCGCCTTGTGCACCATCGTGTACGTGTAGTCCACGCCCATTCCGTACGCGCCGGAGTGTTCCTTGGCGATTTTCATGACCGCGTCGTAGGTCTCTTTGTGCCGCCAGTCGCGTTGCCATTCGAGCAGCACCTGTTGCCACGTGACCGGCACCACGCCGGCCTGAATCATCCGTTGCATCGCGAAGTCGTGAGCTTCCTTCGAGGTGCCGCCCGACGCGTCGGCGACCATGTAGATTTCGTAGTCGCCTTCGTCCATCGCGCACAGCGCGAACGTGTTGTTGCAGACTTCGGTCCAGAGACCCGCCACGACGACCTTCTTGCGGCCGGCGGCAGCCAGCGAGTCACGGACCTTCTGGTCGTCCCACGAATTCATCGACGTGCGGTCGAGCACCTTGTGATCCGGGAACACGTCCAGCAGTTCGGGGTACGTATAGCCCGAGAAGCTTTCCGTTTCCACCGACGTGATCGTGGTCGGAATGTTGAACACCTTCGCAGCCTTCGCGAGACCGACCACGTTGTTTTTCAGCGCCTGGCGGTCCATCGACTGGACACCGAAAGCCATTTGCGGCTGCTGGTCGATAAAAATGATCTGCGAGTTTGCAGGCGTCAGAACTTCGAGTTTCGGATTTGCCATGGCTTTGTGCATCCTAAAGGGCTGGTTAACATGGGAGGACATGTCGCACTCGCTTGAAGTGCGAGAAAAACTGAGACTCAGTCTATCGACGGTTTTTCCCAGAGTCCTAGTTGAACTCCTTAATCGTTCTTAAAAAAATAACAACCAGGAAATCGGCGGCATGGCGCGTGGCGAACGGCCGCTCAGAACATTTCATATTTTCTGCAGGACTTTATGTGCGCGGCGTTCCTACACTTCAGGTGCCGGATTCGGAAACACCCGTTTCACCGGCTGACACCTCAAAAGGAAAAGCCATGAAAGACGAACTGAACGCAGCAGCACGTCGCGCGGCGCCGCTAAAAACACCGAGTCGCCTGACCGAAGACGCGACACGTGACATCGCCGCCGCGTTGACCACACTGCTAGCCGACGTGTTCGCGATCTATCTGAAGACGAAAAACTTCCATTGGCACATGTCGGGCCCGTACTTCCGCGACTATCACCTGTTGCTCGACGACCAGTCCGAGCAGATCTTCGCGACCACCGATCCGATCGCGGAACGCGCGCGCAAGCTCGGCGGCCGGACGCTGCACTCGACCGGCCAGATCACGAAGCTGCAGCGCATTCTCGACAACAATGCGGAGTTCGTGACGCCAGCTGACATGCTCGCCGAATTGCGTGAGGACAATCTGGCGCTATCCGGCTACATGCGCGAGACGCATTCGCTATGCGACGAATATGGCGATGTCGCCACGGCGAGTCTGCTCGAAAACTGGATCGACGAAGCGGAGAAACGCGTGTGGTTCCTGTTCGAATCCGGGCGGAATGCGTAAAGCTGTATGACCCGGCATCGCGCACGTGGATAGGCGAACGGTAGTGAGACGTGGCACGTGGGCGCGTCGCCGATCACCCTTCGAGCGTGGCGTGAAGCCGCGCTTCGAGAAACTGAATGAGCGCGTGCACTTTTCTGGAGTGACGGCGATTGGGCAGATACGCTGCATAGACGACTGCATCGCCTTGATGAGGACTCGCTTCGAAGTTCTCGAACAGGCGCAACAGGCGGCCCGCACGAATCTCGGCGTCGACGTGCCATTCGGGCAGCAACGCAATGCCGCGTCCCGCCATCACGGCCTCGAGCAGGACGTCGAGACTGTTCGACAACAGATGACCGCGCACCTCGACGCGCTGCGCCACACCTTCGCGCCGGAAGGCCCAGACCTGGCGAGTGCGATAGCCGCCACCGTAAGCGAAGCGAAGACACTCGTGCGCGTCGAGTGCCTGCGGTGTCCGAGGCATGCCGCATCGTTCGAGGTAGTCGTGGCTGGCGACGACGTAGCGCGGATTGTCGGCGAGCTTTCTGACGATCAGATTGGCGTCGCGATCTTGCAGGCCGATCCGGATCGCGACGTCGATCCGCTCGAGCGCGAGATCGACGAAGTGATCCGCGACGACAACGTCGAGGAATACACGCGGATTGTCGGAGAGGAAAGCCGCGAGGTGCGGCGCGAGCCGCAAGCGGCTGTAGGTTGACGGCACCGAGATTCTGAGCGAGCCGACCGGCGACGCGCCGCTGTCGAAGACGCTCTCGTCAGCTTCGGCCAGATCGTCGAGCACCTTGCCGATCTGTTCGACGTACGCAATGCCGGCGTCCGTGAGACTGACCTTTCTGGGCGTACGGGTTAGCAGCGCGGTCCCCAGAGAGGCCTCCAGCGCGTCCATCAGTCGTGTGACCGAGGAGGTGGCCACGCCGAGGCGTTGTGCGGCCTTTGAAAAGCCGCCGGCGTCAGCTACTTCCAGCAACGTTTTCACGGCAAGGAACTTGTCCATGTTCGGTCTCAGCGATGTTGCAGTTGCAAAGATGGTTGCGATAAACGCAACACGGGGTTGCATTTTATCCCCATTCACCGAGCCTCACGCAACATATAAGCTGCATCCATTAACTAGCGAGGGGTGCAACATGCAAGCCATTCAAGTCGACGTCTATTACGACTTCATTTGTCCGTGGTGCTGGATCGGCCAACGGAATCTCTCCGCGGCGCTCGCGGAATCCGGCGTCGGCGCGGCTGTTTCGATTCGCTATGTGCCGTTCGAATTGAATCCTTCCATGCCCGTCGAAGGCACGGACCGGCGCGCCTATCGAACCCATAAATTCGGCACCTGGGCGCGCTCGCAAGTCATGGATGCGCAGGTGACGGCCGCCGGTCTGACAGCAGGCGCGCCGTTCGACTATGGCAAGGTGCTGCGCACGCCGAATACACGTCTCGCGCACCGTCTGATGCGGTTTGCTCAGAACCGCAATGAACCGCTTACGACTGCCGCGCTTTATCAAGCCATCTACGCCGCCTATTTTTCCGAAGGCCGCGACATCGGCTCGCTCGACACGCTCGTCGAGATCGCAACCGAACACACGCTCGATGCGGGCGAGGTTCGCGCGTATCTGCTCTCCGCTGCCGGCAATCCGGAGATCGACGCGGCGCGCGAGCAGGCGGACAAGCTCGGAATTCAGGCCGTGCCGACCATGGTGATCGACGGCAAGGCAATCAGCGGCGCGCAGCCGCCCGTCGTGTTTGCCAATGGGCTGCGCGCGGCGGAACAAAGGAATGCAGCATGAGATCGTTCGAAAAACCACGTGCCGTCGTAATCGGCGGCTCGCTCGGCGGACTGTTCTCGGCCACCGCCTTACGCGCAGCCGGCTGGCAGGTCGACGTGTTCGAGAGCTCGTCGAATCAGCTCGAAAGCCGCGGCGGCGGCATCGTACTTCAGCCTGACGTGCTGGACGCACTCCGGTTCGCAGGCGTTGTGTTGCCCGATCCGCCCGGCGTGATGTCAGGCGAGCGCATCTATCTGGACCGCGACGACAATCGCGTCGAACAACTGTATATGCCGCAGATGCAGACGTCGTGGAGCCTGCTGTACCGCGCCATGAAAAATGCGCTGCCCGCGGATTGCCTGCACACGGGCGAGACCTTTGTTGATTTCCGCATGGAAGGCGAGCAGATCGTCGCGCTGTTCGAGAGCGGCCGCAGCGAGCAGGCAGATTTGCTGGTCGGCGCCGACGGCATACGTTCGACGCTCAGACGGCGCCTGCTGCCCGAGGTCGTGCCTGCCTACGCGGGCTATGTCGCGTGGCGCGGACTCGTCGAGGAACCGGACTTGCCGTTGCGTGCAGCGAACATACTGCGTGACCGGTTTACTTTTCAGCAAGGCGACGGGCACTCGGCGCTCGCCTATCTGATTCCGGGCGAACACGATTCGAGCGTGCCTGGCGAACGCCGGTGGAACTGGGTGTGGTATCGCAAATACAGCCGCGAACAGCTCGACGAGTTGCTGGTGGACCGCCACGGCGTGGCGCGCGCGTTTTCGTTGCCGCCAGGCGCGACCAAGCGCGCCGACATCGACCAGTTGCGGGATGACGCGCAGGCGCTGCTCGCGCCGACGTTTCGCGCGCTCGTCGATAGCACCGACGATCCGTTCATGCAGCCGATCGTCGACCTGCGCGCGCCGAAGATGGTGTTCGGCCGCGCGGTGCTGCTCGGCGACGCCGCATCGGTTCCGCGTCCGCATACGGCGGGCAGCACGGCGAAGGCCGCGGCCAATGCCCATGCTTTGGCGCTGGCGTTGTCATCGACATGGCAGAACGGCGCAACGATCGATTCAACCCTCAAGCGCTGGGAGAACCAGCAATTGCAACGCGGCCGGCTCATGACCGATCTGGGCATTTCGCTCGGCGGCCAGCTGATGAACATCGCCCGCTGAGCACACATTTTCCGTTTTTTCTTTTAGGGAGTTGCAATGTCAACCCAACCATCCATCACGGCGGGCGGCGCCGGCCATGTCAAGCTGACACGCGGGCTGATCGCTCTGTTCGCATTCTGCTGCGGCGCGATCGTCGCAAACCTGTACTACGCGCAGCCGATCACCGAATTGATCGCGCCGGACATTCACATGTCCGGCGGCACAGCCAGCCTGATCGTTTCGCTGACGCAAATCGGCTATGCGTTCGGCCTGTTCTTCCTCGTGCCGTTGGGCGACCTGCTGGAAAACCGCAAGCTGATGATCATCACCGCGCTGGTCTCGATTGCAAGTCTCGGCGCGGCGACGGTAGTGCATCAGCCGGGCTGGTTCCTCGTGATTTCCTTGCTGATCGGCTTCAGTTCGGTCGCCGTGCAGATTCTGATCCCGCTCGCCGCGCATCTCGCACCCGACGAGTCGCGCGGCAAGGTGGTCGGCACCATCATGAGCGGCCTGCTGCTCGGCATTCTGCTGTCGCGCCCGATCTCCAGCGTGGTGGCCGGCCACTTCGGCTGGCGCGTGGTGTTCGGTGCCGCGGCTGTGCTGATGGCCATCGTCACCAGCGTGCTCACGCTGACCATTCCGCGCCGCCAGCCTGATCACCAGGCCACTTACTTCGAATTGATCGGCTCGCTCGGCCATCTGGTCCGCACGATGCCGGTGCTGCGCCACCGCTCGCTGTATCAAGCGCTGATGTTCGCTTCGTTCAGCCTGTTCTGGACCGCGATCCCCATCGAGTTGACCCGGCAGTTCGGGCTCTCGCAAACCGCCATCGGCATCTTCGCGCTGGTCGGGGCGATCGGCGCAACCTCCGCGCCGGTGGCGGGACGTCTGGCCGACGCGGGGCATACGGTGCGCGCGACGCTGATTGCGCTGGTGGTGGGCGCACTCGCTTACACGCCGGCGTTGATCCATCCGGCCTGGGGCGTGATCGGGCTCGTCGCAACCGGCATCGTTCTCGATTTCGCCGTGCAGATGAATATGGTGCTGGGTCAGCGTGAAATCTACGCGCTGCATGCGGCAAGCAGAAACCGCCTGAACGCGTTGTATATGACCAGCATCTTCGTCGGCGGTGCGTTCGGCTCGGCGCTCGCCAGCCCGCTCTACGAACACGGTGGCTGGACGTTGGTCGCGAGCGTCGCGACGGCCTTTCCGATCATTGCACTGATCCACTATCTCGCGATCGGCCGTCCGCACGCCGCACGCATTGCATGACGGCATTTGGGGCAAACCGGGCGGTATGCCCTCCGGATTAACAAGATTTCAGCCTGGTTTCAGGAATTCCCGTGACGGTCACGATACGCTAGCCAGCATCGTCACGCACCTGAACGACGTTCAATCGTTTAAAAAGGAATCACCATGTCGTCTCTTTCCCCTTTGCTCAACGGCTACGATCTGCCTGGACTGCACTTGCCGAACCGCGTCGTGATGGCGCCCATGACCCGCTCGCGCGCACCGTTGCGCGGCCGTCCGACGGAAATGATGGCGCAATACTATGCGCAGCGCGCGTCGGCGGGGCTGATCATTACCGAGGCGACCAATGTGAGTCCTGCCTCGGCGTCCTTCGAGCTCACGCCGGGCATCATCACGGCCGAGCAGATCGAGGGCTGGCGTCACATCACGAGCCAGGTGCATGCAGCCGGCGGCCGCATCTTCATGCAGTTGTGGCATGGCGGGCGCGTCGGTTCGTTCGCACTGCTTGGCGGCGAGGCACCGCTCTCGCCCTCCGGCGTGAATGACGATCTCGACCAGTTGCAGGTGTGGGCGCAATTGCAGAACGGCCAGTACACCAGAATCCACGCCACGCCGTCGCGCGCCATGTCGCTCGGCGAGGTGAAGCTTGCTATCGGCGCGTTCAGACAAGGCGCGGCCAATGCGATTGCCGCCGGCTTCGACGGCGTCGAAGTCCACGCGGCGAACGGCTACTTGCCGCATCAATTCCTGTCACCGACCACCAATACGCGCGACGACCGGTACGGCGGCTCGCTAGCGAACCGCGCCAACTTCCTGCGCGACATACTCACGGAGATCGGCTCGGTGGTTTCGCTCGACCGGGTCGGCGTACGCGTTTCGCCGTATGCGCAGTACAACAATGTGCGCGATGCGGATCCGGACGGCACCTACGACTACGTCGGCAAGATGCTCGACGAGTTCGGCGTCGCCTACGTTCACGCGGCGGACACGAACGCCTGGAGCGGCGCACCGGACCTGCCGCGCATCATCGAGCGTATACGCAAGGCGTTCTCCGGCACGCTGATGGTCAACGGCGGCATTGCCATCGACCAGGCCGACCAACTGATCCGCGACGGCCAGGCGGACCTGGTCGCGTTCGCGCGCGCCTATATCGCCAATCCCGACCTCGTCGAGCGCATTGCGACTCACGCGGCGCTCGCGACGCCCAAGGCGGCCGGCTGGTACGGCGGCGACGACGCCGGCTATATCGACTACCCGTTCGACGGCAGCGCCGGCCAGAACGCACAAGCCGTATAAGCACGCGCCGTGCAGGCATGACGCATCTCCCGGCCGCGCGCACAGCCTGTGCGTGCGGATTCTTCGATTCATGACTTCAGTGACAGGTACGTGATGACGCACAAGTCTAGACTGTTGGCGATGGGCGGCGTGATCGTCGTGGCCGCGCTAACCGGCGCGCTGCTGTTGATGTGGAAGCCCGCCATTGCCCCGGTCAATCCTCCGGCGCCTGCGTCGTTCGACACGCGGACGAAGCTCGCGGGCGCGCGCGTGGTGGCGCTCGGCGACTGCATTGTCTGTCACACCGCGAAGGGCGGCAAACCGTTCGCCGGCGGCCTGCCGCTTGCCACGCCGTTCGGCACCATTTACGCGACCAACATCACGCCCGATGTCGAAACGGGCATCGGCAGCTGGTCGCTCGAAGCATTCACGCGAGCTGTGCGTTACGGCGTGGCCCGCGACGGGCACTTGTTGTACCCCGCGTTTCCGTACATTCACTTTACGCGTATGTCCGATCGTGACATTGCCGCGGCCTACGCATACCTGATGACGCGCGAGCCGGTCAACGCGACCACGCCCGCGAACGAGCTAATCTTTCCGCTGAACTTCCGGCCTCTACTGGCCTTCTGGAACGTGTTGTTCCTGCATCCCGGCGAGCAGGTGGCAGGCGCGTCGAAAGACGCCGAGTGGAACCGCGGCAAGCTGCTGGTGGATGGCCTCGGGCACTGCGCGTCGTGTCATTCGCCGCTCAATATGATCGGCGGCGAAAAGTCGGCACACGCATTCGACGGCGGTATCGTCGACGGCTGGGAAGCGCCCGCGCTCAATGCGCTCGGCGCGGCGCCGAAGCCGTGGACCCAGGAACAGCTCGTCACCTATCTGCGCAGCGGCCGCGCCAGCGAACACGGCGCGGCGGCCGGCCCGATGCTGCCCGTCACGCGCGACCTCGCTACCGTGCCTGAAGAGGACGTGCAGGCCATCGCCACCTACATCCTGTCGATTCAGAAGCCGCAGCCGGCCGTCGCCGGTGTGTCGTCCAATGCAGCAGCGCAAGGCGAGAAGTCACCGGAGGCCCAGCGCGGCGCACTGCTGTTCGCGGCATCGTGCGCCCAGTGCCACGGTCCCGCTGCACCGATGCAATCGATTGGCGAGCGCCCCACGCTCGCGTTCAGCACCGCCATCAATGCAGAGACGCCGCGCAACGCGGCTCAGATGATTCTCAGCGGCAACGGCTGGCACGGCGAGGACAGCATGAACTACATGCCGTCCTTCAGCGAAATCTACAGTGACCAGCAGATCGCCGACCTGGTGTCCTATATCCGCGCGACCTATTCGCAGCGCGGCGAGTGGAAGGACGTCGAGGAAACGGTGGTCAAAGTCAGAAAGGAGAATAACGCGCGATGATCAACCTTACCGTCAATGGCGTGCAGCACGTGCTGGATATCGATCCGTCGACGCCACTGCTCTACGCACTGCGCAATGACCTGCACCTGCACGGCGCGAAGTTCGGCTGCGGTCTTGGACAATGCGGCGCGTGCACGGTGATCGTGGGCGACAAGGCTGCATTTTCCTGCCTCATTCCCGTGTCGTCGATCGGCAGCCGCCCCGTGCGCACGATCGAAAGTCTCGGCACGGTCGAACATCCCGGCCCGCTGCAGAAGTCCTTCATCGAACATCAGGCCGTGCAGTGCGGCTATTGCATCGCCGGCATGATCATGCGCGCCCAGGCCCTGCTCGAGCGCAACCCGCGGCCGACCGAGAATGAACTGCGCGAACACATGGAGCCGAATCTTTGCCGTTGCGGCACCCACATGCGCATCCTCGCTGCGATCCGCGAAGTCGCGCACCTGCCCGCACCCGACGCTACGCCCACCCCGCCTCAAGGCGCAGTGACCCACGGAGGCACGCAATGAGCGTCAACGAAGACGATATTAACGAGGGACGCCGCCGCTTCATGATGTCCGGCGCGCTCGTGGTGAGCTTCAGTCTGTTCCCCGGTATCAAGGCCATGGCGCAGGAGGTGATCGCGGACGAAGGCGCTGCGGTACACGTGGCGAAAGCGACCGAAACGCTCGCGGGCAGTCTGAAGACCAATCCGTTCCTCGATGCATGGATCAAGATCGATCCCGCGGGCAAGGTGACTGTCTACACCGGCAAGGTGGAATTAGGCACCGGGGTACGCACCGCGCTGCTGCAGATCGCAGCCGAGGAGCTGGACATGGCGCCCTCGCTGATCACGTTTTTGACCGCCGATACGGGCGCCTCGCCGGACGAGGGACTCACGGCAGGCAGCCACACCATCGTCGACAGCGGCAGCGCCTTGCTGAACGCGTCTGCCCAGGTCCGCGGCCTGCTCGTCGATGCGGCGGCCAAACACTTCGGTGTCGAGAGCAGCGTGCTGACCGTTCAGGACGCCATCATCAAGGCACCCGACGGCCGCACGATGACTTACGGTCAGGCGGTCGGCGCGGTGGATCTCCATCGCATGGCGACGCCGGTGTCGCCGTTGAAAGACCCAGCCAGATTCGTGACGATCGGAACGTCATTGCCGCGCCTGGACATCCCGGGCAAGGTGACGGGCGGCCCGAGCTATGTGCAGGACATGTCGATGCCGGGCATGCTGCATGCGCGAGTGGTGCTCCCGCCGGTCTATGCTGCGAAGTTGCTGAAGACCAATACGCCCGACATTCTGAAGATGCCGGGCGTCGTCAAGGTGATCAGGGACGGCAGCATGCTGGCGGTGGTCGCCAAAGGCGAATGGCAAGCGGTGCAGGCGCAGCGCGCGCTGGCCGCGGGAAGTCAGTGGAGCGCCGGACGCACATTGCCCGACCCGGCTGCAGTACACCGCGATCTGAAGACGATTTCCACGCAACACATCGAGATCGCGAATACGCACAATGCGGCCGGCACACCCGCCAAAACGCTGAGCGCGAAGTACACCAAGCGCTACATGATGCACGGTTCGATCGGCCCGTCCTGCTCAGTCGCGCAGTTCAAGGACGGCACCATGACGGTCTGGACGCACTCGCAAGGCGTCTATCCGCTGCGCGATGCGCTCGCCGAAATGCTGTCGCTGCCGAAAGAGAATGTGCGCTGCGTTCATGTCGAAGGATCGGGCTGCTATGGGCACAACGGCGCGGACGACGTAGCATCGCACGCCGCCTTGATCGCCCGCGAGATGGCGGGCCAACCGGTTCGTGTGCAATGGATGCGCGAACAGGAACATACCTGGGATCACTTCACACCCGCGATGGTCACCGAAGTGAGCGCGTCGCTCGACGCGAGCGGCAGCATCGTCAACTGGGACTACGCGCTGTGGAGCAGCTCGCACAACGAGCGGATCGTCAACGCGGGCCGGCTCCTTCCCGCGCGAATGCTGGAGAAACCGTTCGTGCCGGCGCCGTCGGTGCCGATGATGCAGCCCGAAGGCGGCGGCGACCGCAACGCGATTCCGCTGTACGCGTTCCCCAACATGCATGTGATGAACAACTTCTCGCCGACCATGCCGTTGCAAACGTCGGCGATGCGCTCGCTCGGCGCGCACATGAACGTCTTCACGATCGAGACGTTCATGGACGAGTTGGCCGCCGCAGCCGGCGCCGACCCCGTCGCGTTCCGGCTCAAGCATATGCAGGATCCGCGCGCCCGAGACGTGATCCGGCTCGCGGCCGAGAAATTCGGCTGGCCGCGCGCGCCGCGCAAGGCCAATCACGGCGTCGGCTTTGCGTTCGGCAAGTACAAGAACCTGATGTCGTATGTGGCGATGGCCGTGGAGATATCCGTGGTGCCCGAGACGGGCCAGGTGATTCTCGAACACGCCGAAGTCGCGGTTGACGCGGGGCAGATCGTCACCCCCGACGGCATCCGCAACCAGATCGAAGGCGGCGTGATTCAATCCGCAAGTTGGACACTCTATGAAGAATTGCGGTTCGACACATCTCGAATCCGCAGCTTCGACTGGAGCAGCTACCCGATCCTGCGGTATTCCGCCGTGCCGCGCAGTTTGAACGTGCATCTGATCAATCGGCCGGGTGCGCCCTTTCTCGGCGCCGCAGAAGCGTCGATGGGGCCGACCGCCGGCGCGCTCGGCAACGCGCTGTTCGACGCGACCGGAAAGCGCTTTCGCGACATGCCGCTGGGTGGCGATAGCCTGCGCCGGCTGACCGACGTTTAGAGAGCCCGCACGGCGCCGCCTGCAGCAACGGATGAATCTGCCTCGCGGACATAAGCACATGAAGTTTCTACAAGGAGCAAGGAAGTGATCATCGATCTATCGGGCAAGATCGCCATTGTGAGCGCGTCCACCGGGGGTATCGGCATCGCGATCGCTACTGGGATCGCAACGGCCGGCGCGGACACCATTGTCAATGGACGCAAACAGGAAGCGATCTGCATGTAGAGACCACCGCCGTCGGCGTAATGGCCCGGGGCCACCTCCTTCGCGATCCGCAGTGCGCTGAGCCGGTGCAACTGTCGTCCTGACATGATTCCCTCCTACCCACTTACCCATCTTCCTACCCATACTTCGTGTGTAAATTGTGTGGGACCTTACCGGAATCAGCAAGCACGCCGTTACCCATAAACCGCTTTAAAATCAGCGGCCTAGAGGACGTTTTCGGAAGATATCGGAATGCCCGGGAAGGCCTATGGGGCGGAAGGCAGCCGGAGTCGAACCGACCCGAGAGCGTCTGACGCCCTCAACTGGGTTTGAAGCCCAGCCGCACCACCGGATACGAATGCCTTCCTACGGTGATTGAATGACGCGTGCCCGATAGAAACAGACCGCCAGCCAGATCAAGGCAGATCGAGCCAGCGGCAATCCGTGCGCAGGAGGTGCAGGCCACGGTGGAAGCGAGTATACCCAACCCGGTCGAAGAACTCCAAAAGCTGGATCGCGCGTTTTCGGCCAAGCCCGGTCGCGTCGCGAAACGGCGCGGCCGCCACGGTGCCGCCGTTCTTGTGCGCCTCCGCCGCCGCGATCGACGCAAGTTCGCGAATCACCTGCTGGTGATAGAACAGGTCATGCACGACCTGGAACAGCTCGCCCTGACGCGCGAGCTTGCGCAGCAACTGACGCACGCGCTCCTCCGGCACACCGTGCGCGTTCGCGAGCTCGCGCACCCACGGCGGATCGAAACGCCCCGCCTCGATCTCGGGCAGTAGCGTCGCGGCAAGCGCCTGATCGGCAGCGTGGAGCGTCACGGCGTGGCCGGGCAAATGCAGCCACGGTCCGAGTCTGACGAGCTCGCCACGCGCCGCCGCATCGTCGACCAGCGCGCGCCACAGGGCGTCGTCGACCAGTGGCGCCGCGATGCGCCGCAAGCGCGACACGTCCGGGCCGAGTTCGTCGGGCGAGTGCTCGTGATATTGCGCGAGCGCACTCGTCAGGCGCCCCTCGAGCGCGTGCCATGTCGCGTCCGCGACCAGCAGCGCGTCATGGCCCGGCAGTTCGATCGTGCGTGTCGCGGCGGGCAACGCGAGCGCCGCCGCCGGCATCCCCGTGAGGCGCTCCAGCAACGCCCGCGACAAACCGTGCGGCGCGCGCGCGAACAGCGCGTCGAGTGAGCCGGTGTCGAGCAGCGTCTGCATCGCGTCGAGCCAGCCGAAGCGCTCCGGCGAGCGCCGCTTGCGCGCCGGAGCGAACGCATCGAGCACGTGCCCGCCGCCCACCGTGCGATTGGCCTGAGCGTTACGCACGACGAAGCGATCGCCCGGCACCGTGCACAGCGGCAGCTCGAACACGAGTTGCACGCGCGCGCGCTGACCGGGCTCGAGCGTGTCGCCTTCGAGCAGCGCGACATGCGCAACCTGATGCTGCGTGCCGAGATGCACGTGCAGCGGCTCCCAATGTTCGAGCGCGTGCGGCGCGTCGGCGAGCAGCGTCAACGCGACGTCGATGCGCTCGCTCGCTTGCGACAGTCGCGGATCGACGATCCAGTCGCCGCGCTCGATCGCACTTTTCTCGATGCCCGCCAGATTCAGCGCGCAACGCTGGCCGGCGCGACCGGTTTCGGCGGGGCGATTCTGCGCGTGGATGCTGCGCACGCGCACCGATTCGTTTTTCGGCGCGAGCAGCATCGTGTCGCCGACGCTCACGCTGCCCGCCACCACGGTCCCGGTGACGATCGTGCCCTGCCCCGCGAGCGTGAACACGCGATCGACGGCGAGGCGGAACAGGCCGTCGTCGCGCTTCATGCGCCATGCGGCGGCCTGCTCGCGCAGATGCGCGTTCAGCGCGGCGACGCCCGCATCGCCCGCGCGCGTCGCGCAGGTATCGAATACCGGCGCGTCGCGCAGCACGCTGCCAGCGACGAACACACTCACTTCATCGCGCACTTCGCGCAGGCGCTCGTCGTCGACGCGATCCACTTTCGTCAACGCGATTGCGCCGCGCCGGATGCCGAGCAGTTCGACGATCGCCAGATGTTCGCGCGTTTGCGGCATCACGCCGTCATCGGCGGCGATTACGAGCAGCGCGAAGTCGATGCCGCTCGCGCCCGCGGTCATCGTATGCACGAGCTTTTCGTGGCCCGGCACGTCGATCAGACCGAGCACGTCGCCGTTGTCGAGCGGTACGTACGCGTAGCCGAGCTCGATCGAAATGCCGCGCGCTTTTTCTTCCTTGAGCCGGTCCGTGTCGACGCCGGTGAGTGCCTTCACGAGGCTCGTTTTGCCGTGGTCGATATGCCCAGCAGTACCGACGATCATGCGTGCCCGTCCTTCAGCTGCTTTTCGGTTGCGCGATCAGCTGTGCGATCAATTGCGCTTCGTCGGCGGCTTCGAGGCAGCGCAGATCGAGCCGCAACGCGTCGTCCGCGATCCGGCCGAGCACCGGCCGCGCCATCTCGCGCAACTGCTTTTCGAGCGCGAGCAGATGACGGCCGCCGCGCTTGCCGTCGCTCATCCTGATGACGAGGCCATAGCTCGGCAGCACGTCGACGGGCAAGGCGCCGCTGCCGATCTGGCTGAACATCGGCTCCGCGGCCACGCTGTAGCGCGCGTCGATCGCCTGCTGTAACGCCGGTAACACGCGCTGCGCGGCGCCGTGAATATCTTCGGCGGGCCGCGTGAGGAGCCGTAGCGTGGTCAGCCGCTCCGTCAACTTCTCCGGCGCGCGATACAGCTGGAGCACAGGCTCCAACGCCGCGAGTGTCAGCTTGCCGACCCGCAGTGCGCGCTTCAGCGGATGCTTCTTGATCTTCGCGATCAGATCGCGCCGCCCGACGATCAACCCGGCCTGCGGGCCGCCGAGCAGCTTGTCGCCGCTGAACGTGACCAGATCGGCGCCGGCCGCGACGGTCTCGCGCACCGTCGGCTCGCGCGGCAAGCCCCATTCGGCGAGATCGACGAGCGTGCCGCTGCCGAGATCGACGGCGACCGCAAGCCCGCGCGCGTGCGCGAGCGGCGCGATCTCTTCGATCCCGACTTCCTTCGTGAAGCCACTGATCGCATAGTTGCTCGCGTGGACTTTCATCAGCAGCGCGGTACGCGCGTTGATCGCCTGTTCATAGTCCTTCAGATGGGTGCGGTTCGTCGTGCCGACTTCGCGCAGCTTCGCGCCCGCGCGGCTCATGATGTCGGGAATGCGAAACGCGCCGCCGATTTCGACGAGTTCGCCGCGCGACACCACCACTTCCTTCTTCGCCGCGAGCGCGGACAGCGTGAGCAGCACCGCGGCGGCGTTGTTGTTGACGATGGTCGCCGCTTCGGCGCCGGTCAGCTCGCAGATCAGATCGTCGATCAGATCGTCGCGGTCGCCGCGCGTGCCGGTGGCGAGATCGAACTCGAGGTTGGCCGGTTGCGTGAGCGCGCTCATCACGGCGCGCACCGACTCATCGGGCAGCAGCGCGCGGCCGAGGTTCGTGTGCAACACGGTGCCGGTCAGATTGAACACGCTGCGCAGCCGCGACGCGTTACGCGCGAGCAGCGCCGCGGCGACCGTCGCATGCAGCTGCGCGGTATCGAGCGCGCTCACCGCCGGGTTGGCCGCCGCATCGCCCGATTGCGCGCTGATGCGCCACGCATCGAGCGCGTCGCGCAGCGCGTTGAGTACCTGGGTGCGGCCGTATGCGCCGATGAGCGGCACGAACTCTTCCGACGCCAACACCTTGTCCACCGACGGCACGCGCGCCATCAGCGCGCGCAATGCCGAGCTGCTCACATCGCTCACGAGCAATCCTTATGTCGTTTTGAACTTGGCTCCGGTCAGGTCGCCGTCAGGCCGACTCGTCGCCCTCCGTTTCGGCCGCGCCGGCCGTCTGCTCCGGCCACAGCCATGGATGCGGCGACGCGCGCCGGTAACCTTCCGCGCCCATCAGCAGATCGAGCGTGAGGCTCGCGAGGTCGTCCGCGAATGGATCGAACTCGTAGTCCTTCGCCTGAATGCCGATCTTGCGGTAAGTATGGCATTCGTCGCACGACTCCGCCTTCAGCGCGGCGTTTTTCGATTCGGCCTCACGCGCGGCTGCGTCGGCGTCGGGCGAGCCGGCTACCTGGTACGCGATGCCCTTCGTCGAATCGCAGTTCGAGCATTTGCTACGGACCATATGCCATTCGGTCGCGCACAATCCGCATTGCAGATAGCGATAGTTGTCGTACGCGCCGCCGATGCGCAGCGTGCTCGCCACTGGATACGAGCCGCACACCGGGCACAGGCCCGGTGTGTCGAGGTACGGTACGGCGCGCTTGTCGATGTCGGCGGCGAGGTCGGTCCATACGACCTGCAGCGCGGCCATGATGAACGGCGCGCTCGCCGGATCGACGTCGGCGAAGCGCTGAGCGAAGATCGCGTCGGCCTGCGCTTCGAGCGCGGCGACGTCGAGCGAGCGCAGGCGCGCGAACAACGCCACGAGCGGCGGCGTCAACGGGGGACCCGCCGCTTCGATCCTGTCGAGCAGTTGTAGCAGCACGTCGCGCCACGCCGGATCGCGCGCGGCGGACAGCGCCGGAATCAGCGGCATCGAATACTGCTGCGCGCTCGCGATCAGCTCGGGGCTCGGTGGCTGGGCCTTGAAGTGCGCGAGCACCGCCTGCTGCGCATCGGCGAGCACCGCCATCAGCCGCAGGTAGCCAGCGATCGGATTGCCGCGCGAGGCGAGCTGACGCAGGCGCGCGGCGCGCGGCGCGAACACCGCGAGCCGCTCGGGCATGCGGATGCGGGGTATTGCCGAGGGATCGAGCGACTCGATGTCGGCGGCTTCGAGAATGCGTTGAGTCAAGATATCGACCTCTGAAAACTGAAGGGCCGCCGCCCGTCATCGACGAGGCGCGGCGGCCCGGTGCGAGGGGCGCTGCGTGCGGCGCATTGAAACATGCGCTGGGGCAGCGCCGATTGAGCATACTTTACTTGCCGATGATTTCCCTGAACCAGTTTGGATGATGCTTGCGCGCCCAGCCATAGGTAACGGTGCCGCGCGTCATCGCACCTATGGAGCCCTTGACCCACAGCGCCGCATAGATATGCACGATGATGCCGACGATCAGCAGGAATGCCGTCACGGCATGCACGAGCGCCGAGAGCCGGATCACACCAATCGGGAAATAGAACGAAAAGTAGCGCCGCCAGATCACGATGCCGCTCAGCAACAGCAGCAGCATACAGATCACCATCACGAAGAACAGCAGCTTCTGCCCGGCGTTGTACCTGCCGATTGCGGGCAGGCGTTCCTCGCGATTGTTCAGCACGTCGCCGATCTGCTTCATCCACTGGATATCCGCCTGGTCCAGATAGTTGTGATGCCAGAAGCGCAACGCAAGAATCAGGAACGAGATGAACATCACGCAGCCAATGAACGGGTGCAGAATCCGCGTCCACTGCCCGCCGCCGAGTACCACGTACAGAAACGCCATCGACGGATGGAACAACGCGAGACCGGACAGCGCAAGCAGGATGAAACAGATCGCGGTGATCCAATGATTCGTGCGCTCGTTCGGCGTATAGCGCACGATCAGTCGGTTGCCCTTCAGGTCCGTGAAATCGGTGTGCTCAGAGTGGTTCATTGCGTACCCTCCCGCGAACGGCGTGCTTCTTCGGCTTCCTTGACGGCTGCGGCTTCGTCGGCCTCGGACACCTCGTTCGGGCCGACGCGCGTGTAGTGGAAGAAGCCCGCGAGCGCGGCGATCCCCATAATGGCGAGCCCGATCGGCTTGGCGATGCCCTTCCACAAGGAGACCAGCGGACTGATGCGCGGATCGTCCGGCAGGCCGTGATACAGCGACGGCCGGTCGGCGTGGTGCAACACGTACATCACATGCGTGCCGCCGACCTTGGCCGGGTTATACAGGCCAGCGTTCTGAAAACCGCGCTCCTTCAGATCGACGATGCGGTCCTCGGCCTGCTGCTTCATGTCCTCCTTGGTGCCGAACATGATCGCGCCGGTCGGGCAGGTCTTCACGCAGGCCGGCTCCTGGCCGACCGCCACACGATCCGAACACAGCGTGCACTTGTATACGCGGCGATCCTGCTTCGACATACGCGGTATGTCGAACGGGCAGCCGGCGATGCAGAAGCCGCAGCCGATGCAGTTCTCCTGGTGGAAATCCACGATGCCGTTCGTGTACTGCACGATCGCGCCCGGCGCCGGACAGGCCTTCAGACAGCCCGGGTCCTCGCAGTGCATGCAGCCGTCCTTGCGGATCAGCCATTCGATATCGCCGGCGGAATTCTCGTACTCGGCAAACCGCATGACGGTCCATGAATGCTCGGTGAGATCGGGCGGGTTGTCGTAGACGCCCACGTTCACGCCGATCTCGTCGCGCAGATCGTTCCACTCCATGCAGGCCGTCTGACACGCCTTGCAGCCGATGCACTTCGACACGTCGATGAGCTTCGCGACCGTGCCCGTGGCCGGCTCGCGAATCACCGGTGGCTGCGTGGTGGTGGCCGAAACGCGTCTGATGTCCAGTGATTGCAGTGCCATCTCTTTTCCTTATGCCTTTTCGACCTTGACGAGGAACGACTTGAATTCCGGTGTCTGCGAATTCCCGTCGCCCACCGGGGGCGTCAGCGTATTGATGAGATAGCCCGGCCTCGCGACCCCTTTGAAGCCCCAATGGAGCGGCAGCCCGACGGTCTGCACCTTCTTGCCTTCGATCATCAGCGGTTTGATCCGCTTCGTCACGACCGCGACGGCAACCAGGTGCCCGCGGTTCGAGCTCACCTTGACCCGGTCGCCGGCTACCACGCCGATCTCCTTCGCGAGGTCTTCGCCAATCTCGACGAACTGCTCGGGCTGGATGATCGCGTTCAGACGCGCGTGTTTGGTCCAGTAGTGGAAATGCTCGGTCAGACGATAGGTGGTCGCCGTATGCGGGAAGTTCTCGTGCGTGCCGAACGTGGCCTTGTCGTCCGGGAACACGCGCGCCGCAGGATTGCTGACGACCAACTTGTTGTCCGGATGCAGCGGGTTGTAGCCGAGCGGCGTTTCGAACGGCTCGTAGTGCTCGGGGAATGGCCCTTCCACCATAGCTTCGCGCGCGAAGAAGCAAGCCACGCCTTCCGGATTCATGATGAACGGATTCATGCCGTCTTCGGGCGGCTCGTCGACCTTGAAGTCCGGAATGTCGGCACCCGACCACCTGCTGCCGTTCCACGCGATCAGCTTGCGCGTCGGATCGAACGGCTTGCCGCTGAGATCGCACGACGCGCGGTTGTACAGAACCCGCCGGTTCACCGGCCATGCCCAGGCCCAGTTCAGCGTGTTGCCGATGCCGGTCGGGTCCGAGTTGTCGCGGCGGCCCATCTGGTTGCCCGCCTGGGTCCACGCGCCGCAGAAGATCCAGCAGCCGCTCGAGGTCGAGCCGTCGTCGCGCAGCAGCGCGAAACTCGCGAGCTGCTCGCCCTTCTTCGCGAGCACCTTGGTCGTGTCCTTCGGATCGGTAACGTCCGCGAGCGCCTTGCCGTTGAACTCCATCGCGAGTTCTTCGGGCGTCGGGCTTTCCGGGTTCGCATACGGCCAGCTCATGTTCAGGATCGGATCGGGATACTTGCCGCCGTCCTTGCGATAAGCGTCGCGAATACGCAGCCACAGCCCCGCCATGATATCGAGGTCGCTCTTCGCTTCGCCGGGACCGTCCGCGCCCTGCCAATGCCACTGCAGCACCCGGCTCGAACTAACGAGCGAGCCGCGTTCCTCGGCGAAGCAGGTGGTCGGCAGACGAAACACCTCTGTCTGGATCGAGCCGCTGTCGACATCGTTGAACGGGCCGTGGTTCTTCCAGAACTCCGACGTTTCGGTCGCGAGCGGATCCATGATCACGAGCCACTTCAGCTTGGCCAGCGCCGCGCCGTTCTTCGCCTTGAACGGCGCGGCGGCAAGCGGATTGAAGCCCTGCGCGATGTAGCCGGTCATTTTGCCCTGATTCATCAGCTCGAAGACCTGCAGCAGGTCGTAGGACTTGTCGAGCTTCGGCAGATAGTCGAAAGCGAAGTTGTCGTCGGCGGTCGCCTTGTCGCCCCACCACGATTTCATGAGGCTCACGTGGAACGCGCGATAGTTGCGCCAGTAGCTCAGCTGGTTCGGCCGCAGCGGCTGTTTGGCGCGCGTCGCGATGTAGGCGTCGAAGTCCTGCTCCGCTTCCATGGGCAGCGTCATGTAGCCCGGCAGCAGGTTCGACATCAGGCCGAGATCCGTCAGGCCCTGGATGTTCGAATGGCCGCGCAGCGCGTTCATGCCGCCGCCCGCGATGCCGATGTTGCCAAGCAGCAGCTGCACCATCGCGCCGGTGCGGATGATCTGCGAGCCGACCGAGTGATGCGTCCAGCCGAGCGCGTACATGATCGTGGCCGCGCGGTTCGGCACCGACGTCGACGCGAGCATCTCACACACGTGCTGGAACTTCTCCTTCGGCACGCCGCAGATTCTCTCGACCTGCTCGGGCGTGTAGCGCGAGTAGTGCTGCTTCATCAGCTGATAGACGCAGCGCGGGTCCTGCAGCGTCGGGTCGACCTTGGCGAAGCCGTCATCGCCGCGCTCGTAGTCCCACGAGGCCTTGTCATAGCTGCGCGTGTCGGCGTGGTAGCCGGAAAACAGGCCGTCCTTGAACGCGAAATCCTCGCGCACGATGAACGGCACGTCCGTGTAGTTCTTCACGTACTCGTGCTGGATCTTGTCGTTCGTCAGCAGGTAGTTGATCACCCCGCCGAGAAACGCAATGTCCGTACCGGTGCGGATCTGCACGAAGTAGTCCGCGACCGACGCCGTGCGCGTAAAGCGCGGGTCGACCACGATCAGGCGCGCCTTGCGGTGCGCCTTGGCTTCGGTGACCCATTTGAAACCGCATGGGTGGGCCTCGGCCGCATTGCCGCCCATCACGAGAATCACGTCCGCGTTTCTGATGTCGACCCAATGGTTCGTCATCGCTCCACGGCCAAACGTCGGGGCAAGACCTGCCACCGTCGGGCCATGTCAGACACGCGCCTGATTGTCGAATCCGAGCATGCCAAGACTGCGAACAGTCTTGTGCGTCAGATAACCCACCTCGTTGCTGCCGGCCGATGCCGCGAGCATGCCGGTAGTCAGCCAGCGGTTGACCTTCTTGCCGTCCGCGTTCGTCTCGACGAAGTTCGCGTCGCGGTCTTCCTTCATCAGCTTCGCGATGCGGTCTAGCGCGTCTTCCCACGAGATGCGCTTCCACTCGCTCGCCCCGGCCGCGCGGTACTCGGGATAGCGCAGACGGCTCGCGCTATGGATGAAGTCGATCAGGCTCGCGCCCTTCGGGCACAACGTGCCGCGATTGACCGGATGGTCGGGGTCGCCCTCGATGTGGAAGATGCTCGTCTTCACATTCTTGGCCTCGTCGCCAAGACCGTACATCAGGATGCCGCAGCCCACCGAACAGTACGGGCAGGTGTTGCGGGTTTCAGTCGCACGCGACAATTTGTACTGACGGACTTCGGCCAGCGCGGGTGTCGGCGAGAAGCCCATCAGGGCCAGGCTCGATCCGGCAAGTGTCGTGGCAGAGACCTTCAGGAATTGTCGCCGAGTCATTTGCGTCATTGCATGGCCTCGGCTCTTTGGGGACAAAATTGATTATAGGTGCCGTTTCGCGACCTGCATCGTAGTGCATTCGCCACCCCGGTAGATGGGACATGCGAAAGTCACTTGAAAGGGCGGCACCCTGCTGGCACGATTTATTCCCGCTGCTGGGCACCGTTTATGCTGCATCCGCGAATAGTGACTCCCACTGACCTCATCGGCGGACTATTGCGCTCCTATTAACTACCCAGGCGCCGCGGAATTGCGTTGTAGCGTAAAGAATTCGTTTCATCGCGCGTACATGCCGCTTGCATTTCCTTCGGCATTAGTATTTTTTACGCAGCCGTTTATCGCTCGGCAAAACGGAGTTCGAAACGGGTTCGGCATAGAGCCGGTTTGCGCCCGTGCCGACGCTGCACAGTGCGAAAACAACCCTCATAATGCGGTCATTCGACGAACCCCAACTCTCGCCCCCATGACCCAAGTCCAAGCAAGCCAGTCGCCCCGCCTGACGAGCCTGTCGCACGGCGGCGGCTGCGGCTGCAAGATCGCGCCCGGCTTGCTCGCCGATCTGCTCAAGCGCAGCGCGCCGCTGCCATTCTTCCCCGACCTGCTGGTCGGCAACGACACCGCCGACGACGCCGCCGTCTACAAGCTCAACGAAGACCAGGCGATCGTCGCGACCACCGATTTCTTCATGCCGATCGTCGACGATCCCTTCGACTTCGGCCGCATCGCCGCGACCAACGCGATCTCCGACGTCTACGCGATGGGCGGCAAGCCGATCATGGCACTCGCGATCGTCGGCATGCCGATCAACGTGCTGCCGCACGACGTGATCGCGGCCGTGCTGAAAGGCGGCGAATCGGTCTGCGCGGAAGCAGGCATCCCGCTCGCGGGCGGCCATTCGATCGATTCCGTCGAGCCGATTTACGGCCTCGTCGCGCTGGGCATCGTCGATCCGAAGCGCGTCAAGCGCAACGCGGGCGGCCAGGCCGGAGACGTGCTGATCCTCGGCAAGCCGCTCGGCGTCGGGATTCTGTCCGCGGCATTGAAGAAGGACCGGCTCGACGAGGCCGGCTACGCGGCAATGATCGGCGCGACCACCAAGCTGAACCGGCCGGGCGCCGAGCTGGCGCGGCTCGACGGCGTGCATGCGCTGACCGACATCACCGGCTTCGGCCTGCTCGGCCACACGCTGGAACTCGCACGCGGCTCGAAGCTGACCGCGCGCGTGCGCTACGCGGACCTGCCGTGGCTGCCGAACGTCGCGAGCCTCGCGCAAGCAGGCATTTTCACCGGCGCATCGGGCCGCAACTGGGATGCCTACGGCCACGACGTGGTGCTGCCCGCCACCTTGCCGTCCGCCGGCCGCGCGTTGTTGACCGATCCGCAGACGTCGGGCGGGCTGCTGGTGTCGTGCTCGCCCGAAGCGGTAGACGAAGTGCTCGCGCTGTTCCGCGCCGATGGCTTTGCCGACGCACGGGTGATCGGCGAGCTGGTGAGCGGGAAAGCGCGGGTCGAAGTCATCTGAGGTAGGCGGCCGAAGGACGTCACTGGAGAACCCCGGGAAGGACGCATATAACCGGCCCGAACGAGCCGCCCATGCGATAATTTCGGTCTTCCCGCGGTCCGTTTTGTCCCTACTCCCTTGAAAAGTTTTCTAGTCAGCCTCGACAAAGCCGGCGATTTCGATGAAATCGTCGACGTTCGCACTCCGCTCGAGTTCGAGGAAGACCATATTCCGGGCGCGACCAACGCGCCAGTGCTGAGCAACGAGGAACGCGTGCTGGTCGGCACGACCTACACGCAGGTGTCGCCGTTCGAGGGCACGCGGCTCGGCGCGGCGTTGGTCGCGCGCAACATCGCGCATCATCTGGAAACCACGTTCGCCGACCGGCCGCGCAACTGGCGCCCGCTGATCTACTGCTGGCGCGGCGGCAAGCGTTCGGGCTCGGTCACGACGCTGTTCAACATGATCGGCTGGTCGGCGCGGCAACTCGACGGCGGCTACAAGAGCTACCGGCGCGCCACGCTGGAGAGGCTCGAAACCCTGCCGCGCCGTTTCAGCTATATCGCGCTCGTCGGCCCGACCGGCAGCGGCAAGACGCGGCTGCTGTCGGCGCTGCATGAGGCCGGCGCGCAGACGCTCGACCTCGAGGCGCTCGCCTCGCATCGCGGCTCGCTGCTCGGCGCGTATACGGGCGTGGCGCAGCCGTCGCAAAAGCGTTTCGACACGCTGCTCGTCACCGCGCTGCGTGACTTCGACGTGAACCGGCCGGTGTTCGTCGAGGCGGAAAGCCGGCGTATTGGCTCCGTCACGCTGCCGCTCGCGCTGCTCGAAACGTTTCATCGCGGCGCGTGCGTCGAGGTGCGCTCGAGCAGCGAGGACCGCGCGGCGTTTCTGTTGCAGGATTACGCGCATCTGTTCGAGCATCCCGATTACTTCAAGGGACAGCTGGAACGGTTGATCGGTCTGCACAGCCGCGAGCGGGTCACGGGCTGGCTGCGGCTCGTCGACGAGAACCGGCGCGCCGAGCTCGCGCGCGAACTGATCGAACGGCACTACGATCCCGCATACGCGCGCAGCAGCGGCCAGCATTTCGAGCAGTTGCCCAACTCGCTGCAACTCGATTTCCGCCCGAACGACGCCGACATCGTCGAGCAGGCGAAAATGCTGCTAGCGCAGCTCGATACCCGCACGCTAGTCGTCGGTTGATCCACAACGACATTCAACAACCATCATGCAATCAACCCTTCGGCAACCCCGCGTCACGCTTGGCTGGATCGTGTTCCTGCTGATCGCCGTCGTCGGCCTCCTCTATGTGAAGTGGTTTCCGTACTACAACCGCGCGTTCGTCGCCGCGAGCCAGCATTCGATCGGCAAGTCGATCCTGATGGGCACGTCCGCGAGCGCGCCGGCGGCCTCATGGCAGGCCGCGATCGACTTCGCGCTCGCTTACGGCAAGGCAATCTGGCAGGCGATGGTGCTCGGCCTGCTGCTCGGCTCCGCGGTACAGGCGCTGATTCCGCCGCAATGGGTCGCGCGCGCGCTCGGCCGTGCCGACTTCAACAGCGTCGTCAAAGGCGGCCTGATGTCGTTGCCGGGCATGATGTGCACCTGCTGCGCGGCGCCGGTCGTCGCGGGCCTGCGCGCGCGTGAAGCGGCGCCGGGCGCGGCGATTGCTTTTTGGCTCGGTAATACCGCGCTGAATCCCGCTACGCTGATCTTCATGGGCTTCGTGCTCGGCTGGCAGTGGATGGGCCTGCGCCTCGCGCTCGGCATCGTGATGGTGTTCGGCCTTGGCTACGTCGTGAACCGCATGGTCACGCCGCAGGAAGCGCAAGCGTCGCGAGAGGCCGTCGCGCAACTGGTCAGCGCCGACAATCCAGGCACCGCGTTCTCGCGCTGGATCACGATTCTGGGGCGCATGACGCTGCGGCTCGTGCCGGAATACATCGCGCTCGTGCTGATTCTTGGCGCGGCGCGCGCGTGGCTGTTTCCGCACATCGGCCCGGACGTCGACAACAGCCTGCTGTGGATCATCGCGCTGTCGATCGCCGGCACGCTGTTCGTGATTCCGACCGCGGGTGAAGTGCCGATCATTCAGGCGATGCTGTCGTTCGGCATGGCCGCCGGCCCCGCCGGCGCGCTGCTGATGACGCTGCCGCTCGTCAGCGTGCCGTCGCTCGCGATGCTCGCGCGGTCGTTTCCGCGGCGCGTGCTGACGGTGGTAGCCTGTGCAGTGGTGGTGGGCGGTGTCGTCAGTGGATTGCTGGCCGTTACGCTGGGCTTCTGAGTCGGTTTTTGAGTTCGAGTCGTAGAAGAAGGAAGCATGAAACGTATTGCCGCATTCGCTGTCACGTGTTGGTCCGCTGCCGGGCTGTTGTACCTTGGACAGCACTCGGTGGCGCTGATCGCACTGAGCGGCGTCGTGGCGTTCGCGGGATTCGATCTGCTGCGGCCGTGACGGCGGCGTAGTTTTTCCCTGCTGTGAAAGTGCCCTCGTCCCTTGCGTTCGCCGTATCGTTCGCGTCCGCCTGCGCCTAACCGGGAAGCGCGTCGCGAATCGCCGCGAGCCACAACGCGACCGCATGCGCGCCCGGGTCCATATGACCGAGCGCGCGCTCGCCGACATAGCTCGAACGCCCGCGCCGCGGATGCATCGATGCGGTACGAGACGTGCCGTCGCTTGCCGCAGCGGCGGTGGCCTGCAATGCGGCATCCGTCGACGCTCCCTGAGCGAGTGCGTCGTGCAGCGCGTCGGCAGCGGGCCTCAGCGCATCGACCATCGTCCGATCGCCCGGCCTCGCGCCCCCCAGTTCCATCAACCCATCGACACCGGCGCTGAACGCCGTCGCCCATTGCCGTGCGGTGGTCCCGCCCGACTGTTCGAGCGCGGCCGCCGCGCGCAGCAGCATCACCGCGTACAGCGGACCCGACGTGCCGCCCACCACGCGCCGCAGCGTCGCCGACATGCCGCGCAATACCGCGCCCGGGGTGGTTGCGCACGCGTAGGAATCGAGCTCGAGCTGCACCGCGCGTGCGCCGCGCGCGAGGCTGATGCCGAGGTCGCCGTCGCCGACGCGCTGGTCCATTTCGGTCAATGTCGGCTCGGCTGCCAGCAGGCACTCGCAGACCGCTTCGATCGCGCGCCGCAGCGTCGCGTCACGCGCGAGCGTCGCGCCGCTCGCGCTTTGCGGCGCGGGTGGCGCCGCACGCACCGCGACCTGCGCGACGCGGCCGCTCAGCGCAGGCCATGCGCTCGTCTGTGAGGCGGCGTCGAGCAGGCTCAGCCGTTCGTCATCGATACGCAGCAGCGTCAGCGAGACGCCGGCCATTTCGAGCGCGCTCAGGAACGTGCCGGCCCACGCGCGCGCGACTTCGATGCCGCGCCCGGCAAGCTCGCGCAGCGCGGCACCAGCCACCACGTTGAGTTCGCTCGGCGGCGTGCCACCCAGATTGTTGACGAGCAGCGCGACGCGCTCGCCCGCCTGCAACGCGAGATCGTCGACGATCTTTGCAAGCAGCTTGCCGACGATCGCGTCGGCCGGCTCCAGCGCGCCGCGCGCCACGCCGGGTTCGCCATGAATGCCGAGGCCCCATTCGATTTCGCCATCGCCCAGCACGAAGCCCGGCTTGCCCGCAGCCGGCACCGTGCACGGCGTCAGCGCGACGCCCATCGTGCCGAGCGACGCGGCCGCTTCCCGAGCGAGCCGCGCGACCTCGGCCAACGGCAAACCGCGCGCGGCCGCCGCGCCCGCGATCTTGTGAACCAACACTGTGCCCGCGAGTCCGCGACGGCCCGCGTGATCGCCGCTCGCGCTCAGCGCGACGTCGTCGGCGACGATCATCATCTCAACGAGGATGCCCTCGGCGCGCGCGATTTCGGCCGCGAGGCCGAAGTTGAAGCGGTCGCCCGTGTAGTTCTTGACGATCAGCAACGCGCCCGCGGGGCCGGCCACCGCGCGTATCGCGTCGAGCACGGCGTCGGTGGAGGGCGAGGTGAAGACCTCGCCGGCTACCGCCGCGCTCAGCATGCCGTGGCCCACATAGCCGCCGTGCGCGGGCTCGTGGCCCGAGCCGCCGCCCGAGATCAGCGCGACCTCGCCGCGCGCGGCCACGGCCTGGGCATCGGCGCGCAAGACGATCGTGCCGCCTTGCAATAGCGAGAGTTGGGGATTGAGCGCGATGAGCCCGTCGAGCATCTCGGGGACCACGGTGGACACATCGTTGATGAGCTTCTTCATTGCGTCAGCTCCGTTGGATGCTGCCGGCATCGCATGATCGAAGATGCGATGGGAACGGCAGTCGGGTCGGCGGCGAAAGCGGAAGGTCTAACTGTACCGCGCATTGTCGAACGACGACGCAACGGCGAGAGCGCGCGCGTGAACGTGCACGAGCTTCGGGCCACGAGCGGACAACAACAACGAAGGGGACGTGATGCCGAACGGCGAAACTGAGGGAACGACTGGATCGATTTGACGGGACCGTAGACGAAAGCGGACCGCTTTCGTCTACGTCACAGATGCGTTGGTAGGCTCGATTGGATTCGAACCAACGACCCCCACCATGTCAAGGTGGTGCTCTAACCAACTGAGCTACGAGCCTTTAGAGGCGCGAATTATAGAGACTCAATGCGGACTGCACAAGCCCTTGCCGCGACTTATCGAAACGCATGCATGTTGATCAGTTCGTCGCGCTCCATTCGGTGTGAGGGTCCAATGGATAAACCGGCCGCTTCACGTGCTCGAAGCTGAACAGACCATAGTCCGAACTCGTGACGCCGCGGCTATCGCATTCGACGAGTGCCTCCGCGATCGGCACGAAAACCGGCCGGCAATACATGCGCGATTTGAGCAGCAGAAAACGCGCGCGGCGCGGATCGATGCCGACGCTCTCGAACACGCCGAGATCCCACGGCTCATGCGTTCGTTCGGTCACGACGAGTTTCACCGTGCCGGTGTCGAGCACTGCCGCGCGCCCCATGTACGCGCGCTGGCCGGTGTAGGTCGGGCCGCTGATCACGTATTCGCCGTCGGTCAGCGCGCGCACGACGCCGGTCAGGGCAAGCGGCGAACGCGAGGGCAATGCATCGTTTGTGAGCTTGTTGCCGATCGCGAGCGTGACCGTGCTACCGACACCCGAGGCCGCCAGGGCCGCGACCGCCTGCGGATCGCACAACGGCCCGCTGACGATGCCTTCGAGGCCCTGCCTCAACGCTTCCTCGAGCAAATCCATCGTGTCGCACGTGCCGCCCGACATGCAGTTGTCGCCGTGATCGAGCATTAGCACCGGTTTATCGGCGGCGCGTGCCAGCGACGCCGCCCGCGCGACCGATTCGGCAAGCGGCGCGCTGCGATAGACGAAATCGTCGCGCTCGTCCCAGATCTGCCGCGCGATGCGCCCGGCGACCGCCTCCGCATCCGCGCGCTCGCCATTGCCCACGACGACGACGCTAATGCATGGCGCTTCGATATCGGCGAGCGAGAAGCCCGCCAGCACCGACACCGCGAGCATGCCGTCGGCCTCGGCGGCGCGCGCGGCATCGAGCGCGCGTTTCATCGCGCCGTCAACGCTCGCGCTGCGCAGCGTGTGCGTGAGCAGCGGCGGCTGACGCCACGCGATCACCGGCTTCGCGTGGCCCTCGATCATGTCGAACAGCAAGCGCGCTGCATGTGCGCCAGTCTCGTACATGTCGACGTGCGGATAGGTCTTGAAGCTGACGATGACGTCGGCGTTGTCGATCATTTTTTGCGTGACGTTGCCATGCAGATCGAGCGCGACCGCGATCGGCGCGTGCGGCAGCGACGCACGCACGCGCCCGAGCAGATCGCCTTCCCCGTCGGTCGAGTTCTCGGCGACCATCGCGCCGTGCAGATCGAGCATCACCGCGTCGCAGCCCGTCGCGGCTGCCACGATCGCGTCGCAGATCGTATCGTAGGCGGCGGCGTCGACCGGCCCGCTCGGATTCGCCATGGCGGAGATCGGCGTCACGATTTCGGCATGCACGCGCTCGGCGGCGTCGATGAACGCGGCCATCGCGGTTTGCATGCCCTTGTTTTCGTCGAACGCGGCGCGGCCATAGCTCGGACCGTTGCGGCCGAATGCGGCCAGCGGGGTCTCTACTGGCGAGAACGTGTTGGTCTCGTGGTTCATTCGTGCGATCAGGACCTTCATGCGCGCATGCTCCCCGTTCTCGACGCCGCGCTCGGCATCACCTGCAGCAGCATATTGCAGCCGGCTTCCAGATGATCGGCGCGCGCGTCCTCGATTTCGTTGTGGCTAATGCCGTCCTTGCAGGGAACGAAGATCATCGCGCTGGGTGCGCCGCGCGCGAGATAGGCGGCGTCGTGGCCCGCGCCGCTGATCACGTCCATCGACGACACACCGAGCCGCTCCGCGCTCTGCCTGACCTCGGCGATCCATTGCGCGGCGAATCGCTGCGGCGGGAAGAAGACGACCTGCTCGATGTCGATAGTGATGGGGGCGTCCAAGCTGCTGCTCGCGCGGGTGGCGGCGGCGTTGGTGGCGGCGTTGCCCCCATCGCTGCCCGCCTGCGCGCACGCTGCACGCCATGCGAGGTCCATCGCAGTGAGCGACGCGTCATCGGCTGCGCGCAGGTCGACGCTGAATTTCACGCGGCCCGCAATGACGTTGCGCGAGTTTAAATGCACGTCGAGCCAGCCGACCGTGCTACGGCCATGCGGCGCGTGATCGAGTGCGATACGGTTCACCGCATGGATCGGATCCGCGGCGACGAGCAGCGCGTCGCGGCGCAGCGCCATCGGCCCCACGTGCGCTTCCATGCCGTGCACGATCAGGTCGTACCAGCGCTGCCCGAGCGCGCCCTGCACGACGCCGATGACCTTGTCGTGCGCTTCGAGCACGGACCCCTGTCCGATATGCACCTCGAAATATGCGCCGACAGCGTGCGACTTGCGATGCTCGCCGGCATAGCCGATCGCCGCTAGCGCGTGGCGCACCGCTACGCCGTCGCGATCGCGTTGCGCTAGCGCGTGCTCGAGCGTGAATGCGCCGGCGAACACGCCGGAGCCCATCATCACCGGCGAGAGTCGCGAACCCTCCTCGTTGGTCCACATGGCAACCTCGAGCGGCGCGATGGTCTGCACGTTGGTCTCGGCCAGCGGGCGCAGCACCTCCAGCCCTGCCAGCACACCATAATTGCCGTCGAATTTGCCGCCGGTCGGCTGCGTGTCGAGATGGCTGCCCGTCATTATGGGCGGCAGATCGTCACGCAGCCCCGTCCTCCGCGCGAAAATATTGCCGATCGCGTCGACCGGCACCGTGCGGCCGATCTCCTTCGTCCACGCGATGAACTGATCGCGTGCCTCACGGTCGAGTTCGGTCAGTGCTGGACGGCAGACACCGCGTTTGTCGGTCGCGCCGATCCGCACGAGCTGCATGAGACAGTCCCACAGCCGCGCGCCGTCGATCCGCAAATCGGCGGGCGTCGAGACAACGTTGGATGAATGAGTCTGCATCGATGCAATCTCGGGTCGAAGACAGCTGGATGGCGCTTGCCGGCGGGACTTGCTCCGTTCCGGCTTGCTGGCCGAAGTTGTTCCAATCGTCATGATAGAGAGGTTTCGCCGAGGTAGATGGCCGGACGCGAGCGAGGTGGCAATGCGGCGCGACGCCTTTCCGTGGGCAAGCATAGGAAGCAAAGCCGCTGCATTCGTGGGGAGTGAACGGCGCATCGCGGGCGATGTAGGTGCCAATTCGCTCGACGACGGACGCCGCGACGTGCCGGCAATCTGCGCGCAAGTGGCCGCCAGCAAACGTTTTCGTCGAAGGAAGCGGCTAAAACGCAATGAAGGCTCAACCTTTTGCGAAGCGCGCCGTTATTGCATGTGCTCAGGCAAACCCCTCGGATCTCCATGGCACAACCAATTCCTTTCCGCAACACTGGCGCCGCCCGCGCGCGGCATGCCAAAGCCATGCTGTTGCCCATCGCGCGCCAGATCGCCGACGATCTCGCGTTGCGAGTTCATCTGTCGCTCGACGCACTGCGCCGCGGCCTCGGTACGAAGAGCGATGCGCAGACGGTCACGCAGATCATGCTGTTGACCAGCTACCTCGCTGATGCTGGCTTTGGCTCGATGAGCCACGAAGAGCTCCACGCCGCGGACTGCGCCTCGGCGATGGTGTTCGACGCAGGTCGGGAACGCAACGAATGGAAACTGGACGAAGCGGGATTCGCGCTCTTTGCATCGATCGCAACGAGCTACGATCGGCAGCTGCATCGCGCTCCGCTTTGGGCGATTACGGAGGCCAGCGAAAGACTCGACCGCTTTATCGCAGGGGGATCCGATCGAGCGCCGGCGCGTAAGCGGGCTTAACGTGTTTGGAGGAGGTGCTGACCGGCTGAGCCATAAGGACACGGATTTTGGACGACCGCGTCGGAAGTCGCCGGATTACGCGGATGCGTCGCGGATCGGAAAGTAGTGAAGCGCGCAAAGTCGGCCGCGTAAACGCAGAAACCCCACCGCGGCGGGTGGGGTTTCTGACTGGGGGGGAGCCTGACGATTACCTACTTTCACACGGGCAATCCGCACT
>NZ_JACHDL010000037.1:0-59807 GCF_014201055.1 Paraburkholderia sp. CI2
GGAACCTGTTCCCACAACGACCCCGGATAGATTTGCGCAAGCCCAATTTACGTCAACACCACCTCGCTTGCAAAAGTCAGGCTGACCATAGATTTCTTTAGGCGGTCATTTGTCGCCGCGAGCCGCGCCGCTCCGCTCCCCGTATACCCCGACAACGTCCGTCGCGCATCTGCCGGCACCGGCATTTCCGATAGAATCAAATCATCCCCGTCCGTTAAAGCACCTGACGAAGCATTTCATGTCACGACGCATCATCCCTGTTGCCGATCTCAGCGCGGCGCCGGTCATCACCGGCCCAGTGCAGACACCTAGCGGCGTGCTGCACGATGCGCTCGCGCGTCCGCTGCACGATCTGCGCATCTCGGTGACGGACCGCTGCAACTTCCGCTGCGTGTATTGCATGCCGCGCGCAGTGTTCGACAAGGACTATGCTTTCCTGCCGCACAGCGCGTTGTTGAGTTTCGAGGAGATCGAGCGGCTCGCGCAGTTGTTCGTCGCGCATGGCGTCGAGAAAATTCGCCTGACCGGCGGCGAGCCGCTACTGCGCAAAAACCTCGAATTCCTGGTCGAACGGCTCGCCCGGTTGACCACGCCTGCGGGCCGTCCGCTCGATCTCACGCTGACCACCAACGGCTCGCTGCTCGCGCGCAAGGCGCGCAGCCTGAAAGACGCCGGCCTCACCCGCGTGACCGTCAGCCTCGATGCGCTCGACGACGCGCTGTTCCGCCGCATGAACGACGCCGACTTCGCGGTCGCCGACGTGCTCGATGGCATCGCCGCCGCGCAAGCGGCCGGGCTCGCGCCGGTCAAAGTCAACATGGTCGTCAAACGCGGTACCAACGACGGCGAAATCGTCCCCATGGCGCGTCATTTCAAAGGCACGGGCGCGGTGCTGCGCTTCATCGAGTACATGGACGTCGGCACCTCGAACGGCTGGAACATGACCGAAGTGCTGCCTTCCGCCGACGTCGTCACGCGCATCGCCGAGCATTTCCCGCTGGTGCCGCTCGAAGCGCACAGCGCCGCCGAAACTGCGCAACGCTGGGGTTATGTCGACGACGGCGGCGAGATCGGCGTCATTTCGAGCGTCACCCGCGCGTTCTGCGGCAATTGCACGCGCGCGCGTTTGTCGACCGAGGGCAAGCTATACCTGTGCCTGTTCGCATCGACCGGACATGACCTGCGCGCGCTGTTGCGCGGCGGTGCGAGCGATGCCGGGATCGCCACCGCCATCGCCGAAATCTGGCAGGGCCGCGGCGACCGCTACTCGCAGCTGCGCGGCAGCCAGCCGGCCGATCAGGGCGAGCCGGCCAAGCGTCGCGTCGAAATGTCCTACATCGGCGGCTGAGCGGCCGACGCATGTCCATCCCCCGCGAACAGATCACTGGGCTCGTGCTCGCGGGCGGGCGCGGCACGCGCATGGGCGGCGTCGACAAGGGCTTGCAGCCGCTGCACGGCGAACCGCTCGCCGCTCACGTGCTGCGGCGCCTCGCGCCGCAGACCGGCCCGCTGATGATCAGCGCGAACCGCCATCCCGACACCTATGCGACGCTCGGCGCGCCATATCGCGCGACGCTCGTCGCCGACACGCTCCCCGACTTTCCCGGCCCGCTCGCCGGCATGCTCGCCGGACTGCGCGCCGCCGGCACGGCGTACCTGCTGAGCGCGCCCTGCGATTCGCCGTGGCTACCGGCCGACCTCGCCGCGCGCCTCGCGGATGCGCTCGACGCGAACCACGCCGACATCGCAACGGTCACCACCGTCGACACCGGTGGAGAAACCTCCCTGCACCCGGTATTCGCGCTGATGCGCACAGTCGTCGCGGACGACCTGGCCGCGTTTCTGGCCTCCGGCGAGCGCAAGGTCCGCGCGTGGTACGCGCGCCACAAGACGGTCGAAGTCGTCTTTGCCGACGAGCGCGCGTTCTACAATGCCAACTCGTTACAAGAACTCGCCGACCTCGAACGCAATCGGGGCCCCGGCTGACATCCGCTCCGGCCGCACGGCAACAGCCGCGCCCGTCACCGGTCGCGACGCCCAGCCATTCATGACCACGCTCAACGACTTTTCCCGCTGCGTCGCGCAGTACGATCCTCATGCGCTACCCGTCCCGGCCGCTCAGGCGATCGTCCGGCAGTGGGCGACGCCGGTCGCGGCCGTCGAACGCCTGGCGTTGCGCGATGCACTCGACCGCGTGCTGGCCGCCGACATCGTGTCGCCGATCGACGTGCCCGCGCACGACAACTCCGCGATGGACGGCTACGCGTTCAATCACGCGGCGCTCGCGGCCGCTATGCGAGGCGGCGCGGACAGCGTCGAGCTGACGGTCGCCGGCAAGGCGCTCGCCGGTCATCCGTTCGCGGGCCGCGTCGCGGCGAACCAGTGCGTGCGCGTGATGACGGGCGCCTGCATGCCTGCCGGTTGCGACACCGTCGTGCCGCAGGAACAGGCGCAGCGCGACGGTGCGGATTCCACGTCGATCCGCGTCGCCGCCAGCGCGGTGGCGGCGGGTGCGAACCGCCGCCGCGCCGGCGAAGATCTCGCGCGCGGCCACGTCGCGCTGCATGCCGGCCGCATCGTGCGCGCCTCGGACCTCGGCCTGCTCGCGTCGCTCGGCATTGGCGAAGTCAGCGTGCGGCGGCGTTTGCGCGTCGCGTTCTTTTCGACCGGCGACGAACTGCGCTCGCTCGGCGAGCCGCTCGACGCGGGCTCGGTCTACGACAGCAACCGCTACACGCTGTTTGCGATGCTGCGGCACCTGAACATCGACGCGCTCGATCTCGGCGTCGTGCGTGACGAGCCGGCGGCGCTCGAAGCCGCGCTGCGCAGTGCCGCGGCCAACGCCGACGTGGTGCTGACTTCGGGCGGCGTGTCGGTGGGCGAAGCGGACTTCACGAAGCAGCTGCTACAGACCTTCGGCGACGTCGCCTTCTGGAGTCTCGCGATGCGTCCCGGCCGGCCGCTCGCGTTCGGCCGCCTGTGGTCTGGCGCACAGCCCGGGCTCGGCAAACCTGCGCTATTCTTCGGCCTGCCCGGCAATCCGGTCGCCGTGATGGTGACGTTCTATCAGATCGTGCGCGAAGCCCTGCTGCTGATGGCCGGCGCGACGCCGCGGCCGCTGCCGGTGATTCACGCGACGAGCCGCGTGGCGGTGGGCAAGCGCGCAGGCCGCACCGAATTCCAGCGCGGCATCGCCGAACAGGACGCGCACGGACACTGGCACGTGAGCCCGACCGGGTCGCAAAGCTCAGGCGTGCTGAGCTCGATGAGCGAAGCGAACTGCTTCATTGTGCTCGGCCACGACGAGGGCGACATCGCCGTCGGCGATCGCGTGTCGATCATGCTGTTCGACGGTCTCATCTGACGTTCCAGGCGGCGCATCGATCGCACGACATCGGCACCACAGCAGCACTTCATCGACACTCCACCCACTATCGCTACTACGACATACGGGTTTGACTTACATGAAAAAACAGATCTCGTTCATCGCACCAGGACAGACGGCCAAAGCGCTGATCCTCGTGTATCTGACGTTCTCGGTGCCGATCGTGCTGCTCGGCGTGGTGGTCGCGTTTGTGCGCTATGGCTCGGTCGAGCTGAGCACGGTGTTCAGCGCGCTGCTGCTGAACGCGATCCTCGGCTTCGTGCTGTTGTGGATCGCGTGCCACGCCTACAACTGGGTCGCGTCGCGCTTCGGTGGTATCGAAATCCATCTGGCCGACGCACCGGAAGAAGCGTAATGCCCGCGACGATCCGCGTCGCCAAGCCCGCGGATACCGGCGCGATCTTCGCGCTCACCTACGAACTCGCGCAGTTCGAGAACCTCACGCACATCTTCGTCGCGACGGAAGATAGCCTGCGCGACGCGCTGTTCGGCAGCTTCTATCAGAAGATGGGGGCGACGGTGTTGCCGGACTGGCGCGTCGTGCGCGTGACGGGCGATGCGCTGGCGCGGCTGGCTGCAAGGGCCTGAATTCCAGCGCCTCGCCCCTCATTGCTCATCAGGCTCCGCATTCGACAGCGCATCGCCGAGCAACCCGCTCGCCTCGTCGCCCGGTAACGCCTCGACGTCGCGCAGCTTGCGGTTCATCATGCGCGTGCGCGTTTCCGCTGCCTCGATCGAACGCGTGACGGTTTCGAGCTGCGCCTTGGTCTTCGCGAGCACGTCGCCGAATTTGCCGAACTCCGTCTTCACCGCGCCGAGTACCTGCCACACCTCGCTCGAACGCTTTTCGATCGCGAGCGTGCGGAAACCCATCTGCAGACTATTGAGCAACGCGGTCAGCGTGGTCGGCCCCGCAATCGTCACGCGATAGTCCCGCTGCAGCAGATCCGTGAGTCCCGGTCGGCGCAGCACTTCCGCGTACAGGCCTTCGGTCGGCAGGAACAGCAGCGCGAAGTCGGTCGTATGCGGCGGCGCCACGTACTTCTCCGCGATCGTGCGCGCCTCCGCGCGAATTCGCACTTCGAGCGCGCGCGATGCTTCCTCGACCGCGACCGGATCGGCGCGCTCCTGCGCTTCGATCAGCCGCTCGTAGTCCTCGCGCGGGAATTTGGCGTCGATCGGCAGCCATACCGGCGTATTCGCGCCGCCGGGCTCCGGCCGCCCCGGCAGACGAATCGCGAACTCCACGCGATCGGCGCTCTTCGGCACCGTCGCGACGTTCTTCGCGTATTGATCGACGGTCAGCAGTTGTTCGAGCAAGGCTTCGAGCTGCACTTCACCCCACGTGCCGCGCGTCTTCACGTTGGTCAGCACGCGCTTCAGATCGCCGACGCCGGCCGCCAGCGTCTGCATTTCACCGAGGCCGCGATGCACCTGTTCGAGCCGGTCAGACACGAGCTTGAACGACTCGCCGAGACGCTGCTCAAGCGTTGCGTGCAGTTTTTCGTCCACGGTGCGGCGCATTTCCTCGAGCCGCGTCGCGTTGTTCGCCTCGATGTCCTTCAGACGCTGCTCGATCGTCGCGCGCACTTCGGCGAAGCGCCGGTCGTTCGCCTCGGTTAGTTGCCCGAGTTGCAGGCTCAGCGTGTCGCCGAACTGCTTCAGCGAGCGGCCCTGCTCGTCGCGCGCCTGCTGCGCCTGCGCCTGCAGGCTGTGACGCACGGCGTCGAGCTGTTGCGCGAAGCCGTCGATCTTGCCGCCCTGCACCGTCGTCATGCTGCTGAACTGCGCGGCGAGCGTCTGCTGAAAATGCGCGAAGCCGCTGCTTTGCTCGGTGCGCGACACGCGCGCGGTCTCGGCGATGTCGTTGCGCAGTTGCCGCTCGAGCCGCTCGGCGGTATGCGCCTGCGCGTCGACGACGGCATCGACGCGTTCGTTCAGCATCTCGAACTGTTCGCGCTGCTCCGTGCGGTCGTGACCGCGTAGCAGCAAGGCGAGTGCGATCACGAGGGCAACCGCCAGCACCGCGACGGCCGCCACCAGAACCATTGTCATGAACGCGCCTTGCCGATCACGTCGGGGTTGATCGGATTCGGCGGCTGACCGGCGCGCGGTCCTGCGCCGAGGCCGGCGATCAGGTTGTCCGCGGCAAGATTCGCCATGGCGCGGCGCGTGGTTTCGGTCGCGCTCGCGATGTGCGGCGTCAGCACGACGTTCGGCACGTTCAGCAGCGCCGGGTGCAGCTGCGGCTCGCCTTCGAACACGTCCAGACCGGCCGCCGCGATGCGCCTGTCACGCAGCGCGTCGGCCAACGCCGCATCGTCGACGATGCCGCCGCGCGCGATGTTGGTGAGCGTCGCGCTCGGCTTCATCAGCGCCAGTTCGGCCGCGCCGATCGTGTGGTGGTTGCCTTTGTTGTACGGCAGCACCAGCACGACGTGGTCGGCGCGCCGCAGCAGATCCTCTTTCGACACGTACTCCGCGTTCAGCTCGGCCTCGATTTGCGGCGCGACGCGCGAGCGATTGTGATAGATGACCCGCATGTTGAAGCCCTGCGCGCGCCGCGCGAGCGCCTGGCCGATGCGGCCCATGCCGATCACGCCGAGCGTCGAACCGTATAGGTCGCTGCCGAGGAAGCCATCGTAGCTCCACTTCTGCCAATGTCCGGCGCGCAGCCAGTGCTCCGATTCGGCGATGCGGCGCGCGGCGGCCATCATCAGCGCCCAGCCGAAATCGGCGGTCGATTCGTTCAGCACGTCCGGCGTGTTGGTGCCGAGTACGTTCGCCGCGTTGAACGCGGCCATGTCGAAGTTGTTGTAGCCGACCGCCATGTTCGACACGACGCGCAGACGCGGCGCCGCGGCGAGCACGCCCGCGTCGATCATCTCGCCGGCCGTCAGCGCGCCGTCCTTGTCCGCGAGACGGCGCTTCAGTTCATCGGCGGGCAACACGTCGCCCTCGTTCCAGTCGACGTCGAAGTACTGCTTGAGCCGGTCGATCACGTCGGGAAAAATCGAACGGGCAACGAGGATTTTCTGCAATGCAAGTCTCCGTATCGCACGTCGAGGGATAGTCTCGGCGTTGCAGAGTCAGCGTTCAAAAAAGAGCCAGCCGGTCAGCGCGAACAACGGCACCAGCACCGCGCCGGACCAGCCCAGATACGCAAAAAAGCTCGGCATGCGCACACCGCGCGATTGCGCGATCGCCTTCACCATGAAGTTCGGCGCGTTGCCGATGTAGGTGTTCGCGCCCATGAACACGGCGCCGGCCGAAATCGCCGCGAGCGTGGTCGCGCCGGCGGTCATCAAGGTCTGCGCATCGCCGCCGGCCAGGTTGAAGAACACGAGGTAGGTCGGCGCGTTGTCGAGAAACGAAGATAGCAGGCCGGTCGCCCAGAAGTACATGATGTCGCGCGGCTCGCCTGACGGATCATTGACCAGATGGACGATGCCCGCGAACGCGCCGGCTTCTCCCGCGCGCAGGATCATGATGACCGGCACGATCGTCACGAAGATGCCGGCGAACAGTTTGGCGACTTCCTCGATCGGCGCCCACTTGAAGTCGTTGCCCGCGCGGGCCGCGCGCGGTGTCCACGCGAGCGATAGCAGCGTGACCACGATCAGCGCGGCGTCGCGCACGATGTTTTGCAACGCGACGTGCGTGCCGAGCACGTCGAATGTGATTTGCGGGCGCCACAGTCCGCTCATCAACACGAGCGCGATCACCGCGGCGAGCAGCACGAAATTGATCTTGCCGTCGATGCCGAGCGGCGCGCCGTCGGGCGTCGGATCGAGGAAAGCCGAACGCACTTCCTCGCGCTGGTGAAAGTAGTACGAGTCGAGTGCATAGAAAACGGCAAGTAGCATGCCGCTCACGAACAGCATCGGGAGCGCGAGATGCGTAGTGGTCCAGAAAAAGCTCACGCCTTCGAGAAAACCGAGGAACAGCGGCGGGTCGCCGAGCGGCGACAGCGAGCCACCGACGTTCGCGACGAGGAAGATGAAGAACACGACCACGTGGGTCACGTGGCGGCGATTGTCGTTTGCGCGCAGCAACGGGCGGATCAGCAGCATCGCCGCGCCGGTCGTACCCATCACGCTCGCGAGCGAGGTGCCGAGCGCGAGGATCGCGGTGTTCAGCCGCGGTGTGCCATGCAGGTTGCCGCGCACGCAGATGCCGCCCGCGACGGTATAGAGCGCGCTCAGCAGGATGATGAACGGGATGTACTCGTCGAGCATGGCATGCGCGAGCGCGCCGAGCGCCGCGCTCGCGCCGAAGCTCACGGCAAACGGCACGATGAACGCGAGCGCCCACGCCGCGGCGATCTTGCCGAAGTGGTGATGCCAGAGGGCTGGCGCGATCAGCGGAACGATCGCGATCGACAGCAGCACACCCGCGAAGGGCAAGCCCCACAACGCCGACAAGCGCGCGCCGTCGAGCGTCTCAGCCTGCACGGACGGCGAGCACAGCGCAAGCATCGACGCAACGGCGAGCCACCGGCCCGCGCCGCCGGCCTGCGAATTCATGCCGATACAGGCCGCGCGACGGCTTGCAACCGCACGCACGACAGATAACGCGTGTGTCGCGTATGCGCTGGCACGCCGCCGCGCGACGCGTTCAAGCATCCTGCACGACGATCGCATGCACCCGGTAGGGGCCGTGCGCGCCCAGCACGATGGTCTGCTCGATGTCGCCGGTGCGCGATGGTCCCGACACGAAATTGACCGCGCGCGGCAGCTCGCCGCGTTCCTTGCGGATCAGGTCGAACGCCTCTTCATGACCCGCGACGATCCGCGAGCCCGGCACGATCGCGATGTGCGTCTCCGGCAGCAGCCCGGCCGACGCATACGTCTCGGGACCGGACAGCAACACGAGCGTGCCGGTCTCCGCGGTCGCGCAGAAACAGCCGGTGAGACCGACCACGTCATTGTCTTGCGGTTTGCGATATTCGACGGCGAGGCCGGCTGCGGCCCACGGCAGATCGCGCAGCGTTTGCCACGCGATGGCCTGCAACGGCAAACCGTGTTGCGTCAGATAGCGATGCGCGGCGGCGGGTACATCGGCGAAGGTTTGAACGGTGTCGACAGTACTCGCCATTTTCTGCGCTTCCTCGATGAAGCGCGCGCGCAGATCGGTGGGCATGTCCGGACGCGGACCGGCCGGATGACGCGCGAGATAGTCCGCCGCGGCTTCGCGCTCGGCGGCGCTCGGTTCGGGCTCGCGCCCTTGCGCGGCGCGGATGCGCGCCAGGATGTTGCGGCGGGCAATCGATGTGTCCATGGGCGAAAATCCTCGTGTCGACGGCCGTGCGATATGGCGAGGATTATACCGGCCGCGCTCCGCGCGAACACCCTGGCCGAACGGCATATTGCCGCCAGTCGATAGCGCGGCGACACGGTTCGCCGTGCCCCCCGAACGCGAGCAGATCATGGTCAGGCGATGAACCGAAAAGCAGTCCGCAAAGCGCGCTACCTGGCCGCCTCTTCTTCCGGCTGCGCGATGCCGAACACCTGGCGCAGATACGCGAGATACGCCTTGTCCTCGCACATGTTCTTGCCCGGCGAGTCCGACAATTTCGCGACCGGCTGACCGTTGCAACGAACCATCTTGATCACGATCTGCAGCGGGTTGTAGCCGAGGTCGTTGGTCAGATTGGTGCCCACGCCGAACGCGAGTTTGCAGCGGCCGCGGAAGCGCTCGTATAGCTGCAGCACCTTCGGGATGTCGAGCGCGTCGGAGAACACGAGCACCTTGGTGCGCGGGTCGCAACGGTTCGCCTCGTAGTGTTTGAGCAGGCGCTCGCCCCAGTCGAATGGGTCGCCGGAATCGTGGCGAGCACCGTCGAACAGCTTGCAGAAGTACATGTCGAAATCGCGCAAGAACGCCTGCATGCCGTACACGTCGGAGAGCGCGATCCCGAGGTCGCCGCGATATTCCTTCGCCCACATCTCGAAGCCGAAGATCTGCGAGTCGCGCAGCCGCGGACCGAGCGCCTGGCAAGCCTGCAGGTACTCGTGCGCCATCGTGCCGAGCGGTGTCAGGCTGTGCTTCATCGCGTAGAAGACGTTGCTCGTGCCGGCGAACTGCTCGCCGAGACCGTCCTTCAGCGTGAGGATCACTTCCTCGTGCCACTGCTTCGAGAAGCGGCGGCGCGTGCCGTAATCGGCGATCTTGCAGTCGGCGAACTCCGGACGAGCGCCGAGCAGTTGAATCTTGTCGAGCAGACGGCCACGGCCTACGTGATAGTCGGGCGTTTGCTGGGTGTTGCGGAAATAGACTTCGTTGACGATCGCGAGCACCGGAATTTCGAAGAGGATCGTATGCAGCCACGGCCCCTTGATGTCGATGTCGATTTCGCCATTGCCCTTCGGCGACGGCGTGATCGAAATGTACTTCTCGTTCAGATGGAACAACGCGAGGAACTCGATGAAGTCGCCCTTGATGAAGCGCATGCGGCGCAGGTAGTCGAGTTCGTCGTCGGTGAAACGCAGTTCGCAGAGCTTGCGCACTTCGTCGCGAATCTCGTCGATGTACGGCACCAGATCGACTTTCGGCGTGCGGCAGCGGAAGCGGTACTCCACGTTGGCGGCGGGGAAGTGATGCAACACCACCTGCATCATCGTGAACTTGTACAGATCGGTATCGAGCAGCGAAGTAATAATCATGATGGTACGAACTGGACCGCTGAAAAAACGAAAAGGGCTCACTGCACCCTTGCAACGGACGCGCTGAGCCGAGCGGCGCGCCAACCTGATGCATGTTACCCGAATGCGTCCGCATCCAGCGTGCCACCGGGCCTTCGCCGCCATTGCGCGGCCGCTCGAGGCACCCCATAAACTAATCACAAAAACATATAAGACGCACGGCCCGATGCTTTATGCGCCTGTTGACGTTACGTTACAATAGTTCTTTTGGCGTCCGCGCCCTCCCCGATTCCGCATGCAGGAGCTGCCTGAATGACTCACGTTGTGACCGAAAGCTGCATCAAGTGCCGCTATACCGACTGCGTCGATGTGTGCCCGGTGGACTGCTTTCGCGAAGGTCCCAACTTCCTCGCGATCGATCCCGATGAATGCATCGACTGCGCCGTGTGCGTGGCCGAGTGCCCGGTGAACGCCATCTATGCCGAAGAAGACGTGCCGGGCGACCAGCAGGACTTCATCGCGCTGAACGCCGACCTGGCGAAAGCGTGGCCGAGCATCACGAAGACCAAGGCACCGCTGCCGGAAGCCGAGGAATTCAAGGATGTGAAGGAAAAGCTCGCGCTGCTCACGCGCTGAGCGCGGCCGCCTGTCACCTGCCTTGGCCGTTCAGATTCAGTATCAGGATGAACGCCGAGGTATTGACAGACGTTTCAGCTGCCTCTACAATTTCGCTTCTCTGCTGTTGTTGTTCTGTTCCTCGATAGCTCAGTCGGTAGAGCGCCGGACTGTTAATCCGTAGGTCCCTGGTTCGAGCCCAGGTCGAGGAGCCAAGAATTGCAAAAGCCCGTTAATCAAGACGGGTTTTTTTATGTAGATCAAGTTGTACTGCTGTTCCTCGATAGCTCAGTCGGTAGAGCGCCGGACTGTTAATCCGTAGGTCCCTGGTTCGAGCCCAGGTCGAGGAGCCAAAAATTTTGAAAGGCCCGCATCCATGCGGGCCTTTTTGTTTTTGTGCCACTATGGACAGCCTCACGCGCGCCGCGCGCCGTTATACGATGGCGACTTCACGGCGCACGTTTCGCCCCGCTCTGGCGCCGGCCCACTCCAGACACTCAACCGGCACGCTCATGAAATCCACCTCGCTACGCATCGCGCTCGCGGCCGCCGGCACCCTGCTGCTTTCTTCGGCGCGGGGCGAAGAAATCGCCAGCGTCAATACGAATTTTCACGTTACCGGCTCCGACCGCGTGGTCGTGGAGGCCTATGACGATCCCATCGTGCAAGGCGTCACCTGCTACGTGTCGCGGGCGCGGACGGGCGGCATCAAAGGCACGCTCGGCATCGCCGAAGATCCGACCGAGGCGTCGATCGCGTGCCGCCAGGTCGGGGAGTTGCATTTCACCGGCCCCGTCAAGCAGAAGGACGACGTGTTCTCGGTCAGCATGTCGCTGATCTTCAAGTCGCTGCACGTGGTGCGCGTGGTCGACACGAAGCGCAACGCCCTGGTCTATCTGACCTACAGCGACCGCGTCGTCAGCGGCAGCGCGAAAAACAGCGTGAGCGCCGTGCCGATGCCCACTGGCACGACGATTCCGGTCAAGTAAGGGCAAGTCAGGACAAGTACCGGCAATTGACGGCACCAGCGGCACGCGGCGCGGCGCTGCACACCCGCCGCCGTCCCCGACAACGACGCGTTAAACTGACCGGTCCAGCCAGACTTTCGTCATGACCGCCACCCCTCGTTTCCGCGATTCCGCCCGCTACTGGCGCACGCCGCTACTGCCCGGCGCGGATCTGCTCACCGCCGAATATCACGATCACGAGTTCGCGCCGCATTGGCACGACGCCTACACGATCCCGGTGATCGTCGCGGGTGCGGAATGCTATCGGTATAGCGGCGAGCACCATGTCGCCGAAGCGGGCAGCGTGCCGGTCATCAACCCGGGCGAGTTGCATACGGGGTCGAAGGCGGTCGAGGCGGGCTGGCGTTATCGCGTGATGTATGCGCCGGTCGGGTTCCTCTGCGCGCTGGCCGACGAAGTCGCCGGCAAGCCGCAGGCCTTACCGTGGTTCGCGCCCGGCGTGATCCGCGATTCCGATCTCGCGACGCGGCTCGCGCACGCCCACCGTCTGCTCGAAGCCGGCGACGACGCGCTCGCCGCCGAAACCGCGATGCTCGACGCGCTGTCCACGTTGCTGGTCCGCTATGCGCGGACGCGCCCCGCCGCCGCTCGCGTCGCCACCGACGACACTCGCGTCGCACTGATGCAGGAGCGTCTGACCGGCGACCTCGTCGAACCGGTGACGCTCGCCGAGGTCGCGAAGGCAGCGGGTCTGTCGCCGTTCCACGCGGCGCGGCTATTCACCCAATCGACCGGCCTGCCGCCCCACGCGTGGCGCAATCAGGTGCGCCTGCAGCGCGCGCTCGCGCCGTTGCGCGCCGGCGTCCCGGTGACCGACGTCGCCGCCGCGAGCGGCTTCACCGATCAGAGCCATTTCACGCGGCATTTCCGACGCATGTTCGGCGTGCCGCCGGGCCAATGGCAAGGAACGCAGCGCGGTTCGTAACGCGATGCGGCACCGCCGGCGCCTGCACCGCGCGCCGTGAGCGTGCCGCCGCAATCCGTCAGCCCGTCATCAGCCATCCCCCGCTACACCGTTGCACCCCATCAGCAATCCGCCGCAAGAACGTACAAGTCCGAACGCCGGTCAGCCGCTATGCTTCCGACATCAAGGAGGCTTAGATTGACCGATTCCACCCAAGGCCAGCCCACCCGGGGCGGCCATCTCAAAGAATTCGCCGCCGGCGCGCGCGACATCATCCCGATGATGGTCGGCGCCGCGCCGTTCGGCGTCATTTTCGGCACGCTCGTGACCTCCAGCCCGCTGCATCTGTGGCACGGCCAGTTGATGTCGCTCGTCGTTTTCGCGGGCTCCGCGCAGTTCATCGCGCTCGGCCTGATCGCCGGGCATGCGAGCTTCGCCGTGATCTGGGCGACCACGCTCGTCGTCAATTTGCGTCACGTGCTGTATAGCGCGACGCTCGCACCGCACGTCGCGCATCTGCCGAAGCGCTGGCGTTGGGCGCTCGGCGCGCTGCTCACCGACGAAGTCTTCGCGGTCGCGTGGGAGCATTACCGGCATCGCGAGCCGGGCACGGTCGGCCCGTACTACTTCTGCGGCGCCGGCGTCGCGATGTATCTGAACTGGCAGCTATGGACCGTCGCCGGCCTGCTGTTCGGCTCGGCCTTCCCCGGCCTGCAGTCGCTCGGTCTCGACTTTGCGATGGTTGCGACGTTCATTGCGATCGTCGTGCCGCAACTGGTCGCGCTGCGCTATATCGCGGCGGCCGTCACCGCCGGCACGCTGGCGTTTTTCTGGCAGGCGTGGCCGTATAAGCTCGGCCTGCTCGGCGCGGTGTTCGCGGGAGTCGCGGTCGGCGTGCTGCTGTCGATGTCGCGTCTGAACCTGCGTGGCGCGCGCCGTCCCGTGGAGGCCACGCGATGAACTACGTCGTTCTGATCGTCGGCATGGCCGCGATTACGTGGTTGATCCGCGCGGCCGTGTTCGTGCTCGGCGACCGGCTCGTGTTCCCGCCGCTTCTGCGCGCCGCGCTTAGCTTCGTGCCGGTCACCGTGCTGACCGCGATCATCGTCCCGATGGCCGTGTCACCGCACGGCAACAACGCCGAGCTGAACTGGCGCAATCCGCAGCTGGTCGGCGCGCTCGCCGCGATCGTCGTTAGCGCGCTGACGCGCCGGCCGCTGCTGACGATCGCAGTCGGTCTAGGCGTGTTCTTCGTCTGGCAGTGCGTGGTGCTGAAGTAAGCGCGCCCTGTCTCTACGCTCATCGACTCATCAGCGGTCCGTCGACACCTCGCCGCGTCGCGGGCCGCGCACTCCCGTTCAAGCGACTCCCAAGCGGGCCATTGCCCGAAGCTTCCCTCCAAAGCGTCCGCGCGTCGCCGGGCCGCCCTCAAGTTTCCCGCTACCCCGCCGATATGCAGTCGAGGTCCGCTCATCGGGAGTCGTCCCGCTGGTTACGCGGCAACAGGCTGGAATCAAGCGCGTCGGCAACCGGCGTCGCGTCGCCTCGGTGCGCAAGCGGCCGGGCGATCTTGCGACGGCGCGCCGCGCGCAGCCGCATTAAACGGGATAACACATGGGTCAAATCACCCTGAAGCTCAAGGACGAGACCGTCGCGTCGCTGCGCAAGGACTTCGAGGCCTTTTTACGGGTCTCGCTGAAGCTCGATCCGCAGTTCGCGACGCCGTCGTTCGAGGATTTCTTACGCGCCAAGCTGCTCGACAACATGGTGCCGCTCACCGAGCACGCGGTACAGCGGATGCTGCAAGGCGGCCAGTACGCGTGGGCCAAACGCACGCTCGACAAGGAATTCCCGGACGTCGTGTCGATCCTGATGCGGCAGGCGGGCGAGTTCGGGTTCGGTTTCGCGGCGCGCTCGGAATGGACGCCCGAGGAGCTCACCAAGCAATGCCGCGACTGGGCCGCCGCAATCGTCAAGGAAGCGGAAGGCGACGCGACGCTGGTCGACCCCCTCGCCTCGCAGATCAAGAGCACCGTGCAGGACATTCAGGCACTCGAGGAAGTGATGCAGACGCCGGCATGGCGGCTCGTCGAATCGCTGCGCCAGCGCGTCTACGAGGCGAAGGTCGCGTGCGAGACGAGCGTGGGCAGCACCGCGCGCGAGAAGCTCGGCGAACTGCGTGGGCTGTTGCGGCTAGGCATTTCGCACGGCACGTTCCAGAAGCAGGAAGCGCAGCAGATCATGGAGTATCTGCGGCTCTTGAAGCCGGAGATTTTCGTCGAGGAGCCGTATGACGTGTTCTCGCGGCTCGCGGCATGGCTGCGCAATTTCTTCGTGCCGCCGCCTCCGGTCGCGCAGCAACAGCAGCGGCAGTCGCGCTGAGCTTCCACTGACCCGCGCGGCGCGCGTCCCTTCGTCGGATAAACGCGCCCCTGCCCGCGCGTCGATCCCAACGCGCGGTGCTAGCCGCTCAATCCCACATCTTCCTGAGCTTCGTCGCGATCTCGATCTTCGCCTGCGCGGCCGCGGCGAGCCCAGCCGCGCTCGGCGCGCTCGCCACCGCAATGCGCGGCCATGCATAGGCGTCGAACAGCGGCAGCATCGGCGTGGCGATGAAGCGCGTGCGCGACGCCCACACATGGCGGTCGCCCAGATGCGTCTGGTTGTGCACGTAAAAGCGCTGCGGCACGACGATGTGCAGGTCTTCCTTCGCGCGCGTCATCGCCACGTAGAGCAGGCGCCGCTCCTCGTCGATTTCCTCGTCGCTGCCGGTGCCGAGATCAGAAGGAATGCAGCCGTCGACGCCGTTCAGCACGAACACGTTGCGCCACTCCTGACCCTTCGCCGAATGGATCGTCGACAGGATCAGGTAGTCCTCGTCGATCAGCGGCACGCCGGATTCGTCGCTGGTCGCGTCGGGCGGATCGAGCGTCAATTCGGTCAGGAAGCGTTCACGCGACGGATACGTACCCGCGATGCTTTCCATCTGCAGCAGGTCCGCGTGACGGATCGCGGCGTCCTCGTGATTGCGCTCCAGATGCGGCTCGTACCAGCGCCGCACCATCTCGAACTCGGCGGGCCACGGCGTTTGCCGGCCGTACACGCCCGACATCAGCTTGACGAACGGATGCCAGTCTTCCTGCGTGCGCGCGGGCGCCGCAAACGCGGCCAGCACACCGCCCGCGCTCGCGACCGGATCGCCGCCGTCCGCGCGCGCGACGATGTCGTCGAGCACCTTCGCCGCGGTGGCCGGGCCGACGCCCGGCAGCAGTTGCACGACGCGAAAGCCGGCGACGCGATCGCGCGGATTCTCGGCCCAGCGCAGCACCGCGAGCACGTCCTTCACATGCACCGAGTCGAGAAATTTGAGCCCGCCGAACTTGACGAATGGAATGTTGCGGCGCGTGAGCTCGATCTCGAGCGCGGCGCTGTGATGCGCGGCGCGAAACAATACCGCCTGCGACTTCAGCTTCACGCCCTGCTCGCGCGCCTCGAGCACCTGCTCGACGACGTAGCGAGCTTGCGCGGCATCGTCGGCGACCGTGACGAGGCGCGGGCGCTGCGCCGACGCCTTGTCGGTCCACAGATTCTTGGTGTAGCGCTCGCTCGCGAGTTCGATCACCGCGTTCGACGCGGCGAGAATCGGCTCGGTCGAGCGATAGTTGCGCTCGAGCGTGACCTGCCTGGCGGGCGGCTCGAACTGGGTGGGAAAGTCGAGGATATTGCGCACCGTCGCGCCGCGAAACGAATAGATCGACTGCGCGTCGTCGCCAACCACGGTCAGGCCGCGGCCGTCCGGCTTCATTGCGAGCAGGATCGACGCCTGCAGGCGGTTGGTGTCCTGGTATTCGTCGACCAGAACATGATCGAAACGCGCCGACAGATCGGCCGCGATGCTCGGCTCGGCGGCCATGTGCGACCAGTAGAGCAGCAGATCGTCGTAGTCGAGCACGCTCTGCTTCTGTTTGGCGTCGACGTATGCGGCGAACAGCCGGCGCAGATCGTCCTCCCACTCGCGACACCACGGAAACGCGCGGTCCAATACCTGGCCGAGCGATGCGCCGGTGTTGACGACACGCGAGTAGATCGCGAAGCAGGTGCCCTTCGCCGGAAAGCGCCGCTCCTTCGCGGACAGTCCAAGCTCGTGGCGCACGAGGTTCATCAGGTCGGCGGAGTCTTCGCGGTCGTTGATCGTGAACGCGGGCGCGAGGCCGATCAGATCCGCGTATTCGCGCAACAGCCGCGCGCCGACACTATGGAAGGTACCTGCCCACGTGAGCCCTTGCGCGAGCGCGGCGCGTGGGCCGACGGTAGCGGCCGCGGCGCCCGCGATGCGGGTCACGCGGCGGGTCATTTCGAGCGCCGCGCGGCGCGAGAAGGTCAACAGCAGGATGCGCTGCGGATCGGCACCCTTCACCACCAGATTGGCGACGCGGTGCGCAAGCGTGTTGGTCTTGCCGGAGCCGGCGCCCGCGATCACGAGCAGCGCGCCGGGCAGCGCATCTGGCGTGTCGGTCCCGTATTCGACGGCTTCGCGTTGGGCGTCGTTGAGCTTCGCTAGCCAGGCGGCGGTATCGAACGACGGAGCGGATTCGGCGACGGTGGACACTGATCGGTTTCGCGGGTTGGATGGATCTTCAGGATGCGACGCACACTGTATATCCATACAACCTCATGCGACAAGCGCCCCTTTTTTCGGGCGCCTATCCGCCGGTCTACGCCGCGCACTACTGTTTCTTCGCGTCCTTCAGGTTGGCAGCAGCGCTGGCCTTGTCGGCGTCGGCCTGCGCGTCGGCTTTGGTCTTGTCCGCTTTCGCCTGGGCGAGCGCGGCTTTCTTGTCGGCCTTCGCCTGTGCTTTCGCGGTCTTTTTGTCCGCATGCGTGGGGGGCGCCGCGGCCGGGTGGGTCAAGCGACCGACGCCCGCGGCGCGCGCGCCTCGCAGACCCACGCGCCGCGGCATCCGGCAGGGCTTAGTGCTTGACGTCCGCGCCGTCGCCCTGCGCGGCAGCCTGCCCTTCCATATTCATCTTCATTTCGTTATTGGCGGTCTGTTTGTCCGCCTTCTGGTTCAGCTTCGCGCCGCGCACCTGCTCCTTGTACTGGTCCTTCGCGGCCTTCTGCTCCGCCTTCAATTCCGCTTTCGAGGACTTCCTGGCCGCGCGATACTCGGCGTTGGCCTTCGCGTCGGCGTCGCGCTTCTGCACGAGCGGGTCGGCGGAGCCCGAAGCCGTCAAACGGGCCGGCGGCGGCGCCTCGACGCCTTGCGCGGCGGGTGCGCCCGGGACTTGCTGCATGCCTTGCGTCGAAGGCGGCACCTGCATGCGCTGGGCGCCAGCCGCGGACGGCGGCGCCATGCCGGCGGCGCCCTGGCTCTGGATCTGCGCCTGAGCGCCGATGCCTGCTGCCGGCTGCGCGGTCTGCGCAACGGCGGCCGTCGCGGCAAAAGCAGTGAGGGCGGTACCGATCAGGAGCGAACGAATCTGGGTCATGGCTATCCTCTCTGGAGTTGTTGTGACACGGGCGGACTCTCTGGCGTCGTGATGACGGAACGTCGCGCGCGCCTCGTCCGGTCTGGGCGTCGCTGGTTGGACGGCCGGGGAGCGATCCCGGAAGCCAGCGGGCTTTGCTGCTGAACTGCACTCTAGGAGTGAAATCCGTCCGGTGCGACCAGCGTTACGGAACGTTTCACTTTCCGACAACTGAATAACATCTACTTTCATTTGCTTGCGCGAAGGGCTCGCTGGATGGCCGCGCCGCCGCTCCGGGTGCGCTTGCTTTATGATGCGAACCCCCAACGCGACCCCGTGCCCAAAGGTGCAAACGCCATGCCCAACCTCAATTTCACGCTGACCGGCGAATACGTCGAACTCCACAATCTGCTGAAGATCACGGGCCTCGCGGATAGTGGCGGCTCCGCGAAAATGATGGTCGCCGACGGCGCCGTGATGGTCGATGGCCGGGTCGAGACGCGTAAGACCTGCAAGATCCGCGCGGGCCAGGTCGTGCTGCTCGGCGATACGCGGATCGCGGTCCACGAAGGCTGACGGCAGTCCGGAAAATCGCAGGACGGCACGCACCAGAATTGTGCGTCGTCCATCGACAGCGGCCGGGGGAGGCAATAAGCTGTCGGTTTCGACAGGTAAACGACGGACCGCGCCACGGGCGAGGAGTCGGCTGACCGGCTCGGCGCCGCGTCGCGGTTTTTCCCGTCCGCTGCCCGGCCGCTCCAACGCCCGTCGGAGCGCGCGGCGAGATGCAATGCGGCGCCGCTTGCGCCCGCCTTTCGCTGTTACCACCGCTATTGCCGCCGCTGTTGCCACCGCTCTTACCACTTTTCGCCGTCAGACATTCGATGACTCAACCCAGCTTCGCCCGCGCGGCCAGCCGGCCGCCGACCCTATCCCGCCACGCGGCCGACACCGCGCGGCTCGCCGCGCCGCTCGCGATCGCGCAACTGTCGCAAATGGCGATGAGCGTCACCGACACGATCCTGCTCGGCTCGCTCGGCCCCGATGCGCTCGCCGCCGGCGGCCTTGGCGCGAACCTCTTTTTCGTCGTCGTCACGCTGCTGCAGGGCGTGCTGACCTCGGTCAGCGTCAGCGTCGCGCACGCGCGCGGCGCGCAGGACGACGGCCGGGTGCCGCATATTTACTGGACCGGTTTCGTGCTGTCGGTGCTGCTGTCGGTGCCGGCGTTCATCCTGCTGTCGTTCGCGTCGAGGATCCTGCTCGCGGTCGGCGAGCCGGGCCTGCTCGCGCACAACGTCGGCCGATACGCGGCGGTGTTGCGCTGGGGCGCACCCGCGAGCCTGATCGGCGTCGGCCTGATGCGCTCGTTTCTGCCGGCGATCGGCGCGGCACGGCGCCTGTTGTGGGTGTCGATCGCGAGCGTCGGCGTGAACGGCTTCCTGAACTACGGGCTCATCCACGGCGCGTACGGGCTGCCGCGGCTGGGTTTTCTCGGCTCGGCGGCCGCGACCACGATCACCGTGTGGCTGACCGCGCTCGTGCTGATGGCGCTGCTGCATCTGCGGCCGCGCTTCCGCCATTTCGTCGTCGCGACGCGGCCGAAGCTGCCGTTGATGGGCGAATTGTTCGGCATCGGCTGGCCGGTCGCGATCACCTACGGCGTCGAGTCGACGCTGTTCCTCGCCACTGGCCTGATGGTCGGCCTGCTCGGCGAATCGCAACTGGCCGCGCATCAGATCGCGCTGAACGTCGCGTCGGTCGCGTTCATGGTGCCGCTGTCGATCGGCCAGGCGGCCAACGTGCGGGTCGGCTACTGGGCCGGCGCCGGTCAGCCGCTCGCCGCGCGCCACGCGGGCTTCGTCGCGCTCGCCCTCGGCGTCGGCTTCATGTCGATGTCGGGCCTCGTGCTGATCACCGCGCCGCACTGGATCGTCGGGCTGTATCTGCATCTGGACGACCCGGCCAACGCGCCGACCATCGCGCTCGCCAGTTCGCTGCTCGGCGTGGCGGCGATTTTCCAGATCGTCGACGGGATGCAGGCGGTGGGCTCCGGTTGTCTGCGCGGCCTGAAGGACACGCGCGTGCCGATGATCGCCGCCGCGTTCGGCTACTGGGTGATCGGTTTTCCGACCGGCTATCTGCTCGCGTTTCACGCCGGCCTCGGCGCGCGCGGCTTGTGGTGGGGGCTCGCCGCAGGTCTCGCGAGCGTCGCGCTGCTGATGACGCTGCGTTTTCACAGGCTGAGCCGGCGGCAGGCGCCGACGGCGGCATCTGCCACGCCGCCCGCGCGCTCGGTTCGAGCAAGGTAGCCGTACGCTCCACTCCTGAAGCACTCCCTGTAAAAGGTAAAATGGCCGCCGCGGCCCGCGAGCGCCAACCCGCGCTCACGCGCCACGAACCGCACGACGGCGCGCCTCACGAAGGCAGGCGCCGGACTGGCGCCGCTCGCGCACTCACCATTGCCCGCTTCGCGTGCGGCTTCAATTGGCCGCCCGTTTTTGCCGCGCTTTCGCCACGGCGCTTGGCCGTAGCCGCCTCACCCGCTTTGGCGCGGCAAACGCCGCAACGCCAGCCGACACCCGGCCGCGCCGCAGCCCCCGCTTTCCCGCGATACAACATAACCAGGGACCACCCGCCATGCTTGCCCGCGTCACCCGCCTATTCCCGCTCTGGGCCGTGCTCGTCTCGGTCGCCGCGTACTTCTCGCCGGCCTCGTTTTCCGGCGTTGCGCCGCACGTCACCACGCTCCTCACGATCATCATGCTGGCGATGGGCGTCACGCTGTCGGCCGGCGATTTCCTGCGCGTGTTTTCGCGGCCCGCGCCGGTGATCGCCGGCATCGTGCTGCACTACCTCGTGATGCCGCTCGCCGCGTGGGTCATCGCCAGGGCGCTGCGCATGCCGCCCGACCTGACCGCCGGCATGGTGCTGGTCGGCAGCGTCGCGAGCGGCACCGCGTCGAACGTGATGATTTATCTCGCGCGCGGCGACGTCGCGCTGTCGGTGACGATCAGCGCGACGTCGACGCTCGTCGGCGTGTTCGCGACCCCGCTGCTCACGCGCCTTTACGTCGACGCGTCGATCGTCGTCGACGTGCACGGCATGCTGATGAGCATCCTGCAGATAGTCGCGCTGCCGATCGTCGTCGGTCTCGTCGTCAATCATCTGTTCGGCAAGCTCGTGCGCAAGATCGAACCGATCCTGCCGCTCGTGTCGATGGTCGCGATCGTGCTGATCATCGGCGCGGTGGTGGGCGGCACGCAGAAGAGCATCGCGTCGGTGGGCCTCGTCGTGATGGTCGGCGTCATCCTGCACAACGGCATCGGCCTGCTCGGCGGCTACTGGGGCGGCCGTCTGCTCGGTTTCGACGAAGCCGTCTGCCGTACGCTCGCGATCGAAGTGGGCATGCAGAACTCCGGTCTCGCCGCGACGCTCGGCAAGCTCTACTTCACGCCGCTCGCCGCGCTGCCGGGTGCGCTGTTCTCGGTCTGGCACAACCTGTCGGGCTCGCTGCTCGCGGGAGTGTGGGCGGGTCGCCCGGCGACAGGCTCGACCCATCCCGACGGCGAGCGCGCGCTGCACGCCGGGCGCGTCTGATAGAGCGGCGGCGCGCCGCGGTTCGCATCAGGTGATGGATCACCGAACCGCGGCGCCCTCCGACCGACGCGCGGCACTCTGCTGCGTTTGCAGACGAACGACGAACACGCGCCCCAATTCCCTTAGAATGGTTTTCTCGACAGCGTGCGCAGGCCTTCGCTGTCGCCACGCGAAAAGCTTGCAAAACAAGGGGAAAACAGCGTGCAGGGCCAATTCGAACAACATCGGCGGGCCGCGCGCCGCCACTCGATAGTCAGCACGACGAGGCAATTTTTCCTGCTCTGTTGCGCGGCGGCATGTGTGACCGCCTGCGCGACGAAGCCGCCCGCCACCGCGTTCGACCGCCAGCTCACGCACGCACTCCCGGCCACCGCGGATACGCCGCTGCGCGAAGCGCTCGCGCCGTTCGAGGCGAAGCATCCGGAGCAGTCGGGCTTTCGCGTGCTGGCGAACGGCACCGACGCGCTGCAGATGCGCATCGCGCTCGCGCGCGCGGCGACCAAAACCCTCGACATGCAGTACTACATTGCCAACGAGGACACCACCGGCAAGCTGCTGCTCGGCGCCGCGCTGTATGCGGCCGATCACGGCGTGCGCGTGCGCATGCTGGTCGACGATCTGAACTTCAAGGACATCGACCGCATCATGGCGGGGCTGAACTCGCACGACAACATCGAGATTCGCGTCTTCAATCCGTTCGGCAGCGCCCAGCAAGGCATGTTCGAGCGCACCACGAACGTATTCACGCAGATCGGCCACTTCACGCGCCGCATGCACAACAAGGCGATGATCGCGGACAACCAGCTCGCGATCGTCGGCGGGCGCAATCTTGGCGACGAGTACTTCAGCGCCAGCGAAACGCTGCAGTTCCGCGACATGGACGTGCTCGCGGCGGGCCCGATCGTCGCCGACGTCTCAGCGAGTTTCGACGACTACTGGAACAGCGACCTCGCCTATCCGCTGCGTGCGCTGAACAGGCAGAAATTCGACCAGAAAGAACTCGACCAGACGCGCGACGACCTGCGCCACCACTGGCGCACCCATGCCGATCCGTACAACGCGAAACCGCTGAACGCGACGCCGCTCGCCGCGCAGATTACGAGCGAGCAGCTCGGCCTCACGTGGGCGGGTGCGGAATTCAGGGCGGACCTGCCGGAGAAGATCGCGCATCCGTCGCCGGACTACGTGAGCCCGCCGCTCGCGCGGCTGCGCGAACTGATGCGCGACGCGCAGCACGACTTCCTGATCGTGTCGCCCTACTTCGTGCCGCACGCGTCGGGCGTGCAGGCGGCCGGCGAGCTCACGCGCCGCGGCATCCGCATCGCAGTGCTGACCAACTCGCTCGCGGCTACCGACGCGGTCGCCGTGCAGGCCGGCTACAGCCCGTTCCGGGTGCCGCTGCTAAAGGCAGGCGTCGAACTGTACGAATTCAGGTCATACCAGGAGACGCCGAACGTGGGGCTGGTCGGCTCGCGTTCGCGCGCGAGTTTGCATGCGAAGACTTATGTGATCGACCACCAGATTCTCGTCATCGGCTCGATGAACCTCGACCCGCGCTCGGCCAATCTGAACACCGAGCTCGCACTCGTGATCCACAGCCCCGAACTCGCCAATCAGGTCGCCGGCATCTTCGAGCGTGCCATCCAGCCCGATCACAGCTACCACGTGACGCTCGCCGACGCGGCCCAGCTCGCCTATCTGCGCTCGATCGGCGCGCCCCTGTCGCCGCTCGTCTGGACCGACGTCGAGAACGGCCAGACACGCACCTACATTTTCGATCCGCAGGCCGGTTTTTACCGGAATGCGCTAACGGGTCTATTCTCGTTATTGCCTGTCAACTCGGAACTTTGAGAAGCGGAGTCAACCATGACTGAAGACGTACGGATGGAGCGCGACACGTTCGGCGAAATCGCAGTGCCGAACGCCCGCCTGTGGGGCGCGCAGACGCAGCGCTCGCTGCAGAACTTCAAGATTTCGACGGAAAAGCAGTCGCCCGAGCTGATCACCGCGCTCGCGGTGATCAAGCGCGCGGCCGCCGAGGTCAACCTCGGCCTCGGTGTGCTCGACGAGCAGAAGGCCCGCGCGATCATGCAGGCGGCCGACGAGATCATCGACGGCAAGCATCCGGACGAATTTCCGCTGGCGGTCTGGCAGACCGGCTCGGGCACGCAGACCAACATGAACCTGAACGAGGTGATCGCGAACCGCGCGAGCGAGCTGCTCGGCGGCGAGCGCGGCGAAGCGCGCAAGGTGCATCCGAACGATGACGTGAATCGCGGGCAGTCGTCGAACGACGTGTTTCCGACCGCGATGCACGTGGCTGCCGCGGATGCCATCGTCAAGCATCTGCTGCCCGCGCTGAAGACGTTGCGCGACACGCTCGACGGCAAGGCGAAAGCGTTCACCGACGTCGTCAAGATCGGCCGCACGCACCTGCAGGACGCGACGCCGCTCACGCTCGGCCAGGAATTCTCGGGCTATGTCGCGCAGCTCGAGCACGGCATCCGGCACGTCGAGTCGGCGTTGCCGCATCTGTACGAGCTTGCGCAGGGCGGCACCGCGGTCGGCACGGGACTGAACGCGCACCCGAAGTTCGCCGACGGCGTCGCCGCCGCGATCGGCAAGCTGACCGGTCTGCCGTTCGTGTCGGCGCCGAACAAGTTCGAGGTGATGGCAGCCGCCGACGCGCTGGTATTCGCGCACGGCGCGCTCAAAACGGTGGCCGCGAGCCTGAACAAGATCGCCAACGACATCCGCTGGCTCGCGAGCGGCCCACGCTGCGGTCTCGGCGAGCTGTCGATCCCCGAAAACGAGCCGGGCAGCTCGATCATGCCGGGCAAGGTCAATCCGACCCAGTCCGAAGCATTGACGATGCTGTGCGCGCAGGTGTTCGGCAACGACGTCGCCGTGAACATCGGCGGCGCGAGCGGCAACTTCGAGCTCAATGTGTTCCGTCCGATGATCGCGCACAACGTGCTGCAGTCGGTGCGCCTGCTCGCCGACGGCGCGCACAGCTTCAACGACAACTGCGCGGCCGGCATCGAGCCGAATCACGAGCGCATCGATACCTTGCTCAACGAATCGCTGATGCTGGTGACGGCGCTCAATCCGCACATCGGCTACGACAAGGCCGCGCAGATCGCGAAAAAGGCGCACAAGGAAGGCACGACGCTGAAGGCGTCGGCGCTGGCGCTCGGCTATGTCACCGAGCAGCAGTTCGACGAGTGGGTGCGACCGAAGGATATGGTCGGACGCACCGCATGATGATGCGCTGCGCTTAGATCTTTCCCTGCGCGACTTCTTCCGGCTTCAGCTCGACGATCGCGTCGAGCGCTTCCTTCACGTCCATCGCGTACCTGGCGAGGCGTTTCTGCTCCTCGGTCTCGGGCAGGAAGGCGGACACCGGCACCGGATGGCCGTTCTCGTTGACGGCGACCATGACGACGAGACAGTCGGTGGTCTGCAGCAGTTCGCCGCCCTTCGGGTCGCCCGCGTGCACCGACACGTGGATGTGCATGCTGGTGCGGCCCGTCGCGACGACGCGCGCGCGCAGCTCGACCAGATTGCCGACGAGGATCGGCCGACGGAAACGGATATTGCCGACGCTGACCGTCACGCAATAGCGCCCAGACCATACCGCCGCGCATGCGTAGGCGGTTTCGTCGATCCACTTCATCAGCGCGCCGCCATGCACCTTGCCGCCGAAGTTGACCGAGGTCGGCTCGGCGAGAAAGCGGAAGGTGGTTTCCGAACGGTCCAGCGGTGCGGTGGGAACAGTGCTCATCTTGACTCCGGTCAATCGGATGCATTGAAAGGAGACGATTATACGAGCGCAATATTGCGCGCGGCGCGGCGTCGATTGGGGACGCAGCGCGAAGCGCGCCGATGGGCCGAGGGTGGGCCTAGTTGTGGACGCTGATCCCTGTGTCGACGGTACCGTACATGTTGATGCTGCCGCTGCCGGCCGACCCCGAGCCGGCTCCGCCCCCCGCGCAGGCGCTGGACAGCAGAACCGCCGCGGCGACGGCGAGAAGAGTTTTCATCACATCGATTTCCTGCAAGGACAGGCTTCGATTCTAGCCTGGTGGCTCGCGACGACGCGCAAACGCGGACCGAGCCGGACACGTCCGTCGCATCGATTGTTCACGCGAAGCTGAAACATCGAATACCCGATGCGCGTAGAGTAGGAATCGTGGCGGCGGGCTTTGCGATTGGACCGCGCTGCCCTGTGCCGCCCATTCAGGAGACGCGCCATGACCGCCCCCCTCTTAGACGACCAGAACCACTTCCCCGGCCTGAGCCGCATCGGCGCGCTACTCGCCGATCCCGGCCGCGCCGCGATGCTGTGGGCGCTAATGGACGGTAGCGCCCGCCCAGCCGGCGAACTGACGATGATCGCGGGGCTGTCGCCATCGGCGGCGAGCGCCCATCTCGGACGGCTCACCGACGGCGGGCTGCTCGCGCTCGAAGTGCGCGGCCGACATCGCTATTTCCGTATCGCGTCGGCGGACATCGCTGCATCGATCGAAGCACTCGCCAACGTCGCGCAGGTCAGCGCGCCACAGCGCTCCGTGCCGCGTCCGGCACGCACCGTGCCGCTAGAAATGCGCTATGCGCGCACCTGTTACGACCACATGGCAGGCGAGCTGTCGGTGCGCATGTTCGAGCGCATGCTCGAGTGCGGACTGCTGACGCAAGACGGCGCATCGCTCGAAGCGACCGAGCAGGGCGTCGCACGCTTCGCCGACTGGGGCATCGACATGGCCGCGCAGAAGACCCGACGGCGGCGCTTCGCTTGCACCTGCCTCGACTGGAGCATGCGCCGACCGCATCTGGGCGGCGCGCTCGGCGCGGCGTTGCTCGATGCGTGGTCGGCGCAGGGCTGGGTCGAGCGGACCGAGCGGCCGCGCGTGCTGCGCGTCACGCCGGCCGGCCATCAACAATTCGATGCGTTTCTGGCCGGATAGACCGTTCACCTGCCGGCGGCCCGACGTGGCGAGACCTTTTGTTACACGCCAGTGAATCCACCTTACAAATGAGCGATTCTTGAAACATAGGCGGCAAGTACAGTGACTGAACGGACCCGGCCCATTGCCACGTCCGTCGGAGATCAGTCATGACACACGCCAAGCAGCCCGTGCAGCATGCCGGGATCCGACGCCGGATGAGCGGCTATACGCTGATCGCGGCCGCCGTCGTCGCGCTTGCGACGCAGAGCGCCCTGGCGCAGCAAGCGACACCCGCGCCACAAGCCGCGGCGGCCGTCGGGCCGGGCGGCGATCCGTCGGGCGGCGATCCGCCGGGCGGCGATCCGTCGGGCGGCGATCCGTCGGGCGGCGATCCGTCGGGCGGCGATCCGCCGGGGCGCATCGCCCGGCTGAACTACACGGCCGGCGCCGTGACCACCGAGCCCGCCGGCGCGACCGACTGGTCGTACGCGCAGATCAACCGGCCGCTGACGACCGGCGACCAGCTATGGAACGACCAGAACGCACGCTCCGAGCTGCACATCGGCTCGACCGCGGTGCGCCTCGGCCAGAACACGAGCCTCGACGTGCTCAATCTCGACGACACGACCGCGCAACTGAAAGTCGCGCAAGGCACGCTATCGACGCGCGTGCGCGAGCTCGCGCCGGGCTCGTCGTATGAAATCGACACGCCGAACCTTGCGCTCGGCGTAAATGGTCCCGGCGACTACCGCGTCGACGTCGCGCCGGACGGCAGCAGCACGACCGTCACCGTGCGCAGCGGCAGCGCGATCGCGTACGGCGACGGCGGCCAGGTGCCGGTCGCGGCGGGTCAGCAGATCCGCTTTGCCGGCACCAGCCTGCAGCAGCTCGCCGACAACCGCGCGCCCGCTGTCGACGAACTCGACCAGTGGGCCGCCAGCCGCGACGCCACCGAAGACCGCTCGCTGTCGGCGCGCTACGTGTCGCGCGACATCCCCGGCTACGAGGACCTCGATGCCAACGGCACATGGCGCGAGACGCCGCAGTACGGCGAAGTGTGGGTGCCGAACGCGACGCCGGCCGGCTGGGCGCCGTATCACGACGGCCACTGGGTCTGGCAGGCGCCGTGGGGCTGGACCTGGGTCGACGACCAACCTTGGGGCTTCGCGCCGTACCACTACGGCCGCTGGGCCGAGGTCGACGGCACGTGGGCCTGGGTGCCAGGTCCGCTCGAAGCGGACGCGGCGCCGGTCTATGCGCCGGCGCTGGTCGCATTCGTCGGCGACGACGACGGCGGTGTCGACTGGGGTGTGAACCTGGCGGTCGGCGGGGTCATCGCGGCGGGCGTCGCGTGGTTTCCGCTCGGGCCGGGCGAGCGGTGGCATCCGCATTGGGGCGCTCACGACCGCTGGAGCGCTGGGTACTACAACCGCGTGAACCGCACGACGATCGTCAACGACTACCGCCGCAACGTGAACATCCACAACACATACGTGAACTATCGCGTGCCGGGCGGTGTGACAGCCGTGCCGGCGACAGCGTTCGTGCACGGTCAGCCAGTCCGACGCTTTTCGCAGAAGGTCGATCCGGCGCAGTGGCGCAACGCGCGGATCAACCCGGGCGCACCGGGGATCGCGCCGGTGCGAGAAAGCTTCGGGTCGGATCTGCGGCGCGCGAACTACCGGCCACCGGCGAGCGTCGTCGGCCGGCCGGTCGTCGCGACTCGCAATCCCGTCATGCCGGCCGCTTATCACGACGAACTCGCGCAGCGCTTCGCGCAAAGCGGCGGTCGGGTGCCCGGCGGCGGCCAGCCGGTCGTGCGCACCGCGGTGCCGGCGCATATGACCGGCGCACCGAGCGCGCTGCCGATGGCGAATGTGCGGGTCGTGCAATCGCATGTGCCGGGACGTCCGCCGGGGATGGCCGCGGGTGCGCCTGGCGCCCCCGGCGCAATGGGCGGTAACGGCCCGCATGGCGTCGAGCAGGCTGGCCAGCGGCCCGGCGAAGCCGGCGTCGTGGGGCCGCATGGCGAAGCGCCGCAAGCGCGTCAGGGCATGCCGCCGCAGATGGTCGGCAAGCCGCGTCCGCCGCAGCCTGGCGAGAGTGGGCTCGCGGGCAATATGGGCCATCCGTCGAATGGTGTGCCGCGGCCGCCGCAAGCAGCCGGTAGGAATTCAGCCAACCCGGCGGCGTACGCACGGCAGCGCGGCGCGCCGCAGGAATGGGGCGCGGTCGGCAGGTCTCAGCCGGCATGGACGCAGCCGCATACCCCGATGGCGCAGCAGGCACCGCGCATGGCGCAACCGGGCGGCCCGCAACAGCCGAGCTTCGCGCAACAGGCCGGTATGTCCCACCCGCCGGACAACCCGGCCGCGCAGCAACAGGCGCGTCTGCCAAACCGGCATCCGCCTGTGACGCAACAGGCGCCGCGCGCCGTCCCGCCGCAGCAACCGCGTCCCGAACCACAAATGCAGCAGGCGCAACAGCCGCGTGTCGAACCGCGTCCGCAGCCGATGCCGCAAGCCTCTCGGCCCGAACCGCAGTTCCAGCAGGCGCAGCAGCCGCATTTCGAACCGCGTTCACAGCCGATGCCGCAAGCCCGGCCCGAGCCGCGTCCGCAGATGCAGCAGCCACGCCCCGAACCGCGGCCCCAGCAGGTGCAGCAGCCACGTCCGCAACCCCAGCCGCAACCGCAACATGCCGAGCAGCACCAGGGCGGCGGCAATCGCGACGAGCATCACAAGAGCTGAGCAGAGCTGAGCAGGACGCCTGCCGTCCCGGCAACAATAAAGCCCCGCGATGCAAACCATCGCGGGGCTTCTGTTATTCGACGACGACGAGAGCGAGCGCTACCGCCCCGCTCCCACCGACATCAGATCGCCATCGGCGCCGTCAGCGGCTCGTGATGCCGATAGCCGACCAGAGAGAAATCCGCAGGCTCGATCGTCTCGAGCCATTCCGGCTCGTACACGCCGGTCTTCGCGTAGTCGGGCACGCGATCGGAAATCGCGAGCCGCGGACTCTCGTACGGCTCGCGCTCGAGCTGCTGGTGCAGCATATCGAGCTGATTCTCGTAAATATGCGCATCGCCGATGAAATAGCTGAACCAGCGCGGCGTATAGCCCGTCAGCCGTCCGACCAGATGCAGCAGCGCCGCGCCCTCGGTCAGATTAAAGGGCGTGCCAAGCCCGACGTCGTTGCTGCGGATATACAGGCACAGCGAAATTTCGCGGCGCGTAACGTTCGGCAGAAACTGGTACAGCAGATGGCAAGCCGGTAGAGCGATCTGGTCGAGCATGGCTGGGTTCCAGGCATGGAACAGAATGCGTCGATCGGCGGGATTCTGCATGATCGTGTCGAGACACTGGCGCAGCTGGTCGATCGCCTTGTAAAGCAGCACCTTCGAGCGGCCTTCTTCGTCGAACTGCGTGATCACGCGAAAACCGCGCGCCTGCGCGTCCGCGAGTTGCGCACTCGCGCTGGCGTCGAGCACCTTGTACGCCGGCCACTTGCGCCATTGCACGCCGTAGACATCACCGAGATCATCCGGGCCCTCGCGATACGGATTGGCGAGCCACTGTGCGTTCTGATTCGCGTTCCCGTCCCACACCTTGCAGCCGAGCTCGCGGAAATCCGCGGCGCTGCGCGAAGCACGCAGAAACCCGACCAGCTCGCCGATCGCCGACTTGAACGCGAGCTTCTTCGTCGTGACCGCTGGAAAGCCTTGTTGCAGATCAAAGCGCAGCATCGCGCCGGGCATGCTGATGGTGCGGATGCCGGTGCGGTTCTCCTGCCACGTGCCGGTGTCGAGAATCGTACGGACGAGGTCCAGGTATTGTTTCATGCAGTTTCCTTCGGCGCGGCGCGAACCCGATCAGGCGCGCACACGGAATTGAGCAAAACCCGATTCTAACAAGCGCGACCGCACGCCGCCGGGGCATGGCGCGCCGCATGGGGAATATCGAGGGAAATATCAGACGGAAAGGAAAACACCGCGGTACGCGATATACGGGCGGCAAACACGCGCATGCAAAAGTGCTTCGACGCGACGCTTGGCCGATGGGCGTCGCTGCGCCCGGAAGGCACAGTCAATCCGTCCGAACCGGCACAGCCCGAGACCCCCGGCGACGCGCCAGACCTTCACATGCCACGTCGCCCGTCTCGCCGCTCGCCCGCGCCGCCTACAGATGCTGCACCGACGCCGGCAAATCGCCGTGCGGCGGCGCCATCGGCTCGGCTTCCATATGACGCATGCCGTGCGAGCACAGCAGCCGGTACAGCGTTACTCGCGAGATGCCAAGTTCCTGCGCCGCGTCTCCGAGCCGCCCGCGATGCCGCAGCAACGCAAGCTCGATCGCCTGACGCTCGGCCGCTTCGCGCGCCTGCGCGAGCGACACCGGCACGATCTCGACGTATTCGGCAAGTTCGAGGTCGCGCGCGGTGATCGCGCGTCCCTCCGACATCACGATCGCGCGCCGCACCCGATTGATCAGTTCGCGCACGTTGCCGGGCCAGCCGTAGTTATGCAGCGCGGCGATCGCGTCGGGCGCGAAGCCACGCAGGCGGCGGCTCGCATCCTTCTTGAAACGTTCGAGCATGTGCCGCGCGAGCAGTTCGATGTCCTTGCCGCGCGCGCGCAGCGGCGGCTCGTCGATCTGCAGCACGCAGAGGCGGTGATAGAGGTCGGAACGGAAGCGCCCTTCGATCATCGCCGCGGTCATGTCCACGTGCGTGGCCGAAATGATGCGCACGTCGACGTCGATCGCGCCATGGCCGCCGAGCCGCTCGACCTTGCGCTCCTGCAGGAAGCGCAACAGGCTCGCCTGGCTTTCGAGCGGCAGATCACCGATTTCGTCGAGAAACAGCGTGCCGCCGTTGGCCGCCTCAACCCGGCCGATCTTGCGCTGGTTCGCGCCGGTGAACGCACCGCGCTCATAGCCGAACAGCTCCGATTGCAGAAGATGCGGCGGGATCGCACCGCAATTGATCGGCACGAACGGCGCGTTGCGCCGCGCCGAGCGTTCATGAATGGCGACTGCCGTCAGCTCCTTGCCGGTACCCGATTCGCCGGAGATAAACACCGGCGCGTCGGTCATCGCGACCTTGCGGATCGAGCGGAACAGCGCGAGCATCGCGTCGCACGAGCCGACCATCTCGCCCTCGGCGCCTTGCGAGCCGTCGTGCGACGCCGTTTCGCTCAGCGAGATCATGCCGTACGCATGACCGACCGAGTCGACAATACGGTCGCCAGAAGACGGCACCGTCACGTAATCAAAACAGTAGTCGCGCACGAGCCGGCGCAACGCGGCGTCCTGGAGTTGGCCAGGCGTAGTGGCAGCGACCCAGCCGACGTTCGGCATGGTCAAACAGGATTCAAAAGCAGCGATTTCGTGCGGCTGGAAATCACTGGACAGATCGAGCAGGCCACCAGCAGCCGAGCCGGTGCGCACTGCCCGGCGCGCATCGCGCGCCGATCCCACGACTTCGACATGCCAGCCACGCTGCATAAAACGCGTATTCAGTTCCGCGCTCGGGTCACGCGAAACGTAAATCAGTTGCCGCGTTGCGGGTTCCATTATTCAGATCCTCTCGCCAACGAACGTTAAGGACGACGCATGCACCTGAAATTGCGGTTCAGACACGCTGACTCGTCCAGGATTCGCGAATCGCAAAACCCGAACGGCCATTCCATTCCGTGCGGACAGCTGATCCCCAAGAAAGCGGCGTGTGTGTTCGAGACGGCCCGATATGGGCCTTTTTTAAATCTGAAGCTGTTTTCGAGAGCTTACTATACGCGCGCCGCTTCGAAAACAATTATGCGAATTTAATCGATTGACCCGTTGCCCATCAAGGCTTAGCGGCCGATCGCGATTTATTCAGCCGACAAATAAAACATTAGTGGAAGCGCTTTTCGTGGCGTTCTCGCGACAGTATTTCGTACGTCGCGGATTAACGAATTACAGGTATTTTCTGCTGATCCGTTTCAGGGCTGCAACGTTTTTTCCCGATTTGGAACGCATTAGTCGTGTTTGCGCTGGTTGGCGCCAGACGTATCAATGGATTGCGAGCGATGGCACACGTTTCGCTAATTGGCGTGCACCAGGGAGACACATCATGCGACTCGCATTCCGCATCGATCTGATAAGCCGCCGCGCACCATACTTCGCGATCTGCGCAGCTCTCGCGTTCAGCGCCCTGCCGGCGAGTGCCGGCACTCCGACAGCGCAAGCCGCCCCGGCGCGATTCGCCACGCTGACGGATTCCAGCGATGCCGCCGACCCCGCCTCCGCCAGCCTGCAAGCCACCGCGCCGGTTGCCGCGGAGGACGACAGCCAGATTGCCGCCAACCCGTCGAGCCCGGCTGCCGATGCTGCATCCATGAACGATATTTCGCTCGACGACCAGATGCTGTCGCGGCAACGCGGCGGCGCGGTCGGCATGTTGATGGTCGCCGCGACGCCCCGTTTGATGCAAAGCGGCGGCAACCAGGTGACCTTGTGGGACGAGATCGCGCCACCCTCGCCGCTGCCGGTGCCCGTCGATGCCGCGCGCGCCGCCCAGGGCAACGTCGCGACGTACCAGCGCAAGTAAGCAGGACGAAGCCACGAACAGACGGCAAATAACCAGGCAATGCAGGACCGGTGGCCGCGCGAGCAGTGACGCGCCCCACGACGGCGGGACACAGGCAACAAGAGAGAAGGGACCGGGACATGAGTACGAACCAACAGACGCCGCACGCCCTCGGGCTGCCGGCAGCGTCGTTCAGCAACGCTCCCGTCTTGCCGCGCGCCGCTTCGGCCGGCACCGCCCTTCTCGCCAGCGTCCTCGTCACCGCCTGCTTCACGAGCCATGCCTATGCCGAGCAGGTTGCCAATCCGGGCGACCTCGTCGTCGAGCGCAGCGTCACGCCGCGCGACGCGTTCGTCCCCGTGCCGCACGACCAGGACCCGGTCGCCGTGCGCGCCACCACGTTCCCCGCCAACTCGTTCGATCCGACGATCGCGACGCTCGTGGGCGACACCGATCTGACGAACGCGCACGGCTCGAACGGCGTCGCCGCCGGCGGCGTACTCGGCGGCACCGGCATGCAGGCCGTCACGCAGATCCTCTCCGGCAAGGCGACCGGCAACACGATCCCGCTGAACTCGGGCGGCATCGGCGGACCGGCGACGGGCGTAGGCGGCACGATCAGCTCGTCGGTGACGGGCGCGCTCGCGCCGCTATCGAACGTCCTCGGCGGCACGCTCGGAGGTCTGAAATGAGCACACGTCTGCGCCCCTCGCTGCGCTCGCGGCAAATCGCTGCGGCACGCCCGGCCCTGCGCGTCTGCGCGTGCCTGTGCATGGGCGTCGCTGCGTTCGTCGCCGGCGCGGCTCACGCGCAGGCGCAAGCGGTGCCCATCGTCGGCGCCATCGCGACGATCGGCACCGGCGCGGGCATGGGCGCGACGGGCGCGCTCACGGTCAACGAAACGGCTGGCCTCGACAACGCGCAGGCCAACCAGATCACGGTGACGAACGGCGCCGCGGTCGGCAACGCGAACGCGAGCGTGCAAAGCGCGTCGGTGGCCGCGAACGTGCCGCGCGCGCAAGCGTCGATCGAAGCCAATGCGTTTTCGAACACATCCGGCGCGGTGCTGGTGAACCAGTCGGCCGGAGCAGGGAATCTGCAGCGCAACAGCACCCAGATCGGGACTGCGGCGCTCGGAGTCGAGACCGTCTCGGATGGGGAGCTATCCGCGACGGCCCCGAAAAACGGCAGTCCGGGGCAGTCGAATGCGATTCACGGCGTGCGCGAGGCAAGCATTTCCAGCGATGCATTGCGCAACGCGAACGGAATCGTGCAAATCAACCAGGCAGCCGGCGCCGGTAATGCCACGGCAAACAGTTTTGTGCTCCGTCCCCCGGCGGGCACTTTTTTTAACTGACCACACTTAAGTATCGGAGCGAATCATGAAGCGCACTTTTATTGCCACGGCCGTTCTCGTTGCCGCGTCCGGCAGCGTGCTTGCCGCGCCGCAGAAGGCCTACCTGTTCAATACGACGGTCGTCGGCGAGATGGTCGGCGTCGAAGGTCTGGTCGGACTGTTTGGCTGCGTGCATGTCTCCAGCACGGCTAACGCGGTGATCAACAACAATCAGACCGTCAACGTGAATGCGACGCTCGATCCACAGGCGCAGACCTACACCAGCGGCAACGTGACCACGACCCTGAACAACAGCAGAACGTCGGTCAGGGGCGGCGGCTCGGCATTCGCGTTCACGACGCAAAACCATACGTCGTCGAGCTCGGGCTCGCAGGGCTTCGAAGCCTCCGGCGGCTATGCGTACGGCAGCCAGAGCGCGAGCGTGACGAGCGGCGGCTATGAAACCAGCCAGCAGGCAGCCGGCATCGCGGGCAGCTTCTCGCACACAAGTCAGAACTCGGGCGGCCATCTGTCGGCCGGCGGCTCGATCGGCGGCAGCTACAGCTATCAGGACCACAACACGTTCTCGCACGGCAGCGGCTCGTTCAGCGCCCGCGGCGGCCTGCAGGCCGGTTATCGCGAATCGAGCTACGCGAACTCGTCGGGCGTCGCCGGCGGCTTCGAAGCGAGCGAAGCGTCCGGGCAAAGCCGTTCATGGGGCTTCAGGACGAGCGAAGGCTCCGGCTATGCGATGGTCGGCGAGCAATCGTCGGGCTACTCGCGCAGCCGCTCGTCGTCGAGCGACTCGTATGGCGCCGCCTGGGGCATCGACGCAGGCATGTCGACGACCGACGTGACGACGCGCGGCTCGATCACGCAGCACATCAACAACGAAGCGGCCGCCACGCTGAATGCAACCACCGGCACCAACGCAGCCAGCAACGTGTCGGGCAACCTCGGCATCAACATCGCGGAAGGCATCGACAACGCGCAGAGCAACGACGTGTCGCTCGCCTCGGTCGACGTCGGCAACGTGTTCGGCAACGCGCAGGCCTTCAACGTGCAGTCCTCGGGCGGCAGCGCAACGATCCACAACTTCAATCTGAACGCGTCGGTCGGCAACGGGTCGCTGTCGGGTGTGACGGGCAACGTCGGTGTGAACATCGCTTCCGGTATCGGCAACGCGCAGGACAACGCGCTTGCCGGCGCCGTGACGACGACCTCGCCGGGCAAGGCGCTGACCACCGCGATGGATGCGACGGACGACAACTCGCAATCCGCGACGATGGCCGTCCACGGGCAATTCCAGGGCACCGCGAGTCTGGGTGCCGATACGCTGAAAGGCGCCTCCGGAAACATCGGCGTGAACATCGCCGGCGGCGCGGGCAACTTGCAGCACAACGGCCTTGCCATCGCGGCGCTGAACAGCGGCAAATAAGCCGACGACGCGGCGAGCGCGGGCAAGCAGAAGAAGCACTAAGCAGTCGGAGGGGCGCGCCGGCAGCCATCGAAGCTGCCGGCGCGGATCGGGCAGGAGACCAGCATGACCGGGTTCAAGGGGTTCCGGGCGCTACCGTTCGCCGTAGCGCTGGCAGGGTGCGTGCTGTGCGCGGATCACGCCGCCGCACAGTCGAGCATCGACACGTCCACGTTCGCCGGCGTGCCGTTGACGAAGACGGTCCGTTCGATGAAGGACCTGCGCTACAACCACATCGTCAATCAGCAATTCGATTACAGCTGCGGCGCGGCGGCGCTCGCCACCCTCCTCAAGTACGGCTACGGCATCGATATTCCGGAAACCGAACTGATTCGCCGGATGATGGTCTTTTCAACCCCCGAAGTCGTCGTCAAGAACGGCTTCTCGATGCTCGACATGAAGCACTTCGTCGAGACCATCGGACTGCGCGGCCGCGGCTTTCGCGTCAACGTCGAAGCGCTCCACCATCTTCAGATCCCCGTGATGGTCCTGATGAACATCGACGGCTACGAGCATTTCGTGATCGTCAAGCATGCGCAGGACGGTCGCGTGTTCATCGCGGACCCGGCGCTCGGCAATCGCATCGTGCTCGAAGAGGACTTCGCGAAGACCTGGAACGGTCTCGTGTTCGCGGTCCTCGGCAAACCCTTCAGGGAGGATTCACCACTGTTGCAGGACAACGAGTCGCTCGCGCTGAAGCTGCGCGCCGCTGCGCTGGCAGCCGGCACCGCCGCGACTCCCTTTTTCGAGTACGGCTTGAACAAGGCAGACATGTTCTGATCCCGCCATGAAGTCACACTTCACACAGCTTGGGTTCGTGCTCTGCGCCGTCGCCTGCGGCGCAGGCGGCCTCGCCCACGCTTCGGAGGGCGCCGCCTCGCCACCGGCTCCCGAACTTTCGATACCGCCCGAGCCAGGCGCCGCGCCCCTGCGGGTGCAACTCGTCGGCGACGACGTGCTCGCGACCCAGACCGGCAAATACGCCGGCGCGACGATGATCTCCGGCTTCGTGCTGAACGTCATTTCGCAATGGCAGTTGCCCAACGGCGCGAGCGCGCTCGCCCAGGGATCGCTGAGCGCGGTGCAGAACGGCGGCGGCCAGCTCACGAGCTCCGTCAGCACGTTCGCCAGCGTGAGCGGCGGCGCGCACGGCCAACCAGGCGATTCGGGCGCCAACCCGAATGCCCAGGCGCGCGGCGGCCAGAGCGTCGGCGTCAACGGTGTGTCGCAGATCACCCAGGTCGCGGGCGATCGAAACAGCGGCACCAACGCCGCGCTAATCGACTTCAACAACAGCGCCGTGACGCTGACGGGCTCCGCCAACGCGCCGTCGGCATCGGCCAGCAATTCGACCGGCTCCGTGAAAGCCGGCATTTCGTTCGGCAGCAACGGCGTGAACGTGGCGCTGCAGACACCCGCTGGGCTCGCCACCCAGACCATCGCGCCGAGCAACGGGCAGATCGCCCAGTTGCTGCAGATTGCAGGCAATAACCAGCAAGTCGCCAACGCCCTGCAACTGCATCTGCAAACCCAGCAGATGTCGGCTTCGATGCTTCGTCAGTTAGGCGTACTGCAGGCACTGCAAAACAGGAGATGACGAAGCGGGCCGCCACCCGCCAGTTGCAGCAAAAGCAGTAAAGAAACGGCCGCGCAGTCAGCACCGCGCGGCCGGACCACCGGGGGAGCAAAAATGAAAAAAGTGTCATCTACCAGGGCACCGCGCATGGCTCTCGCGGCCATTCCGGCCGCCGTCATGCTGTGGGCTCTTTCTCAGTCGGCGAGCGCGCAGGCGCTCGCCGGTCAATCCGTGGAGGACCGTCTGAACACGCTGATGCGCGTCGTCGACGAGCAGCAGCGGCAGATCCATTCGCTCGAACGGCAGGTCACCGAACTCGAGATGGCGCAACGCGGACGCGGCGTGCCGGGCGCCGACGCCCCGGCGGGCAGCGACACGGTGGCCGAGCAGCCCGGCGCCGACGGCTTGCCGGTGCCGCTGCCGCCGCTCGCGCAGATCGCGCCCGGCGCGCCCGCGCCGGCGGGCACCACCGGCACCGCGACCGGCGTGCCGGTCAATCCGCCGACGCCGGACGGCAGCAATGCAGGCAACGCCAGCGCCGGCGGCCTGCCCGCCGCCACGGACGGCAGCGGCGCGGTCGGCCGGACCCAGCGCGCGAACGAACCGGTGCGCACCCAGGCCGAGCAGGCGGTCGTGCAACGCGAGCATGCGCCGCTCTTCGACCACAAGCTGACGATGGACTTCGGCATCAGCGACACCTACTACGACCGTCGCCAGTTGCAGTTGTCGGGCTTCCTCGCGCTCGACGCGATTTTCCTCGGCAACATCAACCTCGGCCAGACCAAGTCGCACCAGGTAATGGCGGACCTCGACACGCGCTACGGCGTGTCCGACCGCATCAATGTCGACGTCGACGTGCCGTACCTGTATCGGCGCAGCACCTTCATCGTCGGCGGCGCGGGCGGCGCGGCGAGCACGCTGTCGGACGCGACGGTGTCGAGTCACGACATCGGCGACGTGAACTTCGGCCTCTACTACCAGTTCGTCAGGGAAACCAATGCCTTGCCGGACGTGGTCGGCAGTCTGCGCGTGAAGGCGCCGACCGGCAGTTCGCCGTTCGGCGAAAAAGTCGTGCAGGTCGACGCGGACAACACCAACCTCGTCGCGCCGACCAGACTGCCGACCGGCACCGGCTTCTGGAACATCACGGCGGGTCTGTCGGTGCTGAAGACCTACGACCCGGTCGTGCTGTTCGGCAGCGTTTCCTATACCTACAACCTCGCGCGTTCGTTCGCGGACATCTCGTCGGTGCAGGGACAAACCGAACCGGCGACGGTCAAGCTCGGCGACATCGTGCAGTTCGGCGGAGGCGTCGCGCTCGCGTTCTCCGACAAGGATTCGGCCAGCGTGTCGTTCACGATGGCGCTCGAACCCGCGTCGCAGACCAAATCGCCGGGCGGCAGCTATCAGAAGGTGCCGGGCAGCGAAACCACGGCCGCGGCGATGAATTTTGGCCTGAACCACGTCGTGAACAAGCATCTGACCATCAACGGCTCGGTATCGATCGGACTCACACCCGACGCGCCGAACTTCGTGGTCGGCATGCGCTTTCCGTACACCTTCTGACGTGCCAACGATACGAGGTCGAACGTGCGTGAATCACCTCATCTGAACAGTGTGGCTTCCGTCGCGGCAGCGGGATCGCATCTGTCGCTCGCGGTGCCGAAGCAGCGCGCCGCCGTGTCGTCCGCTGGGTCCGCGGCGGCGCCGGGCGTTCTCCCACCGGCAAGCAACGAAGCCGGCGGCCCGGCGAGCGCCGCGGTGCGCGGCGTCGAGCGACAGTTGCTGTACGTCGCGCGCACGCCCGACGAAACGCTGATCGCGCATCTGCAAAGCCGCGGCTGGCAGGTCGCGGCGGCGCGCTCGGCGCACGAACTCGGGCGGCTCGTGAAACCTGACATCGCATGCGCGGGGATCGTCGATCTGGCGAGCTTCGCGCCGCGCGACATCGGCGGGCTCGAGGCGAGCCTGCGTCAGCAGCAGATCGGCTGGATCGCGCTGGCGACCAACGAGCGGCTCGACGATCCGCTCGTGCGACGCCTCGTGCGCCACTACTGCTTCGACTTCGTGAAGCTGCCCGTCGCGCACGCGACGATCGACTATCTGGCCGGCCACGCGTTCGGCATGGTCGCGCTGTGCGACCCGGAACTTCCGCCGCCCGTCAGCGAAGCGGGCGACGAGGAAATGGTCGGCACCTGCGAGGCGATGCAACAGCTTTTTCGCACGATCCGCAAGGTCGCGAACACCGACGCGAGCGTGTTCATCGCGGGCGAATCGGGCACTGGCAAGGAGCTGACCGCGCTCGCGATCCACGAGCGCTCGCCGCGCCGCAAGGCGCCCTTCACGCCGATCAACTGCGGCGCGATCCCGCATCATCTTCTTCAATCCGAACTGTTCGGCTACGAGCGCGGCGCCTTTACCGGCGCGAATCAGCGCAAGATCGGCCGCGTCGAGGCGGCAGACGGCGGCACGCTGTTTCTCGACGAGATCGGCGATCTGCCGCTCGAAAGCCAGGCGAGCCTGCTGCGCTTTCTGCAGGAAGGCAAGATCGAGCGGCTCGGCGGACGCGAATCGATTCCGGTCGACGTGCGCATCATCTCGGCGACCCACGTCGATCTCGACGGCGCGATGCGCGAGGGCCAGTTCCGTGCGGATCTGTTTCATCGCCTGTGCGTGCTGCGCGTCGATGAGCCGCCGCTGCGCGCGCGGGGGCGGGACATCGAGATTCTCGCGTACCACATGCTGCACAAGTTCAAGACCGACAACGCGCGCAAGATTCGCGGCTTCACGCCGTCGGCGATCGAGGCGCTCTACAACTACAACTGGCCCGGCAACGTGCGCGAGCTGATCAACCGCGTGCGCCGCGCGATCGTGATGGCCGAGAACAAGCTGATCTCGGCCGACGACCTCGACCTCGCGGGCTACACCGAGCAGGAAAGCATGACGCTCACGCAGGCGCGCGAGGCTGCCGAGAAGCGCGCGATCGAGGCCGCGCTGCTGCGCCATCGGCACCGGTTGAACGAGGCGGCGGTGGATCTGAACATTTCCCGCGTGACGCTGTATCGGCTGATGGGCGTGCACGGCTTGCGCGAACCGGGCAGCGCCGACGACAAGGGAGCGCTCCCCGCGGACGGGCCGGCGCGGGCGTGAGCGGCGGGTACGCGTCGGTGTGGATCGACGGCTCGGGTAGAATCGCCCGGTTACCCTCCTCTTTCCATTCGATGACGACGCTCACCCTGATCGTCGCTCGCGCCAGCAACGGCGTGATCGGCCGAGACAACCAGTTACCCTGGCGACTGCCCGAAGACCTCAAATTCTTCAAGCGCACGACGATGGGCGCGCCCATCATCATGGGCCGCAAAACGCATGAATCGATCGGCCGGCCACTGCCGGGACGCCGCAACATAGTCGTCACGCGCGATGCCTCGCGGCGCTTTCAGGGCTGCGACACCGCGACCAATCTCGACGAAGCGCTCGCGCTCGCCGCGCAGGACCAGGCGCCGCAGGCGTTTCTGATCGGCGGCGCAGAGCTCTACGACGAAGGGCTGCGCCATGCGGACAAGCTGATCGTCACCGAAATCGCCGCCGACTTCGACGGCGACGCGACCTTCCCCGCGATCGACCCGCAGGTGTGGGAAGAAATCGCGCGCGAAGCGCATCACTCGAATGCGCCCAACGACTTCGATTACGCATTCGTCACGTATCAGCGCAAGGACGTCTGACGGCGCGCGCCGCGCAAGCGATAAAAAACGCCACGCAACGTTCAGTTGCGTGGCGTTTTCGTTTGATACGGGGCTGCGTTGGAACGCGCCGTCCGGCTTACTGCCCCGCGATCGTCATCCGCTCGATCAGCACCGAGCCGGTCTGCTTGGTGCCGCGCGTGATCGTATCCGCGCCGACCGCGACGATATGGCGGAACATCTCCTGCAGCGTGCTCGCGACCGTGATTTCCTCGACCGGATACTGGATCTTGCCGTTCTCGACCCAGAAACCCGACGCGCCGCGCGAGTAGTCGCCGGTCACGTAATTGACGCCCTGCCCCATCAGTTCGGTCAGCAGCAGACCCGTGCCGAGCTTCTCCAGCATCGCCTCGAAGTCGTCCTCGGGGCGCGTGTTCGAACTGAGCAGCGACAGGTTGTGCGAGCCGCCCGCGTTGCCGGTGGTCTTCATGCCGAGCTTGCGCGCCGAGTAGGTGGACAGGAAGTAGCCCTCGACGACGCCGTCCTTCACGACCGGGCGCTGGCGCGTGCGCACGCCTTCCTCGTCGAACGGCGCGCTGCCCATCGCGCGCGCGACGTGCGGGTCTTCGACCACCTGCACGTGCGGCGCGAACACCGGCTTGCCGAGGCTGTCGACCAGAAACGAAGTCTTGCGATACAGCGCGCCGCCGCTCGTCGCCTGCACGAATGCGCCGAGCAGGCCCGCCGCGAGCGGCGCCTCGAACAGCACCGGCACCTTGCGCGTGTCGAGGCCGCGCGCGCCGATGCGCGCGAGCGCGCGCTGCGCCGCGTAACGACCGACCGCTTCGGGATCGGCGAGTTCGTCGGCGCTGCGCGTCGACGTGTACCAGTCGTCGCGCTGCATGTTGCGGCCGCTGCCGGCGATCGGCGCGCACGCGACGTAGTGGCGCGAATACGGATAGCCGGCGAGGAAGCCGCGCGAGGTCGCCAGCACGAACTGCGAGTGCTGTGCCGACACGCTCGCGCCTTCCGAGTTCTTGATCTGCGGATCGGTCGCGAACGCGGCGTCTTCGGCGCGGCGCGCGATTTCGACCGCTTCGTCGGCGGACAGATTCCACGGGTGGTACAGATCGAGGTCGCGCGGCGCGGTTTCGAGCAGCTCCGCTTCGGCGAGGCCCGCGCAATTGTCTTCGGCGGTGAAGCGCGCGATGTTGTAGGCGGCCGCGACCGTGTCCTTCAATGCCTGCGGCGAGAAGTCCGAGGTGCTCGCGTTACCGCGTTTGTTGCCGATGAACACCGTCACACCGACCATCTTGTCGCGGTTGTGCTCGATCGTCTCGACTTCGCCGCGCCGTACCGAGACGGACAGGCCGTCGCCTTCGGAGATTTCGGTCGCGGCGTCGGTGCCGCCGAGCGCCTTCGCGTGACGAAGGATGTCCGAGGCGATTTCCTTCAGCTCATCCTGGGTATGCGGAAAAAAGCGCTGCTTGACGTCCATGTCTGCTGCCATTGTGGTTGCCGTCCTGTTGGGGCCGCGCGGCCCGGATATGCGCACCGTATTCGGCGCGGGCGCGCGGGTGCGGGATAAATGCATCCCGCGATCATAGCAAGGTACGCGCCGCCGCGGGTCGGGCCGGCGCGGCAAGTTACAATACCGGCATGACACGCAAAACCCGCATTCAACCGATCGAATCCGTCGTCACGGAAGTCGACGAAAACGGCTACGATCGTCCGAGCAAGTCCCAGGTCAAACGCGAAATGCAGGCGTTGCAGGATCTTGGCTTGGAACTCGTCGCGCTGCCGAAAGACGCGCTCAAGCGCATGCCGATGCCCGAAAAGCTCGACGAAGCCGTGCGCGAAGCGCGCCGCATCACCGACCACGAAGGCAAGCGCCGCCAGATCCAGTACGTCGGCCGCGTGATGCGCTCGCTGCTCGACACCGAAACCGCCGCGCTGCGCACCGCGCTCGACACCTACAAGGGCATCAACAAGTCGGAGACGGCGAAGCTCCATTGGATCGAGCGCACCCGCGAAAAGCTGCTGGCCGACGACGCCGCGCTGACCGAGTTCATCCGCCAGCACCCGAGCGCCGACCCGCAGCAGGGCCGCACGCTGATCCGCAACGCGCGCAAGGAAGCGGAGCAGAGCAAGCCGCCGCGCTACTTCCGCGAGTTGTTCCAGTGGATCAAGAGCGCGGCCGGCACCGACGACGAAGCGCAAGACGCGCACGACCCCAACCTCGCCGCGGAAGACGACGATGACGACCGCGACGCCTGATCAACGTAAGCAACGTCGGCACCCCGACGAAATCGTGATCGGCCTCGTGTCGATCAGCGACCGCGCGTCGACGGGCGTATACGAGGACAAGGGCATTCCGGGGCTGCAGGAGTGGCTCGGCGCGGCCTTGAGCTCGCCATGGCAGGTGGTCACGCGGCTGATCGCCGACGACGCGCCGACCATCTCGGCGACGCTGATCGAGCTGGTCGACGAAGTGGGCTGCGATCTGGTGCTGACGACCGGGGGCACCGGACCGTCGCGCCGCGACGTGACGCCGGAGGCGACGCTCGCTGTCGCGACCAGGGAGATGCCCGGCTTCGGCGAGCAGATGCGGCAGATCAGCCTGAATTTCGTGCCGACCGCGATCCTGTCGCGCCAGGTCGCGGTGATCCGCGAAACCGAACGACACGCCGCGCTGATCATCAACCTGCCCGGCCAGCCGAAATCGATCAGGGAAACGCTGGAAGGCCTGCGCGATGACGGCATGGTCAAGGTGCCAGGGATTTTCGCGGCGGTGCCGTACTGCATCGACCTGATCGGCGGCCCTTACGTAGAAACGAACGTCGACGTGGTCAAGGCGTTCCGGCCGAAAAGCGCGCAACGCGCGCCGCGGCAAGACTGAGGTTCGAGGTTCGGGGCCGGCCCGTGCAGGCCCGCGCTTTACTGAGCGCTCGCGGCGGCGTCCGGCGCCGACGGCACGAGGAAATGCTCGCGGTAGTACTTCAGCTCGTCGATCGACTCGTGGATATCGGCCAGCGCCGTATGCATCGCGCGCTTCTGGAAGCCCTTGTAGATGACCGGCTGCCAGCGCCGGCACAGCTCCTTCAGCGTGCTCACGTCGAGGTTGCGGTAGTGGAAGAAGCTCTCCAGATCCGGCATCCAGCGCGCCATGAAGCGGCGGTCCTGGCAGATCGAGTTGCCGCACATCGGCGACTTGCCGGGCGGCACGTACTGGCCGAGGAACTCGCGGATTTGCGCGGTCGCGTCGGCCTCGCTGACAGTCGACGCCTTCACGCGATCGATCAGCCCCGAGCGGCCATGCGTGTTCTGGTTCCACTCGTCCATCTTCGCGAGCGATTCATCGCTCTGATGAATCGCGAGCACCGGACCTTCGACCATCCTGTCGAGCGTCGAATTCGTCACCACCACCGCGATCTCGATGATGCGGTCGGTGTCGGGCTCGAGCCCGGTCATTTCCATGTCCAGCCAGACGAGATTCATGTCGCTGCGCACGAGCGGCGGCTGTTCGGTGGATGCGAGGATGTCAGTCATGAAGGCAACCCTGAGGGCCGCGCGGCGGGCTTAGCTGGAAACCCGCGCGGCGCGGCATGTGTTCGTTTGAAATCGATTCGCGCGGTTCGAGCCGGGCCGGCCGCGCCAAAGCGCCGCCCTGAACTGCTACCCGGAGCTCTTGCGTTGAACCGTCACGTTAAACCGTATCTCCGCCGCGAGGCGGGAAGAAACATATAATTCTCGCATAGATACCACGGAATCCCCGGATGCCTACCCTGTACTTCACCGCCCTGTTCGTCGTCGCCGTCGTCGCGATGGTCGGCACCAAACTCTGGCTCGCGTCGCGGCAGATCCGCTTCGTCGTCGCGCATCGCGAACAGGTGCCGAGCCAGTTCGCGAACACCATCGCGCTCACCGCGCATCAGCGCGCGGCCGACTACACGGTCGAGCGCACGCGGCTCGCGATGGTCGAGATCGTCGTCGGCGCGGCCGTGCTGATCTGGCTCACGCTGCTCGGCGGCGTGCAGATGCTCGATCTCGCGATCTCCGACTGGCTCGGCCGCGGCTACGTCGGTCAGATCGCGCTGGTTGCCGCTGTGATCGCGATCACGAGCGCGATCGACCTGCCGTTCGATTACTACCGGCAGTTCGTCGTCGAGCAACGCTTCGGCTTCAATCGCATGAGCAAAAGCCTGTTCTTTTTCGACCGTCTGAAGGGCGCGCTGCTCGGCATCGCGTTCGGCCTGCCGTTGTTGTTCGTCGTGCTGTGGCTGATGAACCGCGCGGGCAACCTGTGGTGGCTGTGGGCATGGGTCGTGTGGGTCGCGTTCCAGATGTTCGGCCTGCTGATTTTCCCGACCTTCATCGCGCCGCTCTTCAACAAGTTCGAGCCGCTGAAGGATGAAGCGCTCGTGACCCGCATCGAGGCGCTGATGAAGCGCTGCGGCTTTGCCGCGAAGGGCCTGTTCGTGATGGACGGCAGCCGCCGTTCGGCGCACGGCAACGCGTACTTCACCGGCTTCGGCGCGAGCAAGCGCATCGTGTTTTTCGACACGCTGCTCGCGCGCCTGTCGGGCCGCGAGATCGAAGCGGTGCTCGCGCACGAGCTCGGCCACTTCAAGCGTCGTCACGTGATGAAGCGCATGCTGGTCACGTTCGCGATCAGCCTCGCGATGCTCGCGCTGCTCGGCTGGCTGACGCAATGCGTGTGGTTCTACGAAGGGCTCGGCGTGCGGCCGTCGCTCGTCGGCGGCAATAGCGGACTCGCGCTCGTGCTGTTCTTCCTCGCGCTGCCCGTGTTCATGTTCTTCGTCACGCCGCTTGGCAGTCTCAGCTCGCGCAAGCACGAGTTCGAAGCCGACGCGTTCGCGGCGACGCAAACCGACGCGCACGATCTCGTCAACGCGCTCGTCAAGCTGTACGAGGACAACGCGTCGACGCTGACGCCCGATCCGATCTACACCGCGTTCTACTATTCGCATCCGCCGGCCTCGCAGCGGATCGACCGACTGCTGCAGCACGCATGAGCGGCCGCGCTCCGAAGAAGGCGGCGCGCGGCGCGTCGGCCACCGCATCCGGCATGCACGGCGCGCGCACGGGCGGCCTCGTGGTGGCCGCGCACGGCCGCCACTATCTGGTCGCTCCTGAAGACGGCGGCGCGTTGCTGCAATGTTTCCCACGCGGCAAGCGCAGCGAGGTCGCGGTCGGCGATCGCGTGATCTATGAGCCGACCTCGGCGGATCAAGGCGTGATCGTCGAGATCGGCGAGCGGCGCAATCTGCTGTATCGCTCGGATCAGTACAAGTCGAAGCTGTTCGCCGCGAACCTCGACCAGTTGCTGATCGTGCTCGCCACCGAGCCGCATTTCAGCGAGGATCTGCTCGGCCGCGCGCTCGTCGCCGCCGAGGCGAACGAATTGAAGCCGCTGATCGTGCTGAACAAGATCGACGTCACCGATGCTCTGGACGGCGCGCGCAAGCGGCTCGAGCCGTATCGCGCGCTCGGCTATCCGGTGCTCGAAGCGTCGATCCGGATGCAGCCCGAGGCGGCACGCGCCACGCTGACCGAACATCTGGATGGTCACGCGACGCTGCTGCTCGGCCAGTCCGGCATGGGCAAATCGACACTCGTGAACCTGCTGATTCCCGATGCCGAAGTCGCGACGCGCGAGATCTCGACCGCGCTGAACAGCGGGCGCCATACCACGACGTTCACGCGTCTTTATCCGCTGCCGCGGTCGGAGGGCACGACCGGCGTGAATGGCGTCAACGGCGCGGCCGGCGCGCTGATCGACTCGCCGGGCTTTCAGGAATTCGGCCTGCATCACCTGACCGAAGGCCGGCTCGAACGCGCGTTCCCCGAGTTCCGGCCGCTACTGCCAAACTGCCGTTTCTATAACTGCCATCATTTGCACGAGCCTGGCTGCGCGATCCTCGAAGCGGTCGCCGACGGGCGCATCCGCCGCGAACGGCATGCGCTTTATGCGCAGCTCGTGCACGAGGCGAGCCAGATTGTCCGCTGACATGAAGCTGATGCGCGCGCCGAACCTGATCATCGGACAGCATTGGGTCAACGTGCTGGAGACCGCGGGCATCGCTTGCGAGCTGCACAACCGCTATCTAAACGGTGCGCTCGGCGAGATTCCGGCCGACCAGTGCGCGCCGGAGCTGTGGCTCGTCGATGAACGCGATGAGGCGATCGCGCGGCGGCTGATCGAAGCGGCCTCGCGAGGACCGGCGCCGGGCGCGCCTCCATGGCATTGTCAGCAGTGCGGCGAGGTGCTCGAGGCGCAGTTCACCGTGTGCTGGCAATGCGGGACTGTGCGCGATCCGTTGAAGGGGTGAAGTGGAGTCGGGAATTGAAGAAGCCGGGCATTGCCCGGCTTCTTCTTGTGCTGCGCGCGTGGCCTGGCCGCTTCAGGCGAGCCACACCGCGATGGTCAGCATCAACAGCAGGATCATCCACAGTACGACTGCACGCCACACCAGCCCCACTGCCGATTGCAGCGTGCGCGGCGTGCAGTCGTCGCCGACCTGCATCGGACCGCCGTCGCCCGTGGCGAGCGCGTCGAGGCTCGACGGCTCCGCGAGTGGCCCGGCCAGACGCGCGCCGAGCGCCCCGCTGCCCGCGGCGAGCAACACGCCGTCGTTCGTATCGGGCCACTGCCGCGCATGATTGCGCCACGCGTAAATCGCATCCTCGAAATTGCCGACGATCGCAAAGCCCAGCGACGTCAGCCGCGCCGGCACCCAGTCGATCACGAAGAACGCGCGCTGCGCGAAGCTCGAAAACGCGACGGTGCGGTCGTCGGCCGGCCGCGCCCATGCGCGCGCGAGATATTCCGCGCAACGGTACAGCACCGCGCCAGCGGGACCGACCGGAATCAGAAACCAGAAGAACACGCCGAACACATGGCGATGCGACGCGACCACCGCGTGGATCAGCGTGTGACGCACGATCTCGCTGACCGGCATGTCGACGGTCTCGAGCCCCGTCCATTCGTTGAGAATTTCGCGCGCGCGTGGCACGTCGTCGTTGTTCAACGCGAGATGGATGTCGGTGAAGTAATGGCTGAACTGCCGGAAGCCTAGCGTGAAGTACAGCACCACGACGTTCCACAGGAACGCGAGCATGAAGTGAATGTGATACAGCACGTAGTAGACGAGCGCGACCGCGAGCGTCCAGGGCACCACCACGACGAGCCACGCGAGCAGACCGTGACGTTGCTTGCCAGCATCGAATCCTTGCGCCGCCGACTCCGCATGGTATTGAAGCAACGCGGACAACGGATTGTTCGGCGACAGCGCGCGTACCTGTTCAATGATCAGAGCCAGCAATACGGAGAAAAAAGTCATGCGATGCGCCGTGCTTTTTAAGTTTTTACGATTGTTTTATAACGATAGCACAGGGTCGGATGAGTCTGAACGCGGATGCTGACAAAGCGCCGACAAGTGCGTCGTTCGCGCAACTGTGCATCGTCGACGCGGCGATGCGAGTCACGTAATTTATGCGGCGAGGAACCGATACAGGTTGCGCAGCATCGCCGCCGTCGCGCCCCAGATGAAATGATGGCCGCCTTGCACGGCTGCTGGCGTGACCGTCTGCGCGTGGTGCGCGCCGCGCTGCTCGGCGGCCTCCGGAGCCACCGTCAATTCGCCGCGCGGATACGGCATCGCGAAGAAGCGGCGCTCTCCGCCCTCGTAGCGGAACAGGCGCTCTTCGTGGTTGGACGGGTCCATCAGGAACGCGAGCGGCACTTCGAAGACCTCGGCCACTTCGAGCGTATCGATCTCCAGCGAGAACGGCGGGTGCACAAGAGCGATGACCGGCGACACGCGAAAGCCGGTGCCAGTGAGATAGTCGGGCAACGCGCCGAGAACTTCGACGCGCGACGCGTCGAGGCCCACCTCTTCGCGCGCTTCGCGCAGAGCCGTGGCAGTCGCATCAGCGTCGAACGGTTCCTGGCGGCCGCCGGGAAAACTCACCTGACCGGCGTGATCGTTCAGATGGTCCGCGCGCTGCGTGAGCAACACGGTAAGACCACGCGCGCGCACGACGAGCGGCACCAGCACCGCGGCCACGCGCGGATCGAGGTCGGTATTGCGCCACGGCGCATCGGCAATTTTCTCGGGTGTCCAGGCAAGCTGCCGATCAAAGCGCGCCCGCAGTGCATCGGGCGTCAGACGCTCGCGCGCGACCGGTGGCAGATCGGCGCCTGTCGCGATGACAGGCAGAGTTTCGGGCTCAAAGACGGGGCGGATCAACGGGTCTCTCTGATGAGCGTGGACATGCCGCTATTTTGACCTGGCCAACAAAAAAGCACCCGCGAGGGGTGCTTTTTCTTACAGCATTTACGCTTGGGAAGCAGCGCGGTCTTTCGAGACCAGCTTTTCCTTGATTCGAGCCGACTTGCCCGAACGCTCGCGCAGATAGTACAGCTTCGCACGACGCACATCGCCGCGACGCTTGACGACGATGCTAGCCAGCAGCGGCGAATACGTCTGGAACGTACGCTCGACGCCTTCGCCCGACGAAATCTTACGGACGATGAACGACGAATTCAGACCACGGTTACGCTTGGCGATCACGACGCCTTCGTAAGCCTGCACACGCTTACGCGTGCCTTCAACCACGTTCACGCTGACGATGACCGTATCGCCCGGACCAAAATCCGGAATGGTCTTTTCGCCGAGAACGCGCGCGATTTCTTCCTGCTCGAGTTTTGCAATCAGATTCATCACTGACTCCTAGATCCATCTTGTCGGCGTTCGTACCTGCCTCACGCGCTTACTGCGTTGGGCTACGGCCCCGATAGAGGATGGGTTCACATCTGGCACCGCACACGCATGCACGGCACCACCTTGTGTCCGCTTGAAAGACCGGGCCTCAGGCCTTCGGCTCTTCCTTCGCGAGACTCGCGAGCCACGCCTCGTCGGCACGGCTCAGCATTCTGTTCTTTCTGGCCTTCAGGATCAGATCGGGCCGCTTGTTCAACGTGTTGCGCAATGCTTCGCGCCGCCGCCACGCTTCGATTTCCGCATGATGGCCGCCGAGCAGCACATCAGGCACCCGCACGCCCTCGTATTCCTCGGGACGCGTGTAGTGCGGACAATCGAGCAGCACATCGACGAAGCTATCCTGCACCGCCGACTGTGAGTCGTTCAGCACGCCAGGCAACTGACGCACGACCGCATCCATCAACGCCATCGCGGGCAACTCGCCGCCCGACAGCACGAAGTCGCCAAGGCTTACTTCTTCGTCGACGACACGGTCCAGCAGACGCTGGTCGATCGCTTCGTAGCGCCCGCACAACAGGATCAGACCGGGTTCGGCCGCGAACTTCATCACGCGCTCGTGATTCAGTGTGGCGCCTTGCGGCGACATCATCACGACGCGCGCCGCGCCGATGCCCTGCTCCGACTGCGCCGCTTTCGCGGCACTGATCGCCTCTTCGAGCGGCCGGGCCAGCATAACCATGCCGGGGCCGCCGCCGTATGGGCGATCGTCGATCGTGCGGTAGTTGTCGGTCGTGAAATCGCGCGGATTCCACGTACGCAACCCATAGCGCTGCTGCTTCGCGGCCCGGCTGGTGATACCCCAGTCAGTCAGCGCGCGGAACATTTCTGGAAAGAGCGTCACGACATCGAACTGCATCGCTCTCCCCGCTCAACGATAGATTTCAATAGTCAGCTTCCCAGTCGACGACGATATGCTTTGCCGCCTGGTCCACCGTTTTGACAAAGACGCCGACGAACGGGATCAAACGCTCGCCTGCGACCGGCTTGCCGTTTTTGTCGGTAGCCGGATATTCGATGCGCAGCACCGACTGCGCGCCGTTGTCGATCATGCTGGCGACTTTGCCGAGGTTGAGCCCGGCGAGATTCACCACGTCCAGGCCGATCAGATCGACCCAGTAGAATTCGTCGGCTTCGAGCGCCGGAAATTCGCTACGGCCGATGTATACGCGAGAACCGCGCAAAGCCAACGCCGTATCGCGGTCAGCGACGCCACCCAGACGGGCGACCACGCTGTCGCTATGTGTTTTGGCCTGCAAGGACGGCGCCGATTTGCGCTCCTGGCCTTTCAGCAGCCACCAGCGCTTCGCGCTCAGCAAGACGTCGCCGCCTTGCCCGGCATCCGCATGCGCGGCTACCTTGACCCAGCCTTTGAGACCATAGGCGTCGACGATTGCGCCGACTTCGACCGCATCGGCCGGCCAGCTTGCGGCCGTTTCGATGCGCATTTCTGCAGCTTCGAAATCGGCGTTCGCAGCACTGGCTTGCGCCTCTTTCGCCTTGCCGTCGGTTCGTTCGACCGGCTTGCGGACGAATGCACCGAACGACGCCTGACCAGACGCCTTTGCGCGCGAAGCTGCCTTGACGCTACCAGAACTGCCGGAATCACGCACAGACATCGAATAACCTCGACAACAACTTCGCAGCCTGCTTTGGCGTCTGCTTCAGTAAAACAAATTGCGCATCGGACTGCTCACGCGAGTTGCGCGAGCCGCCGGCCGAACCGACGACGATACGCCTGCGGGCCGCCATATCAAGCAGCCGGCTGCGCCTTTTGCGCTTCCTTCACGAGACGTTCGACGGTCGGCGACAGTTGCGCGCCAACACCTTGCCAGTACGTCAGGCGATCCTGAGCGATACGCAGGGACTCGCCCTTCGTAGCGACCGGGTTGTAGAAACCGACGCGCTCGATGAAGCGGCCGTCACGACGGCTGCGCGAGTCGGTGGCGACGATGTTGTAGAACGGGCGCTTCTTGGAGCCGCCACGAGCCAAGCGGATGATGACCATACTAGAATCCTTGAAAACCGGGGTTCGGAACGACTGAAACACGCGATTATAGCGGGAAACCAACGCCATAACAAACACTTACCGGGATAAACTGCGGAACCGGGCTGCACCCACCTTCTACAAGAGGTGCGAGAACCGGTTCAAACGCCCGAATTACCTGAAGGAGCGCCTGTGCAACGCCAGCCGAAACTCCCGTTTCCGTTCGCCTTTTGTGCCTTTTTCGTACGCTTTGCTGGACTTTCGCGCACCTCGTGCAGCCGGATTCTACGTGCGGTAGCGGCCGCGGTTATCGCCGCGCAGGCGTTGACGGCAATCGCCGCGCTGCCCATCGAGAAAATCAAGCTGCCGCCGGGCTTTCACATCGAAGTGTTGTCGGACGAGGTGCCGAGCGCGCGCGCGATGACGTTGTCGCCCAAGGGCATTCTCTACGTGGGCAGCGACGATGGCCATGTGTATGCGCTCGAGCTGCGGAACGGCCGCGTGACGGGTCACCACGTGATCGCGTCCGGGCTGCAGATGCCCGCCGGCGTCGCGTGGCGCGACGGCGCGCTGTATGTGTCGGCCGTGTCGAAAATCGTGCGCTTCGATGCGATCGACTCGCACCTGAACGATCCGCCGAAACCCGTCGTTGTCACCGACAAGCTGCCGACGGACACGCATCACGGCTGGAAATTCATCGCGTTCGGCCCGGATGGCAAGCTGTACGTGCCGCAAGGCGCGCCGTGCAATATTTGCCAGAGAGATCCGGACCGCTTTGCGATGATTGGCCGCATGAACCCGGACGGCAGCCACTACGAGGTCGTCGCGCGCGGCATCCGCAATTCGGTCGGCTTCGCGTGGCATCCGGTCACCCACGAACTTTGGTTCACCGACAACGGTCGCGACCTGCTCGGCGACGATATTCCGAGCGACAAGCTCAACCGCGCGCCGCTAGTCGGCATGAACTTCGGCTTTCCGTACTGTCACGGCGGCGACACGCCCGACCCCGAGTTCGGCAAGGATCATCCGTGCAGCGAATTCACGCCGCCAGTGGTCAAGCTTGGCGCGCACGTGGCGGCGCTTGGCATGCGCTTCTACGACGGCCCGATGTTTCCAGCCGACTACCGCAACAATATCTTCATCGCCGAGCACGGCTCGTGGAACCGCAGCAAGAAGGTCGGCTACCGCGTCGTGCGCGTGATCACCGACCCTGACGGCAGCCACGCACGCCAGCAGGTCTTTGCCGAAGGCTGGCTGCAACCCGGCGAATCGGTCTGGGGCCGCCCCGCCGACGTGTTGCCGCTGCCAGACGGTTCGCTACTGATCAGCGACGATACCGCCGGCGCGATCTATCGCGTCACGTATTCAGCGCCGTAATACGCGGATGCACGCATGTCCGGCTGAACGGCTGCACTCACCTTGAGCCAGGTCCGGCGCATCCCGCCACCCCGCTTTCAGCCTGGGCGATCGTCCTCCACGTGACCACCCGCGCGCCGCAGGCGTAGAATGCGCGTCGGCCCGCGCCCCCGCGGCGCGCCGCTCCTTTCGACCGCCCGTCACTCTGCCCACGCGTTCATGCCCACCGCTGCCTCGACTTCCCCGCGCTTCAGATCCAAGACGCTCACCGCCGCGTTGGCGTTCCTGTTCGGCAGCCTCGGCGCCCACCGCTTCTATCTGTACGGCACCCGAGACATCTACGGCTGGGCGCATCTACTCGGCACGCTGGTCGGCATTCCCGGCGTGATGCTGCTGGTCGCGACCGAGCGCGCGTCGATCCTGGGCTGGGCGCTCGCGCCGATCGGCGCGGTTTCGCTGTTTGCCGCGTTTCTGGCGGCGCTCGTCTACGGGCTGCGTCCTGATCAGAAATGGGATGCGCAATTCAACACCCACACGCAACGCAAAAGCCGCTCCGGCTGGACGGTCATTTTCGTCGTGATCTTTTCGCTGCTGATCGGTGCGTTTCTGCTGATGACCGGTCTCGCGCTCGCGTTCCAGACCTACTTCGAAAGTCAGGTCGAAGCGGCCAAAGCGATTTCGCAGTAATGCCCCAGTGGCGGGACCCGCAGACGTTCCTGCGCGCTAGAAAAGCCTCAGTTGCGGATTGTCGCGCGCCGGTGCGCTCACCTGCTCGGCGCGCGGCGGCTCGATCCGGCGGAAATGCGACATGTCGAGAATGCCGCGGTCGCGCCCGTTCAACCCTAACCGGCGCACGGCCTTGTGAAAGCGCTGCCTGAGCAGATCCGCCCATAAGCCCTCTCCCTTCATGCGGGTCGAGAACGAAGAATCGTAATCTTTGCCGCCTCGCATGTCGCGCACACGGCTCATCACGCGCTCGGCCCGATCCGGGAAATGTGCGCCCAGCCAATCCTTGAACAGCGGCGCGACCTCCCACGGCAGCCGCAGCACGATATAGCTCGCATTGCTGGCGCCCGCTTCGGCGCATGCTTCGAGCACGCGCTCCATATCCGGTTCGGTGACGAACGGGATCACCGGCGCGATGCTGACGCCGACCGGAATGCCCGCCTCGCTGAGCGTACGGATCGTGCGCAGCCGGCGCGACGGCGTGGCCGCGCGCGGTTCGAGCGTGCGCGCGATGTCGGCGTCCAGCGTCGTGATGGTGATCGCCGCCATGAATTGCCCGCGCCCGGCCATCGGCGCAAGCAGGTCGATGTCGCGCTCGATCAGCGATGATTTGGTGATCGCCGCGAACGGGTGGTTGCGCTCGCTGAGCACCTCGATCACACGACGCGTAAGACGCAAGTCACGTTCGGCCGGCTGCCATGCATCGGTGGCGACGCCGAGCGCGATCGGCTCGGGTACATAGGATTTCTTCGACAGTTCCCGCTCGAGCAGTTCGGGCGCGTTGATCTTCGCGTAGATGCGGCTTTCGAAATCGAGCCCGGGCGACAAGCCCAGGTAGCTGTGCGTGGGCCGCGCGAAGCAATAGATGCAGCCGTGTTCGCAGCCCCGGTAAGGATTCAGCGACACATTGAACGGAATGTCCGGCGACGCATTGCGTGTGAGGATGGTTTTTGCGCGCTCCTCGAACACCTGCGTGCGCAGGACCTTCGGCTCCCCGTCTTCGTCGGCCGTCTGCCAGCCGTCGTGGACGGCTTCGCGCTGGTCGACTTCGTAGCGGCCTTGCAGGTTCGTGACCGCGCCGCGCCCCTTGCGAGGCGCCGGCGGCGCGATCGGAAATTCGGGAATGTCAGGGGTGTCGGGGTCATCCACGGCGGGCCACGCAAAGCAAACGCAAACAGGAAGCGCCAAAGGAAAGCGGCGCAAAACACCTGTATAAATATACAGTGTTTACGCCGTTTGTCGAGCACTTCGTTGGTCGCTTGATGCGCGTCCAACCCCTCAGTGAACCGGCAACCTACTCGCCCACCGCGATCGTCAGCGTCTCCTTGATTTCCTCCATCACCACATAGCTCTTCGACTGCACCGCGCCCGGCAGCTGCAGCAGGATGTCGCCGAGCAACTTGCGGTAATCGGCCATTTCGCCGATGCGCGCCTTGATCAGATAGTCGAAATCGCCCGACACGAGGTGGCACTCGAGCACCTCGGGGATCTTCTGCACCTCGCGCCGGAACAGATCGAACATGTTGCCACTCTTGTGATCGAGCGTGATCTCGACGAACACGAGCAGCGCCGCGCCCAGCTCGGCCGGGTTCACGCGGGCGTAGTAGCCGGTGATCACGCCGTCGCGCTCCATCCGCTTGACGCGCTCGATGCACGGCGTCACCGACAGACCGACCTGCTCCGCCAGGTCCTTCATCGCCATACGGCCGTCCTGCTGCAGGAGCCGCAGGATCTTGTGATCGAGCTTGTCGAGAGCCCGCACGGGCTGGCGCTGGGTACGCATGGTGTTTTTTCTAAAAATGATGAAAATACAATAACAAAACCTGTCTCACTGTTAATAGTATAGCGGTTAACACTGGGCAAACGGCATTTCACCTCACATTGCAGCTCGCCGGATCGAATCAGATCGAACCTCCGACGAGCGCCTTGCCCTCACTCAATTTTTGGATATCTGGAGCAGCTATGCGAGTCGTCGTTTTGGGCAGTGGCGTCGTCGGCGTGACGAGTGCGTATTACCTCGCGCGCGCCGGTCACGAAGTGACCGTTATCGATCGCGAGGCCGGCCCGGCGCTCGAAACCAGTTTCGCCAACGCGGGCCAGATCTCGCCGGGCTACGCTTCGCCGTGGGCCGCCCCGGGCGTGCCGCTGAAGGCCGTCAAGTGGATGTTCCAGAAGCACGCGCCGCTAGCGATTCGCGTCGACGGCACCGCGTTCCAACTGCAATGGATGTGGCAGATGCTGCAGAACTGCACGGCGCCGCGCTATGCGGTGAACAAGGGCCGTATGGTGCGGCTGGCCGAATACAGCCGCGACTGCCTGCAGGCGTTGCGCGCCGACACCGGCATCGAGTACGAAGGCCGCACCGGCGGCACGCTGCAGGTATTTCGCACGCAACAGCAGTTCGACGGCGCCGCGAAAGACATCGCCGTGCTGCAGGAAGCCAACGTGCCATACGAGCTGCTGACGGCCGACGAACTCGCCAAGGCCGAACCAGCACTCGCCGCGGTGTCGCACAAGCTCACCGGCGGCCTGCGCCTGCCCGGCGACGAAACCGGCGACTGCCGGATGTTCACGACGCGCCTCGCGGCGCTCGCCGAGGAACTGGGCGTCAAGTTCCGCTACAACACGTCGATCGACGCGCTCGCGATGGCGGGCGGCCGCATCGCCGGCGTACAGTGCGGCAGCGAACTCGTGCGCGCGGATTCGTTCGTGGTCGCGCTCGGCTCGTATTCGACGCGCTTCCTCGATGGCATAGTGAAGATTCCGGTCTATCCGCTGAAAGGCTATTCGATCACCGCGCCGATCGTCGACGCGGCTGCCGCGCCGGTGTCGACCGTGCTCGATGAGACCTACAAGATCGCGATCACGCGCTTCGATGACCGGATTCGCGTCGGCGGGATGGCCGAGATCGTCGGCTTCGACAAATCGCTGCGCCAGGCGCGCCGCGAGACGCTCGAGCTTTCTGTGAATGACCTGTTCCCGGGCGGCGGCGACACCTCGAAGGCGACGTTCTGGACCGGTCTGCGGCCGATGACGCCGGACGGCACGCCGATCGTCGGTCGCACGCCGGTTCCGAACCTGTTCCTGAACACCGGCCACGGCACGCTTGGCTGGACGATGTCGTGCGGCTCGGGCCAACTGCTCGCCGACTTGATGTCGGGCAAGCAGCCCGCGATTCGCGCGGACGATCTGTCGGTGCATCGCTATCTCGGCGAGACCGCGGGCGAGCATCGGCCGGCGTATGCGTGAGTTTGAGTGCGTGCGCTGACGCGGCCCGGGCCGCGGCGCAGGCCGCAACGAACAGCAGCCGGACAAACAAACGGCGCCTCGCGGGGCGCCGCTTGCATTTCAATGTGCTGCCGCGATCGCGGCCGGCATCGAGGCATGCTCAGAACTGGTCTTCCGACAAAGCCAGCACGCCCTCGCCCCCCTTCGCGCTGACGATCGCCACTTCGAGCGCCGTCGCCTGCGGCAGCACGTGCTCGGCGTAGAACCGCGCGGTCGCGATCTTCGCGTCATGAAACGCTGGGTCCTCGTCGCGCTTCGTCGCCGCGGCAAGCTGCGCACGCGCCATCTGCCAGCCGCCCAGCACGATGCCCGCGAGCTTCAGATAGGGCACGCTGCCCGCGAACACCGCATTCGGATCGCCCTTCGCATTGGTGACGACGAAATCGACGACCGCGCCAAGCGCGCGCTGGCCCTGCGCGAGCTGTGTGCGCATCGACACGAACGCCGCGCCCTGCTGCGCGCCAAGCGCTTCAACCGTTTCGGCGACGCCAGCGAGCAGTTCCTTCGCGACCTTGCCGCCGTCGCGCAGCGTCTTGCGACCGATCAGGTCGTTGGCCTGGATCGCGGTCGTGCCTTCGTAAATCGGTAGAATGCGCGCGTCGCGGTAGTACTGGGCAGCGCCGGTTTCCTCGATGAAGCCCATGCCGCCATGCACCTGCACGCCGAGGCTCGTCACGTCGATCGACAGCTCCGTGCTCCAGCCCTTCACGATCGGCACCAGATATTCGTAGATCGCCTGATGCTTCGCGCGCGTCGCATCGTCCGGATGACGATGCGCGATATCGCAGTGCGAGGCCGCGAGGTAGGCGAGCGCGCGCGACGCCTCGGTGAGGCTGCGCATCGTCGACAGCATGCGGCGCACGTCCGGGTGCTGGATGATCGCGACCGACTGCTTCGCGGAGCCGTCCACGGGACGGCTCTGCACGCGCTCTTTCGCATACGCGACCGCCTTCTGATATGCGCGATCCGAGATCGCGACACCTTGCATGCCGACCGCGAAACGGGCGGCGTTCATCATGATGAACATGTATTCGAGGCCACGATTCTCTTCGCCGATCAGCTGACCGAGCGCGCCGCCGTGATCGCCGAACTGCAGCACCGCGGTCGGGCTCGCCTTGATGCCGAGCTTGTGCTCGATCGACACGCAATGCACGTCGTTGCGCTCACCGAGCGAACCGTCTTCGTCGACGAGAAACTTCGGCACAAGGAACAGCGAAATGCCTTTCACGCCATCGGGCGCGTTCGGCGTGCGTGCGAGCACCAGATGCACGATGTTCTTCGCCATGTCGTGCTCGCCCCACGTGATGAAAATCTTCGTGCCGAACAGCTTGAACGAACCGTCGGCCTGCGGCTCGGCGCGCGTGCGTACGAGCGCGAGATCGGAGCCGGCCTGCGGTTCGGTCAGGTTCATCGTACCGGTCCATTCGCCGGAAATCAGCTTGGGCACATAGGTCTGCTTTTGCGCTTCGCTGCCAGCGGTTAGCAGCGCTTCGATGGCGCCGTCGGTCAGCAACGGACACAGCGCAAAAGAGAGGTTCGACGCGTTGAGCATTTCGATGCAAGGCGTCGCGATCAGCTTCGGCAGGCCCTGGCCTTCGTAGTCGAGCGGATGTTGCACGCCCTGCCAACCGCCTTCGGCAAACTGGCGGAAGGCTTCCCTGAAACCCGGCGTCGCAGTGACCACGCCATCCTTCCAGCTGCTCGGATTGCGATCTCCGTCGACGTTCAGCGGCGCGAGCACTTCGCCGCATAGTTTCGCCGACTCGTCGAGCACGGCCTGCGCGGTGTCGAGGTTCGCGTCCTCGAAGCCGGGCAGCTTCGCGATGTCTTCGAGTCCGGCCAGTTCTTTCATCACGAACAGCATGTCCTTGATGGGCGCCGTATAGCTCATTTCGGTTCTCCTCCCTTGATATGAAAAAAGGGCGCGGGACTTGGTCGGTCCTGCGCCCTTCGCTTGCTTTCGGCGGCCTCTTTTCAGGCGCCGCGGCGCTTAGCCGAGTTCGCTCACGAGTTCCGGCACGAGGGTGAACAGATCGCCAACCAAACCGTAATCGGCCACGCTGAAAATCGGCGCTTCTTCGTCCTTGTTGATCGCGACGATGACTTTCGAGTCCTTCATGCCGGCGAGGTGCTGGATCGCACCCGAGATGCCGACTGCGACGTACAGTTGCGGCGCGACGATCTTGCCCGTCTGGCCGACCTGATAGTCGTTCGGCACGAACCCCGCGTCGACGGCCGCACGCGATGCGCCGAGCGCCGCGCCGAGCTTGTCGGCCAGCGGCTCGAGCACCTTCATGTAGTTCTCGCCATTGCCCAGACCCCGGCCACCCGACACGATGATCTTCGCGCTCGTCAGTTCCGGACGATCGAGCTTCGTCACTTCGCGGCTCACGAACTGCGAGAGGCCTGCGTCGGC